>NZ_ML122551.1:0-88563 GCF_003844195.1 Rummeliibacillus sp. TYF005
TGACAACCCCAACAATTAGTATAGAACCGAACTTTGAAACTCCAAATAAAAAACTCACGCTTATCTTATTTGATATGCGTGAGCTTTGTTGAATATAAATACTGATAGTAAATGAAGATTTACTTATAATGTTATTTCTTCTTTTTCATCCACTACTTTCAATACTTCTTGTAAAGCGCATGTCTCTTCATCATTTAAAGGAATAATAGGTAAGCGAACGCCACCAACTGGGACTCCTTTAATATTCAATGCTGCTTTCACCGGTGATGGGTTTGGAGCGGCAAATAATCCTTTGAAAATTGGTAGAAGCTTACGATGATCTTGAGCAGCTTCTGTTGTATTGCCATTTTTGAATTTTGAAATCATTGCTTGCATTTCGTTGCCAATAATGTGTGATGCAACGGAAATGACACCTGTGGCACCAATTGATAGTGCAGGTAATGTTAAACTGTCATCACCAGAATATACTGCAAAATCTTCGGGTGTTCGGCTAATGGTTTCAGCCATTGCATCTAAGTTACCACTAGCATCTTTAATCGCAACGATATTAGGAATTTGAGCTAGGCGTACAGTTGTATCGACTGCCATATTAATCACGCTGCGGCCAGGAATATTATATAAAATGATTGGCAGTGTTGTTTCTTCAGCGATGGCTTTAAAGTGTTGATATAATCCTTCTTGAGAAGGTTTGTTATAGTAAGGAACGACTAGCATAATTGCATCGACACCAGCATTTTCAGCTTGTTTTGTCAATTCAATTGAAGCACTTGTATTATTAGATCCTGTACCCGCTACAACAGGAACTCTTCCGTCCACTATTCTCACAACAAATTTAAATAATTCTACTTTTTCCTCTGTAGATAGTGTAGGAGATTCACCTGTTGTTCCAGCCACTACAATCCCATCTGTGCCATTTGCGATTAAATGATTTATCAAGTTTTCTGCAGCAGGAAAATCGATTTCACCTTTCTGATCAAATGGTGTCACCATAGCCGTTAAAATTTGTCCAAAATTCATACTTCTCCACATCCTTCATTATTTTATATAAATAAACTAGAGGGAGAAGGGCAATTAGTAAGTTAACGCAAAAAAGCAACAACGAGGCTACGTTGTTGCAGTAGAAACAGTTTCATTTCTGTGCGTATGATAGCCCTCCATATAGATAACTACATGACAGTTCTGTATTTATTCAACAACAGAACCAGCTTCGAGAAAAATGAGGTTCTCTCCACTTCGGCAAATCCCCCTTTTCACAATCATCAACGGATCTCATTATCCTCCAATTGTGTACTAATGGTTTTTGCTCCTCTATCCTTACTTCAAAGAAAATATTGAAATAAGTGAATATTTAATTTAATGGAATGATACCACTTTTTTTACAGGATTGCAATGTCATAAATATTAGTTGTGTTATAACAGGTAATTATAAAATATATAAGGACCTTACGATATACTTAGCTAGGGAGGGATATGGGGATGAGAAGAATAGTTGATGAATTAGCAACAACTATTTACGAAGTAGGTAAATGTTTGCTAAAAAGTTTTTCATATTTTATGGCAGGATTTATTTTAGTTAGTATCCTAATTTATAGTATTGTTTGGTTAATAAAATTTTTTGCATAAGTAATTTAATTTTTAAAGGAGGATGCACTATGACAAGAGGAGAAAATGAAGATGAATTATGGGATGTTTATGATATAAATCGTAGACTAACCGGTAGATTACATAGAAGAGGGGATCAAATGGATGAAGGAGACTATCATCTGGTAGTCCATGTCTGTATCTTTAATAGTAAAAATCAGTTATTAATCCAACAAAGACAGCCTTGGAAAAAAGGATGGCCAAATATGTGGGATTTATCAGCTGCTGGTTCTGCAGTAGCAGGAGATACTAGTCAAAATGCGGCAGAAAGGGAAGTAAAGGAAGAATTAGGACTAGTTATTAACCTATCAAATGAAAGACCACGATTTACGATAAATTTCCCTAATGGATTTGATGATTATTATATGATTACCCAAGATGTAAACATTGAAGAACTACAATTACAGGAAGAAGAAGTACAGGCTGTTAAATGGGTAGAACAGCAGGAACTAATGCAAATGGTTGAAGATGGAGAGATGGTACCTTACTATTTTTTACACCAAATTTTTGAATTAAAAGAGATTTGGGGCAGTCATAAGAGAAAGGACTTTTCAAGGGGAATCATAAAATAAGATTGGCCTTATTAATAATATCTTGCTTCTGAATTTTGCAAAGTTTTAGCTTGAATCGTTTGAATCTTTCTAATAAATGAAGCATTACTAACATTTAAAACAATTTGGAATTGCTGATATCTAGTTTTATGGTAAGATATTATTAACTGCTCCTAATTTTAATGATGAAGTAGTTTTTACATTAACTGTTCATTTTTATACTTCTAATATCTTGCTATTTTTAAAGAAAAAATAATAGTACATCTTGGGAATAGAAGTGTTAGAAAAAGAATAAAAATGATTGAACAAGGGGGTTGTGAATTTTGGAGAATAACAACAGATATGTACCATCAAAGTTTAATGCATTGTCTAAAACAGATGATGGTGGTGTCATTTTATACAATAGCTATACGGGTGCTATTGTTGATTTTACAGATAAAGAAAAAGCAGAGGTTATGGGTTCCTTAAAAAGAACTGGTACAGAGGTTTTAGATAGTGATGTAAAAAAAGCTCTATTCGATAATGGATTTATCGTTCCTGAAAATGTAGATGAAAAAAGAAGAGCTGAGTATTTGCACCAATCGATGCACCGCACAGATATGTTGCACCTTATTTTGATGACAACCGAACAATGTAACTTCCGTTGTACGTATTGTTATGAAACATTTGCACGTGGAAAAATGACAGATGAAACGAAGAGCGGTATAAAAGCATTAGTAAAAGAACGAGCAAATACATTAAATAATTTACATATTAGCTGGTTCGGCGGTGAACCACTACTCGAATTAGGGATTATAGAAGAATTATCCAATACGTTCATGGCAGAAGCAAAAGAAAACAAAATCGATTATTCTGCTGATATTGTTACAAATGGTTTCTTCTTAACAAAAGAAGTGTTTGAAAAGTTACTTTCTTGGGAAGTACGTCAATACATGGTGACAATTGATGGTGTTCAAGCAGTTCATGATAGTCGTCGTCATATGGCTGGCGGTCAAGGGACGTTTGAAAGAATTATCGAAAATCTAAAAGCAATTAGAGAAGTAGATGGACAATTTGATATGACCATTCGTGTCAATTTCGATGAAGATAATTTACAAGAAACTGGCGATTTGATCCAGTTTTTAAAAGAATATTTTGCAGATGACAAACGTTTTGGTCTATTCTTCCGTCCAGTCGGTAGATGGGGTGGGGAACATAATGATGAAATCCCTACATGTACTCATATTACTGCCAATAAAAAAATCTGGGAATTCACTGAAACAGCAATGGATGAAGGGCTTAGCATGAGTAATATGATTACTGGCTCACTTATGCCAACAGCTTCCGTTTGTTATGCAGCAAAACCAAATGCAATGGTCATTGGTTCTGATGGTCAATTATATAAATGTACGACTGTACTAGATGAAGAAGTCAACCATGTTGGACATATTCATGCGGATGGAACAATGGATCTTGACTATGACAAAATTGCTTCTTGGGTAATGTCTGGTGAAGAAACAGATTCAGTATGTCAATCTTGTTTTTATCGTCCAGTATGTCAAGGAAATCACTGTCCATGGTATCGTGTAGTATCTGGTGAAAGACCTTGTCCTTCAGAAAAGAAAAATATCAAAAAAGTATTAAATCTTGTTTGGAAAAATAGCCTTCAAACAGTTCAATAATTTTTAAGTATAATTTAATTTGTGATATAAAAAGAATAATTGGCCTCTTTATAGAAAGGAGGTGAAAGGGATGCGCGTTTTACGCCCTGCAACTTCTCCAGTAAGTAAAGTGAAATCTGGACGAATCATGAAATCAGTACCTGGTAACTTAAAATAGGTTTGATATCAAAATGAAAAACTCCTTGCAGTTTAAATCTGCAAAGGAGTTTTTTTAGCTTTTGTCGTAAACGATTAGTTTCCCCTCTTTTATAAATGTTCCACCATGAAAGCGACAATGCAGTGCTAATAAGTTCATTAAAGAATTTATTTTTTCTTCAGTAATAAGCTCACCTGCCATAATAAGTGGAATCCCTGGAGGGTAGGGAATCACCATTTCACTTGAAATCTTTCCAATGGCTTCATGAAAAGGCACTTGTTTTGTGATAGTCTGTTTCATCTCGGCATAGGATATAGATAGTGCCGTAATTTCATTTGATTTTTTATAATTTATAACATCAATATGGTTTCCGATTTGTCCTTTTACTGCATTTGCGATTAAGTGAACGGTTTGGCGAAAAGGGTAATCTGCGTCTTTTTTTAACAAAGGCAAAACAAATAAGACATTTCGAGCATCTGCTAGTTCTGTATAGATTCCTTTTTCTTCAAGAAAAGATTGTAGCTCAAATCCGGAGATGCCTCTTTTTGACTGGATCGTCACTTTCAAAGGATCTGCATTAAATTGTGCTGATGGTTCTAATAGTTCAATTTCCTGAATAGTAGCTAGGCTTTCCTTAAATAAAGCAATCTTTTTCATTAATAATTGTTGATCTATTTTCGTATAGGAAGCTAAATAGGCCCGTGCCAAATCAAGTGATCCCATGATTGGATAAGAGGGGCTACTCGATTGCAACATTTGCAAATAGAATTCAACTTTTTGTACATCTATCAATGAACTATTGGCATGCAAATAAGAACCCATTGTCATGGCAGGTAAAGTTTTATGAGCAGACTGAACAACTAAATCTGCCCCAAAAGTCAGTGCACTATTAGGAAAAGAATCTCCTAGTATGAAATGTGCACCGTGTGCTTCATCAACTAATAAAGGTATATCTCTTTCATGGGCCAATGTGACAATTTCGGATAAATCCCCAGCAAACCCGTAATAATTGGGATAAGTCAAAATTATTGCCTTGGTTTCGGGATACAATGTTAAGGCATCCCTTACTACTTTGGCATCAATTCCACTAGCAATTCCCCATTTTTCCTCATAGCTAGGGGTAATAAAGACAGGTTTCACATTTGCTAGCATAAGCCCATGGAGAATGGACTTATGGCAGTTTCGTTGGACAATAACCGTATCTCCATCAGTGCAAGTTGCTAAAATCATCGCAAGATTTCCAACGGTCGATCCGTTGACGAGAAAGTAACTTTTTTTCGCATGATATAAATCTGCAAGGAGCGCCTCAGCCTCAAATATAGGCCCCTCAGGAGCATGCAAATCGTCTAATCCTGTCAACTCTGTCGCATCTACTGAAAGCACAGAATTATATAATTCGCTTCCTCTTTTTAAAAAGACTTGTCCGTTTTTATGGCCCGGAACATGATAGGAAACTTTAGTAAGCTTATTAAATTTTTCTAAAGCATCAAATAACGGTGTTTGTAATTGATCCATCCATATCTTCCTTCAGAGACTTGATTTAAGTATATTTTAACAAATTCTACTAGTTGAGTGAATACAGCAGAACTTTATATGATTTGGGTCCTAAAAGCATTCCATAACAATAACGACACATATTTATTAAAAACAATATTACTGGTAATACTAAGCTCCAGAGAATATTAAGGGTGTGATGTAGATGAAAAAAGCAGTATTTCTCGATAGAGATGGAGTGATCAATGAAGTTTTAACGAAGAGAGTAAAATTTGTGAATAAACCAAAGGATTTATATTTTCTACCAGGTGTTCCGGAGGCTATAAAAAATTTGAATGGTTATTTTGACTACATATTTGTCGTAACGAACCAAGGTGGAGTAGGATTGGGATTTATGAAAGAAAAGCAACTGATCCAGATTCATGATTATATGATAAAGGAGTTAAAGAAGAAAGGCGCAATCATAGACGAAGTTGTATATTGTCCTCATAAGCCAAAAGAAGGTTGCGCTTGTCGAAAACCAAACAGCAAGCTGATTGAAGATCTTGCTTACAAATATGATGTGGATTTGACCAAATCCTATATGGTCGGTGACACTGATACAGATATAATGGCAGGAAAAAAAGCTGGAACTAAAGGGATATTCCTTGGGGAAAGTGACTCTCTTGCTGATGCCGTATTTCCAGACTTACTTAGTGCAGCTGATTGGATTATAAAAGATACAACCAATCCAATTCTTTGACACATAAAATCTATATGGATACGATATAAGTAAATATTATCCATGTTGAAATTATATAAGTAAACAATTGCCTTTAAGGTGAAAGGATAAAAGGGTTGAAGAATCCCTATAGATATTATATTGAGGAGCTGATAATTGATGAATTTGTTTGAAAACTATACATTTCCAAATGGTATCTCTTTAAGAAATCGAATTGTTATGGCACCAATGACCAATTATTCTAGTAATGCCGATGGTACAGTATCAGATGAAGAAGTGGCATACTATGCACGACGTTCGAATGGTGTTGGCATGGTAGTGACTGCTTGTACATATGTCGCAGAAAATGGAAAAGGTTTCCCTGGTCAGTTTGCAGGATATGCTGATCAATTTATACCAAGTTTAAAACGCGTGGCTGATGCTATTCATGAAGGTGGAGCAAAGGCAGTATTACAAATTTATCATGGTGGTAGACGTTCTATTCCAGAAGAAGTACCGAATGGCGAACTTGTAAGTGCGAGTGACGTTGCTTTTCCTGGCAATGTGACACCACGTCCCTTAACAATAGAAGAGATTAAAGAAATTATTAATGCGTATGGAGAAACTACTCGTCGCGCAATTGAAGCTGGGTATGATGGAGTTGAAATTCATGGAGCAAATACGTATTTACTTCAACAATTTTTCTCAGGTTATACCAATCGTCGGACAGATGAATACGGTGGTTCTATCGAAAACCGTATGCGATTCCCATTAGAGATTGTGGATGAAGTAAAACGTGTTGTTGAAAAATACGCGACAAAACCGTTTGTCGTTGGTTACAGATTCTCACCAGAAGAGGAAGAAGAAACGGGAATCACGATGGACCAAACTGTGAAACTAGTTGATGCATTAGCAGATAAGGGATTAACGTATTTACATGTTTCACAAACAGAATTCTTTACAAAACCTCATCGCTTTAGTGGAGATAAAAATAAATCACGTGTTGAAATTTTGTTGGAAACGATTAATGGACGTACTCCATTTATAGGAGTTGGCTCTATTTATTCGTTGGAAGATGCTGAAAAGGCAAGTGAATCAGGAATCGATTTACTTGCACTTGGGCGAGAACTTTTGATCGAACCAGATTGGGTCAAAAAAGCCGAAGCTGGTGATCACAATATTTCAACTGAAATGGATCAAACAAAACAGAAAGAACTTGTTATACCAGATCCAATGTGGAAAATGTTAAATAGACCTGGTTGGATTCCAGGTATGGGATAATATTTGTTTAAGATTATTTCCTTTGAAATATTAAGAGGGTTGCAGTAGTATAACTTGAAATGAAAAAGTATTTAAAGCACAAAAAGACTCAAAAGGTCTTTTTGTGTTTTTTTTATGGAAGGAAAGAAGATTGAGAAATTTCGTCAATTGCATATAGTATCATCATAGTGATTCCTGTCAATACTAGTCTTTGAAGGAGGTGTTGTACGATGGCAAAAGATGTTCTTTGTGAAGTAAGTAACTGTACTTTTTGGCAAAAAGGAAATCAATGCACTGCACATGAAATTTATGTAGTCAGCAATAGAGGGGGACAGGCCTCTACTACTGAGGAGACAGATTGTAAAACATTTAAACCAAGAAAGTAATTTTAGTATATCTTGGGTGTCTAAGTGAAATCCACAGGACAGCCCTACTTTCAAACATTCATAGCAAAGGGCGTGTCTCAAAAGGTTTTTTCAGACATGCCCTTTTGTTATAAATATTATTGATAATAATTATCATTTTCATACATAAATATAGTGTGGAAATATGAAAAAATGTATGAGCTCATTTCTGTAGTATAACAAAAAGTATTTCATCTAACTGTCTTATACTTTAACTTGACAGAATCTTTCATTAATAGTATCATTTTTTCAAGAAGTCATTTACAAGATGTTTTCTTCAAATATATAGAGCTTTAGCAAAGAGTTATATCTGATATGGCTATTTGAAAAAGTTAATCTATATACTAACAATACGACAATAGATTTTAAAGTTTCCAGAATAATAGGAAGCTTAATAAATATTAGGTAGGCTATTAAAAACCCTTTTGGGCTAGTTAAAAGTAAACCGATAATTTCCAAAATTCAATGGTGTAATCCGTTGAATTTAGAGATTATCGGTTTTTGTTTTATCAAATATTTTATTCTTTAAAAATAGGAATAACTGGCGAATTTTATTTGCCTTTCATCCATTCAAGGGGAGGATGTTGGATGTTGAATTTTTTTGAGATGATTCCATGGATAACAATATTTTTTATATTGTTAGCTGTTTCCGTAGTTAGTGCATTAATCTTGTTAGTACCAAGAATTCCTGTAAGTTATATACGCGTTCATATAGGTATTATTGCATTACCACCAATTATTGCTTTATTGGCATTAGTTTTTAATAATGAGAGCGTGATAATAGGGCCTTGGCATTTTGATTCTTTATCATGGCTATGGTCAACATTTGTTTTAACCATTGGGTTAATCGTTCAACGTTATTCGGTGCATTATTTATTTGGAAATCGGGCTTATCGAAAGTATTTTGCATTATTAACAGTCATGACAATTGCAGATTCTCTCGCATGGTTAAGTGATGATTTGCGATTACTTATGCTTGGATGGGGTGTTACACTTCTTGGATTAGTATTGCTAATCGGCATGAGGAAGGAATGGAAAGTTGCTCGGCATGCTTCTAAGATTTCGAGTAGATATTTTGCCATCAGTTGGTTGATCTTATTAATCGCAATTGTATGGATTGAGCAAGTTACGGGGCATTGGCATTTGTCACAAATACTAAGTCAAGAAAGCCTCGAACAATTCAAAACTTGGGAGAAAACATCGATTAATCTTTTACTGTTGTTATCAATTTTTATTCCTGCAGCACAATGGCCTTTCCAACGGTGGTTGCTAGACTCAGTAGTTGCTCCGACACCTATTTCAGCTGTTATGCATGCAGGTATTGTAAATGCAGGAAGTATCATGCTGACACGTTTTGCACCACTTTTTAATGGTGATTCAGTACAAGTTGTTTTACTTATTCTATCTAGTGTTTCCGTGTTAGTTGGAACAGGGATTATGCTCGTACAAGTTGACTATAAACGCCAACTTGTAGGTTCTACGATAGCACAAATGGGATTCATGTTAATCGAATGTGCTTTAGGAGCATATTTAGCTGCCATTACTCATGCAGTATTACATGGCCTGTTTAAGTCGACGTTATTCTTACAAGCTGGTTCAGCTGCTAAACGAAGAGAACCAATAGTTCATAAACGCCAACTTTCTTCAGTGATCTGGATGATATTCGGTGGGGTATTAGGATTAGGTTTAGGCATTGCATTTTGGCTTACTTCTCCTACTGATGGGTATCAATTCGTAAGTGCAATTATTTTAGGGTGGTCTGTAGCTCTTGCTTGGACACAACTTGTTGCTTTTGGGGCTGGACATATTGGAAGAATCGTAGGAGCGATTTTATTTGTTGGAGCGGCAATTATATTCCAATTAGTGCATACAGGATTCCATAGTTTTTTGTATGGTGTCATCCCGAGCGAAACTACACAATCTATTTTTATGGGGATTTTACTTTTAAGCATTTTAATCGTTGCAAGTGTCATTGGAATATGGTCAATTCGTAAAAATTCCAAGACATCAATTACTATTTATCTTTGGTTAATACGTTTAGGTGAACCGAAAGGTAATTTAGTAGAAAGTCACCCAAAATATCTGACACAATTACTATCTCGAGGAGGTAACGTACATTGAGTACAGCATTAAATTTAAACTTTGAAAAGGAAAATAATTACCTTAGTTTTGATATTAATGATTTAGTGAAAGCCGCTAGTGATACAATCGTACCGTTAGGAAACATCAACCAATTCGCAGCTCGTAGTCCTTGGTCAGAATTAGAACACCAAACCTTTGAACAAGTAGCGCGTCGATTAAAAGATACATGTGATGTAGACATTTACCCAAATAAAGAAATGCTATTTTCTGCATATGAAAAAGATAAGATTGATCCAAAATATTTAGAAGCAGGAGTGTCAGCTTGGCTTGATCGACAAGGTTTAGAATTACCAAGAAGCGTTGCTGAGCAATACTGCCTTCACGCACTTAAGATTCATCAGCAAAATGATCATTTTTCACAAGATGAATTAAAAAAAATAGCATTAAAACTCAATCATTATAAACCACAAATCCCTCGAAATTATACAGTTCTTACAATTAGTCAACGTATCGAAAAGATGGGGAAAGAAAAAATAGCTGAGGAACTAAATATACACATGATTAAATGGTGTAAATTGTATTTGGATGAATCACAAGCTGTGTGGTCTATGCCTAATCGAGAACAGGGGTTTTATAAAGCTTGGAAGGAAATAGTTCCATATGATCCAGCACTAAATCACCATTTGCGTAAACAATTGAAGCATTTACCTGAAGATGCAGAACACGCTTTAAGGGATATGCTAATTGATTTAAAAGTTCCTGAATCTCAAAGACAAGATTATCTAGAAGCTCATTTACTTGCTTTACCAGGTTGGGCTGGGATGATGCTTTGGCGTTCTCAACAATCTACTCAAGAAGAAAAACTATTATTAGAATATTTAGCAGTTCGAGTATCTATGGAGTATGCAATGGTTCAATCATTTCTCCCACTACAATCTCAAAAAGATGAGGAAGTATCTATTGAGTCATTGCTACTCAATTGGACTAGATGGGGCAATATGCAAATTTCTGATTGGTCAAAATTAACAGCTACAGAAACAAGAGCGCGTTTGTTACTTGCTGACCGTTTTGATGAATTTGTTTGCAGTCGACTTTGGTTAGAGGCGTGGGAGAAAACATATGAATCTCAAATAAAAGAAATGATCTCATCACAGCAAAGAAAAGTAAAAGTACAAACAGATTCTATTAAGGCACAATTTGCTTTTTGTATCGATGTGCGATCAGAACCTTTCCGTCGACAACTAGAAAAAGTTGGTCCTTTCGAAACATTTGGAACAGCTGGCTTTTTTGGTTTACCGATTGAAACAACAAAACTCGGAAGTAAGCATAGTCATGAATCTTTACCTATTATGTTTAAACCTCAATATAAAGTAGTTGAGGCAGCATCTGATACCGACTTAAAACAATATAAGGAACGTGAAAATACAGCTAATTCTCTGAATCATACATTCCATACGATGAAACATAACATGTTTACAAACTTATTATTGCCAGAGATTAGTGGCCCTTGGCTAAGCTTACAAACCTTAGCGAGAAGTTTTGTGCCACAGAAAGCTGGCAAAGCAATACGTAAGATGAGAGAAAAATGGTTACACAAGCCAGCTACAAAACTTTCACTTGACCATATGCATACAATTGACGCTGAGTTACCAGTAGGATTTTCTGAAAAAGAGCAACTATTTTATGCACGACAAGCTTTGAAAATGATGGGGCTGACAGATCACTTTGCACCATTAGTTGTTATTTGTGGTCATGCTAGTCATAGTACAAATAATCCGTACTCTTCTTCTCTAGATTGTGGTGCATGTGGTGGAGCTTCTAGTGCATTTAATGCACGTGTATTAGCAACTTTATGTAATCTCCCTAAAGTAAGAGAAATGTTAAAACAAGATCATATTATTATTCCTCAAGATACTATTTTTGTAGCAGCTGAGCATATCACATCACTCGATGAGCTTCATTTTGTTTATGTTCCAGAACTTACTGAAGAAGCACAAGAATCATTAGAGTATGTACAAACAAAATTGCCAGAAGTTCGAAAAGAAGCAAATGCAGAAAGAATCGTTCAATTACCTACTTTAGAAACAAATTGCAAAAATCCGAGTGAAGAGATTCAACGTTTTGCAGAGGACTGGAGTGAGGTACGCCCGGAATGGGGATTGTCCCGTAATGCAGCATTTATCATTGGGGAACGTAAACTTACTGAAGCATGTGATTTGGAAGGTAGGGCTTTCCTTCATAATTATAATTGGAAGTATGATGAGAATGGTGAAATACTGGCCAAAATTATTGCAGGACCAGCTAAAGTTGCACAATGGATTAACCTGCAATATTTTGCATCTACTGTAGCACCTCATTATTACGGAAGTGGCAACAAGACTACTCAAACTATAACTGCAGGTGCAGGAGTTATGCAGGGGAATGCAAGTGATCTATTATTTGGTCTTCCATGGCAGTCTGTTATGAAATCGGATGATGAGGCCTATCATGAACCTTTGCGCTTATTGGTAGTGATTCAAGCCCCCAAAAAACATATCCAAAGGCTATTAGAAAGTAATCCAGCATTTCTTCAAAAAATACACCATGGTTGGATTCGATTATCATCAATTGATTCTGATGGCACATGGATAAGCTGGTCATAATCATTTACTTTGATGTTATGGTATTATAACTGTTATCACAAAATGATTATTTATAGGGGATAGGAACAATGGATAAAACAAAAGGAACTATGGAATCAGAAATAAGTAAAGCATTAACTCATTGGGAAAAGAGTTATCTAGGACGGGGATCAGTTTCAGTTAAGTCTGATATATTACGCGATATGATTATTGTAGATTTACGTGGGATCCTGACAAAAGCTGAATACTCCGTGTGCAAAAATAAGGAAGGACTACTATCAGTAAAAGAACACCGTAATAGCTTGGTAGAATCAGGTTTGGATGAATTAAAACAAATCATTCTAGATATTACAGGTGAAGAAGTAGTAAGTTTTCACACCGACCTTAGTACTAAAACTGGAGAACGTGTAATGCTGTTTAAACTTTCAGCTGATTTGCAAAGTAAATTATCCTAGACAAAAATTGAGGTGAAGTTAATGTGTAGAAATGGAAAAAAGAAAACTCTATTCATAATAGATGGCGAATACAAATTGGAATTTTTGATGAAACAGGCTAATATTATGGACCCTGAAAATTTAGTAGTAGTAGAAAATAATGGGGCATTAATTTCACAATATTTTGATGAGATAATGAGAGAAATAATTATAGCTGTTTATAAAGAAAATATTGAAGAAATTTTTGTAGTTGCTTCAAAAAAATATGCACGGAATACAAAAGAAGTAGTAAGTAGAATATATGAGAATAAAAAAATGA
Organism: Rummeliibacillus sp. TYF005; assembly: GCF_003844195.1. Lineage (NCBI taxonomy): Bacteria > Bacillati > Bacillota > Bacilli > Caryophanales > Caryophanaceae > Rummeliibacillus > Rummeliibacillus sp. TYF005. Next base: position 13,304 of record NZ_ML122551.1, read on the forward strand.
AAGATAAAATACAAGAGCTAGATTATTTATTTAAAACTTGTAAGCCTGAATTTGCAGGAAATAGTGTTAGCGAATGGCTACAAAACACTAATAATATAGTAGAAACGTTGAAATCTAATGTAAATATGATTAAAACTCACCCTTTACTTCCACCTCATGTGCAAGTGACTGAATTATATATTGATTAATAATAGAAATACGGAGAAGCCAACAAATTTGTGGCTTCTTTTATTACTATAGAGAGCCTTCCAAATCGTCTAATGTTAATAGTAGTTTATGTAAATCGATAATACAGTCTTCAACATGATAACAACAGTCAAAATGGAGGCTATAAATAATAGATGTTATTTTATTTCTAACGTCTTCATATACAAGGTTATTATTATTTGTAATGTGCTGCTCCAAATGATTCAAACAAAATCATCCTTCCATTATTAGTTTTCTATTAGTATGTCTAAAAAGTTATAGATTTATTCTATTAAATTAAAAATAACAACAGATTTTAATAAATTGTTAAACGTCTGTTTAAAAGGGCTAAATTACATATAATAATCATAAAAAAACAGTTGGAAGAGGTATCATCCTCCAACTGCTTTTTCTTGAATAAGATTAACCATTTTGCTTTTGTTTCGCTTCTTTTGTTTGTCTTTCCCATAGTAAAAGGGATGGGTAAGGATCAAACGCCCATTCAGTACGACCATTAAATTTATAAATGCCGTAATGGAGATGTGGTGGGAATTTACCTGATGTACCTTCTTTTCCATATCCAGAACTACCGACAAATCCGATAACTTTTCCAGGCTCTACAATACCGCCTACTTGAATGTCTTTGCTGTATGAAGATAAATGGGCATAGTAATGATAAGAATTATTTTGATCCCTTATACCAATTCGCCATCCGCCAAACTGATTCCATCCTTTTGTTTCAACTACACCATAGGAAGCAGAGAGTACAGGAGTTCCATACCCAGCAAATACATCTGTTCCTTCGTGAATTCTTCTTCCACCCCATCCTCGGTTGGCTCCCCAAGTTCCTCTATAGCTGTAATCGTAGCCAAGTGTAATCGGAAATGAATGCTTGTCCAAGTTGAGGGTATTAAAATGCTCAAATAATTTTGCATTAGTTAAGATTTGGTTTACTACTTTATCGTCTTTGTAATAATCCCATAATGCTAATTTGAAGTCATTTAGGGTAGGACCAAATTGACTTAGATATGTTGCCATTGTAAACATGACATCTTTATCATCATCAGAGTTTGCAATACCATCCTTATTTCCGTCAAGCCCCATTCCGCCAAAATAATTAATCGTTGCTGGTGAAGTATCTTGAACTAAAGGATTGAATGGACCAGCCCAGAATTCGTCCGAAAATTGAATAGCGATGACGCTATTACGTTTGGGGATATCTTTTCGAACTAATTGTATATTCCGCTCATATTGATCAACGGCAGCCAAAAAATACCAAGGAACAAGTAAACGTTCATATTGTACGTAATGGTTCATCCGCTGCTTCAAAATCTCTTCTCTTGAAGGAGTGGTTTCTTTTGCGTATGCATCCAAAGAGAATAATGTGCTAAATATCATGATACAAGTTATTACAGAAAGTAAATTCCTGGGCAAATTTATACATCCTCCTTTCCATATCAATTAGAATATCCGAAAATTCATTTTCCATGAGCAAAAATTACATATTGTTTATCAGTTTGTCTATCCTATTGATGTAGGTTCAAGTCTTTTTTGATTAACAAATGATGACTAGTTAAATAAAGCAAAACAATTTTCATCACAAAGAAAAAAGATTTTTACCATAAAGAGTAGTTTTTCTCTAAATAAAATTCATCAAAAAAATAGTAATGGTTATCATTAACCCTCCAATTTCATACTATGAAATAAAACAGGCCTGAATGGAGGGAAAAGCTATAGACATCTTAAACAAGTTTAAGAGTTATCGTGAAGAAGAAAACAGGCTTAGATGGGAAGGGACTTTTGCTGAGTATTTAAATATTGTAAAAGAAAGACCTGAAGTAGCTCAAACAGCACATTCGCGCGTGTACAATATGATTAAAAGTTCTGGTTTAGAGGAAAAAGACGGGAAAAAGTTATATCAATTTTTTGGAAAAGAAATTTTTGGGCTTGAATCAGCAATTGAAAGACTGGTTGAGGAATATTTTCATCCAGCAGCTAGAAGATTAGATGTGCGTAAACGGATTTTATTATTAATGGGACCAGTAAGTGGTGGTAAATCGACAATTGTGACATTACTAAAAAGAGGATTGGAGCAATATTCACGAACAGATGAGGGAGCCGTTTATGCCATTAAGGGATGTCCGATGCATGAAGATCCACTGCACCTTATTCCTCATCACCTGCGAGATGATTTCTTTGACGAATTTGGTATTCGTATAGAGGGGAATTTATCTCCATTGAACACAATGCGACTTGAGCAAGAGTATGGGGGACGCATTGAAGATGTGATGGTTGAAAGGATTTTCTTCTCTGAAGACAAACGTGTTGGTATTGGAACATTCACACCATCTGATCCTAAATCGCAAGACATAGCCGACTTAACAGGTAGTATCGATTTTTCTACAATTGCAGAGTTTGGCTCTGAATCAGATCCACGCGCTTACCGTTTCGATGGGGAGTTAAACAAAGCTAACCGAGGTATGATGGAATTCCAAGAAATGCTGAAATTAGACGAAAAATTCTTATGGAACCTTTTATCTCTCACCCAAGAAGGTAACTTTAAAGCAGGAAGATTTGCATTAATTAGTGCAGACGAACTGATTGTTGCTCATACAAACGAAACAGAATATCGCTCGTTTATCTCCAATAAAAAGAACGAAGCACTGCATTCGAGAATTATTGTCATGCCTATACCTTATAACTTAAAAGTCAGTCAAGAAGAAAAAATTTATGAAAAAATGATTAGAGAAAGTGACATGAAGCATATTCATATCGCACCTCATGCGCTAAAAGCTGCAGCAATTTTCTCAGTATTAACTCGACTTGAAATTCCGAAAAAGCAAGGTATCGATTTAGTTAAGAAAATGCGTCTATACGATGGAGAAAGTGTTGAGGGATATAACTCAGTGGATGTGGATGATTTAAAAAAGGAATATCCAAATGAAGGTATGAATGGAATCGATCCACGTTATATTATTAATCGAATTTCTTCTGCAATTATTCGTAAGAAAGTTCCATCTATCAATGCATTAGATGTATTACTGTCACTTAAGGATGGGCTTGACCAACATGCATCTATTAGCCAAGAAGATAAAGAAAAATATATGAATTACATTGCTGTTGCAAGAAGAGAATATGATGAAATTGCGAAAAATGAGGTACAAAAAGCATTTGTTTATTCCTATGAAGAATCTGCAAAAACACTGATGAATAATTATCTTGATAATGTCGAAGCCTTCTGTAACAAAAACAAATTGCGCGATCCTCTTACTGGTGAAGAGATGAATCCTGATGAAAAGTTAATGCGTTCGATTGAAGAGCAAATAGGCATTTCAGAGAACGCGAAAAAAGGATTCCGCGAAGAAATCCTTATACGTATATCCGCTTATGCAAGAAAAGGAAAACGTTTTGAGTATAATTCTCATGAAAGATTAAGAGAAGCTATACAAAAGAAATTGTTTGCCGATTTGAAAGATGTTGTGAAGATTACAACTTCTTCAAAAACACCAGATGAAACACAACTTAAGAAGATCAATGAGGTTGTTGCTACATTAATCGATGAACATGGGTATAACTCAACTTCAGCTAACGAATTGTTACAATATGTAGGTAGCTTATTGAATCGTTAAGCACCGAATAGGAGTGTCCACATAATTTTTAGGACACTCCATTTTTTTATCTTAAAAAGTTAAATAATTATAAAAGTTAGCATAGTATAAGAAAAGGATTTTTTCTACAACTAGGATTAAAATGATAGCTTTCTAGATGATGAATATGTGAGTAAAAAATTTTTTAATAATAGATAGGTGAGGATGAAAATGACTGAAAATTCGAATAAGCAATTTGTCATATCTCAGGAAAATTGGTCTCTTCATCGTAAAGGACACCAAGATCAACAACGTCATATGGAAAAAGTAAAAGAAGCCATTCAAAATAATTTACCTGACATAGTTAGTGAAGAAAACATTATTATGTCAAACGGGCGCGATGTTATCAAAATACCAATTCGTTCCTTAGATGAATATAAAATTCGCTATAACTACGGTAAGTCGAAGCACGTTGGCCAAGGAAAAGGGGATAGCAAGATTGGTGATGTTGTAGCCCGTGATGGCAGCGGAGAGAAACAACAAGGACCAGGAAGAGGAAAAAAAGCAGGCGATGCTGCCGGCGAAGATTATTATGAAGCAGAAGTGAGCATTGAAGAAGTCCAAAATGTGCTATTTAAAGAATTAGAGTTACCGAACTTACAAGAGAAAGAAAAAGCGGATATTACAACTGAAAAAATAGAATTCAATGATATTCGCAAAAAAGGGCTTATGGGAAATATCGATAAAAAGCGAACAATTTTAAACGCCATTAAACGTAATGCGATGAAAGGAAATGCGTCCATTGCTCCTATTCATAATGATGATTTACGTTTCAAGACATGGGATGAGGTAGTAAAGCCTGAATCTAGAGCAGTAGTATTGGCTATGATGGATACAAGTGGATCGATGGGAAGTTTTGAAAAATATTGTGCAAGAAGTTTCTTCTTTTGGATGACAAGATTTTTACGTTCGAAGTATGAAACGGTTGAAATTGAATTTATAGCGCATCATACAATGGCCAAAGTGGTAACGGAAGAAGAGTTTTTTACAAAAGGAGAAAGTGGAGGGACGATTTGTTCATCTGCTTATTCAAAAGCATTGGAATTGATACAGGAAAAATATAATCCAGCAAGATATAATATTTATCCCGTTCATTTTTCAGATGGTGAAAATATGTCAACAGACAATGAGATTTGTGTTCGTTTAGTTCAAGAATTGATGAAGGTTTCAAGTATGTTTGGCTATGGTGAAGTAAACCCACATAATCGTTTTTCAACCCTTATGTATAACTATAAAAAAATTGAAAATAAGAAATTTAGACATTATGTTTTGAAAAGTAAAAGCGACGTGTATGAAGCATTAAAATGCTTTTTCCAAAAAGAACAACCTGAAGCTACTGCAAAATAATCTATCTTCGTTTTTTAACGAAAAGTCTAGGATATTACTAGCCTTTCAAAACTCAACAGTATTGTTCAACGGAGCCTATTTTAAAAAATGGTGCGGAGGGATTCCATAAATGGAAAAGGAACTTCATAAAGCAATAGATGAAATTACAGAAGTTGCGTTGGGGTTTGGATTAGACTTCTACCCAATGCGCTATGAAATATGCCCGGCCGATATTATCTATACATTCGGGGCATATGGTATGCCTACTCGTTTTTCACATTGGAGCTTTGGAAAACAATTTCATAAGATGAAGCTACAATATGATTTAGGTTTAAGCCAAATCTATGAACTTGTTATTAATTCAAACCCGTGTTATGCATTTTTGCTTGATACAAACACACTTACGCAAAATAAGTTAATCATTGCCCACGTTTTAGCACATTGTGACTTTTTCAAAAATAATGTGCGTTTCTCTAATACAAGAAGAGATATGGTTGAAAGTATGACAGCAACTGCAGAGCGAATTGCTCATTATGAAATGCTTTATGGAAAAGACGAAGTAGAGCAATTTTTAGATGCAGTCTTATCTATACAAGAGCATATCGACCCCTCAATTTTACGTCCAAAATTAATGTACAACGAATATGAAGAAGAGGAAGATGATGAACTAACAACTGCAAAGACCCCATATGATGGACTATGGAGTTTAGATCAACCTAAGAAGGAAAGTAAAATCAGATATAAAAAGAAAAAGTTCCCTCCAAAACCAGAAAAGGATTTACTACTTTTTATCGAAATGTACAGCACGGAATTAGAGGATTGGCAGAGAGATATATTAACGATGATGAGAGAAGAGATGCTCTATTTCTGGCCACAATTAGAAACTAAAATCATGAATGAGGGCTGGGCTTCGTACTGGCATCAACGTATTATGAGAGAACTTAATTTAAAAACAGAAGAAACAATAGAATATGCCAAATTAAATGCAGGTGTTGTTCAGCCTTCTAAAACATCTATTAACCCATATTATTTAGGCATCAAAATATTCGAAGATATTGAACAACGATACGACAATCCAACAGAGGAAATGAAAAGAGCAGGTATCAAACCAAACTCAGGTAGAGAAAAAATCTTTGAAGTGCGAGAAGTAGAGTCAGATATGTCATTTATACGAAACTATTTAACAAAGGATTTAGTTAAACAAGAGGATCTCTACTTGTTTAGTAAACAAGGATCAGATTATCGAATTACAACTAAGGACTACGAGGAAATTAGAGATCAATTAGTGTCAATGCGAGTAAATGGTGGTTTTCCATATATCTTTGTCGAAAATGGCGATTATTTACGTAACGGTGAATTATATTTAGTGCATGGATATGAAGGTATGGAACTTGATCCACATTATTTAGATCATGTCTTACCATACATTTATCAATTATGGGGACGTCCTGTTCATATAAGAACAGTTGTAGAGGACAAATTTGTACTCTATTCTTATGATGGAAAAAAGAATACTAAGAAGTATTTATGATGAAAAGCCCATGAATAATTAGCTTCATGGGCTTTAGTGTGCTGTAAAATTAATTTTGCAAAAATTATTTTCATATCAGTTCAGATTTTTATAGATAACGAGCAAAAGTGAAATAAAGAGAAAAATAATGCATAATATCCGACTAGTCAAGCATAAATCTATTAAAGAATCAAATCTATCATAAATGGGAAATTCGTACGTAGTAATATCTCTATTGATAGGGATTTCACTTTATCGTAGGGAGTATGTTATATAAGGAAAAGAACTAATCAGTTAATTTTTAGTAAATTATAATGATATTTTCTGAGAATATAGTACAGATTATTTTATAACTATAATATTACTTTGAAGTATTAGAGAATTCTCGTTATGATAGAGTAGAAAGCAATTTCCTTAAAAAAGAAAAGGAGGTATTTAGGTGAAGATGAAAAATACAAGTAAAATAGCAATTTGGATGCTTATATTTGCATTAGTATTTGGCTTTACATTACCACAAAAATATTATGCAGATACACTTCCAACAACTTCAATTGAAGATGCAACATCCGTAACAGATAGTAACCAGATTGATGGGGTTTTTGAATCACCTGGAATCCATTGGTATAAAATCACACCAACTAAAGAACAAATTTCAAAATATTCACATATAAAATTAACGTTAAATAGCGATCAAGTGATCAATTTATCTGTTTATTCTAGTAAAGAAAAAGCACTAGCAGATGATACATTTGAACAATATACGACCGGAACAATACCTGGAGAAGCTACTACTATTCAGTTTCCATATGCCTGGGATGGTCCCTACTACATAAAAGTAGAATACAACGGTATGGTGGATGATTTGACTGATTACTCAATGCCAGATGTGAGTCTTAATACAGAATCAGTAGAAAACTCAGACTTAGGTTCTGCAAGCTATACTCTTAAGTCAGAATCAGTAAAATTACCGCCAACTACACTAGATGCAACAGGTTCTAATTGTGCAATTGAGGCTAGTGTTGAAGGTAAGAAAAGTGCAAAAGAAATGCTAAAAGATATTCGCCTTTTCCGCGATGGTATACTTTTAAAGACAAAAGAGGGACAAGCATTATCATCTTTATATTACAAAGCAACACCGTTTATCTTAGCAAAAATGGCTTTTAACAAAAACATCAAGCAAGATCTATATGAAAATTTAGTTGTAATACAACCGCTTATAACTGAACTGAACAAAAACGGTGGAAGTAGTTCAAGAGTGATTAGTAAAACAGAAGCAAATGCAATCAACGAACTATTTAATATTGTTAATAATGCAGTACCAACTAAATTACAAACTCAAATGAACACTCTATCGAAGAAAGCAGGAATGTCATCTAATCTTGCTGGTGAACGACTAGTAGATGTTACAAAAAGAGTAGTCAATACACTTCCTAACACAAATAATACTAATAAATATATTCTTAAATTAAAAGACGGCAAATCATTAAAATCAGTACAAGACAAAATTAGTGGTAACAATACATTATCAACATTATCATCTATAGATTCAAACGATGAAATAGTAGATAACATATATGTAGTTAATTTAGATAGTGACAAGAACTCTAGTATGAGTGCTAAAGCTCAAGCTAAAAACCTTAAAGCAACAGTTGAACAAGTTGAAAAACTCCCTGAAGTCGAATATGTTGAACCTGTAAAAACATATCGTGCCTTTTCAAACGATGTTCAAACGTCTTACCAATGGTCATTGAAAAACCTTGGAAAAGATGAAGGTGTAAAAGATGCAGATATTCGTAATGAAAAAATGCAACAATTATTAGGAAAAAGAACTGTAAAAGATACAACAATTGCAGTAGTTGATACAGGTGTCGATAACTCGCTTGCAGATTTGAAACATCATGTTCGTATGGATATCGGGAAAAACTATGTAAGTCAAGATTCACTTCCGTTAGATGATAATGGCCATGGTACACATGTTACTGGTATTATTGCAGCAGAATCTAACAATGGCTATTCGATGGAAGGTATCAATCAACATACTAAAATTATGCCAGTAAAAGTTTTAGATGCTGATGGTTCAGGAGATAGTGAACAAATCGCCAATGGTATTGTATATGCTGCTAACCATGGGGCAAAAGTGATCAACTTAAGTCTTGGTGGAGAATATAGCCGAACAATAGAGTACGCATTAAAATACGCAGCATCTAAAAATGTTGTGATAATTGCTGCAAGTGGAAATGATGGACAATTTGGTTTATCTTATCCTGCAAGTTCTCAATATGTTATTTCAGTAGGAGCTACTAATAACTTTGATATTGTCTCAGATTACTCTAATTATGGAGAAAAACTAGATATAGTTGCACCAGGGACGAATATTCCTAGTCTTGTACCAAATGGAAATGTTACTTATATGAGTGGTACGTCAATGGCAACTCCTCACGTAACAGCTATAGCAGGACTACTATTATCCGGAAATTCAAAATTGAAGGTATCTGAAATCAGAACACTTTTACATCAAAGTGCTGACAATGTTGCATTTAAAGAAAAAGATAATGAAGATGCAAGTGAAAGCCTTATGGATATCATCGGAAGTGCTATGAGTGAGTTTGATGATTTTGATCTACCTGTAGGTAAGGATCTTGTTTCAGGTTACGGTCGTTTAAATGCTTACAATGCATATAGCACAGTTGATTTAAAAGTAAAGATCAATCCGATAATTGAAAAGAAGACAACTCTTTCTGGTTCAGCTGTAAAAGGTGCAAAAGTTGAAGTGAAAAAGGGTAAAAGTGTAATTGGAAAAGCAACGGCTTCTTCTAAAGGAACATTTACTATTAAAATCCCAGCACAGAAAAAAGATCAAAAACTTCAAGTAACGATAAAAGACTCAACAGGTACGATCAAATCAGTACTAAACATTTATGTTGAAAAAGACAAATCTCCAAAAGCACCAAAAGTAAATTCAATCAGTAACAAGACAACATATGTAACTGGAACAGCTAAGGCTAAGTTAACAGTAGTGATCAAAAATGCATCCAAAAAAGTAATTGGTCAAGACAAAGTAAATAGCAAAGGCCAATTTAAAATAAAGATTAAAAAACAAAAAGCAGGTGCTAAGCTATATATTACTGCAGTCGATTCTGCAAAGCGCTCAAGTAAAATTGTAAAAGTTACTGTAAAAGATAAAATTGCGCCATCTACACCGAAGGTCAATACAGTAACAAGTAAATCAACAACTGTTAAAGGGAAAGCTGAAAAAGGTTCTACAGTAACAGTAAAAGTAAAAAGTAAAACAATCGGAAAAGCAAAAGCCAATAGTAAGGGTAGCTTTTCAGTGAAAATCAAAAAACAAAAAGCAGGTACGGTATTATATGTAACAGCGAAAGATAAAGCTGGTAATACAAGTAAAGCAAAAAAAGTAACTGTGAAGAAATAATTGTAAGTAAGTATTAACTAGTTAACTTCGATTTATTAAGCTCAAGATTCAAAATTAGATTTTGCATAGGAAAAGCAGTCGATAAAAAGCAAAAAATGCTTTTATCGGCTGCTTTTATATTGGCAGAAATTTAAATTTCAATAATAATAGGTAAAATCATTGGTTTTCTTCTTGTTTGTGTAAATAGATATTGTCCAACAGCTTTTTTTACTTTCCTTTTGACAACATTCCACTGTTTTGCTTCTTCCTCTTGAATGTCTTGTACTGTTGCTACAACTAGACGATTTACGTTTCTCAGTAAATTTTCAAAATCCTTGGCATAGACAAATCCACGAGAAATGGTATCAGGTTGAGAAATGATTGTTCCATCTGTTTTACTAATCGTTAGAACAATGACAAGCATACCATCTTCTGAGAGTTGCTTTCTGTCACGTAACACAATCTCTCCAACTTCTCCGATATCTACACTATCCACATATGTGTCTCCAGCAGGGATTTTACGAGTTTGCCTAGCTTCACCGTTTTCAATATCAACTACATCGCCATTTTTGATAATGAATGTATGATCCCTTTCTACACCTACAGATTCAGCTAATTCACGATGCAGGTATAGCATTCTAAATTCGCCATGAATGGGGATAAAGTATTTTGGTTTCATCAACGTAATCATCAATTTTAAATCTTCTTGGTATCCATGACCAGAAACATGCATACCGGTCACACTCGACGAGCCATAGATAACTTTAGCTCCGAGTTGGAATAAGTTGTCCACAACGCGAGATACATCATTTTCATTTCCAGGAATAGGGGAAGCAGATAGAATAACAGTATCATCAGGCAGAATTTGAACATCTCGATTATCAGAATTGGACATGCGGGAAAGTGCTGCAAGAGGTTCACCTTGGCTACCTGTACAAAGAACAACCACTTCCTCTGGAGGGAGTTGCATGACTTTACGTGCATCAATTAGCATATCAGGAGGAATGTTCAAATACCCTCTTTCGATTGCGACAGAAACAACATTCACCATACTTCTTCCAAGTAGCGCAAGCTTACGATTAGTTACTTTTGTTGCTTCAACAATTTGTTGAATACGATTTACATTAGAAGCAAAAGTAGAAATGATGATTTTTCGATGAGCACTTAAAAAGGCATCTTCTATATGTTTTTTAACTTCTTTTTCCGATGGTGTTGAGCCCGGTCGTTCTGCGTTTGTACTTTCAGATATTAGTGCTAACACACCATCTGACCCGATTTTAGCCATTTTATGAATATCAGAAACCTGATCATTAACAGGCGTTAGGTCAAATTTGAAATCGCCTGTATGTACAACGACTCCTTCTGGCGTATGAAAAACAATACCAAGACAATCAGGAATACTATGACTTGTTCTAAAAAATGTGATTGAAATTGGGCCAAAATGTAATTTAGATTCAGCATGGATTTTTATAAGGTTCGTCTCTCTTAGAATTTTATGCTCTTTTAATTTTATTTCAATCAACCCTAATGTGAAACGAGTCGCATAAATAGGGATATTTAATTTTTTTAGAAAATAAGGAATACCTCCAATATGGTCTTCATGTCCATGAGTAACAATTAGTGCACGAACTTTTTCTTTGTTTTCGAGCAAGTAAGTGATATCAGGTATGATTAGATCAATCCCTAATAGACTCTCATCCGGAAATTTCCCACCACAGTCAACAAGTAAAATATCATCAGCATATTGAATTGCGTACATATTTTTACCAATTTCGTTGATACCGCCTAAGGCATAAATAGATAATAAATCTTTTGTCTTATCCAATAGTAATTCCTCCTACCAATCCGATTGTATTTTCAGCAGTAATTCCATGTGAAAATCAGTAAAGTTTTGTCGTATAGTCTGTCATTTTTAGTATAGCTAGCTATTCTTTTTCCTATACGAAAACTACATTGTAATTCGATTGTCTAAATCACTAAGAAGTAAGATCGATTTAGAAGGGGGATTAAAATTGAAGCAATTTCAAATAGGAGAACAAAAAAAGCCCCAAAAGCGTATAGAGCTTTTGGGGCTTCTCTAAATGATTATTTAAGTTTTAAAGATAATTTGTAAGAATCAATAGAAGCTCTTCCTTTTGAGTCTCGAACTTTCACATAGTAAGTTCCTTTTTTCATCTTTAAGTTAAGGATTTCTTTATCTCCTTGTTCGTAGATATCAGATTTTGCCACTCTTTTACCATTACGATAAACTTCAATGACACCATCTATTTCTTTTCCTGCATCAAGCGAAAGTGTTACTTGATTAGTTTTTGTAGATTTATAAACGTACCAGTCTGAATCACCATTTTCATAACCTGCATTGAAATAACCAGTAGCTGAGTAAGACTTACTACTATTTTTCTTTAGTTTTAATGGCTTAGATGGTTTGTATTTAGTGATTTTAGATTTAGCGTCTTCATCTACTTTGTTGACTGCATTGATTTTTAATTGATATGGCCATAGTGTTAATCCTGCCATTGAATCAATAGAAGCGTACGTAGTAACGAAATATGATTTTCCTTTTTTAGCTTCAAAGGAACCTGTAGTTGTTCCATCTTCAGTCATATTCAAAATGTATGAAGTACGGTCCATATCTTGTTCATCTAATTTACGGTTTTTGTTAACATCTTCTGAAATTTCAATATAACCATAGTATGGAGCTAAAAGGTCTTTTGGATACTTCGCTTTCAGTGATGAAGTTAATGTAGTTCTAGAGAATTTTACTCCGTATACAGCGCTTTCCGCTGCAGTGAAATAATAGCTGTCTACATCATTTGTTGTTCCAAAGTTTGCTGTTACACCATTTTTTGGGAAGTCTTTCGCGTTTTCTGGACCATTATTATTTTCATATTTATCTCCAGGATTTTCAGCTAAAAGTTTTGACGTAATTTGATAGCCATCGTATGGGATTTGCCCTGTTTCTGGGTTAGGGCTAATGGACATGTAATAAGTTTTATCTTTTTCTAGGCTAGCCATAAAATTGTTTGTAATCCACTCATCCCATGAATACCAATCCTCATTAGTTGCTACTGTTGAAAGAAATTGATATTCTTTACCATTTTCGTCTTTATCCTTGACTACTTCAAATAATGTAACATATGGAATGTTACTAGTAGGCGTTGGTATATTAAACTTATAGACACCATTTGTAGTCAGATTTACTTTAAACCAGTCTTGGTCTTCTGTATTTTGAAGATATCCTTGTGCTGAACCACCTAATTGATACGGTAATGCAACTGTTTCTAATTGGCCAATTAGCTCAGAATCATCCCAATCATCTAAACCTGAAATTATTGATATCTTTGAACCTGTATTCGTATTGATAATGGATACTAAATCATCATCTGTTGATTTATAACCACTAAAATTGTCTTCGTCTGCTGGAATCGTTTTGCCAACTAAGTTTACGCTATATGGTAGTGCTGATTGTCTTGGTTCACTTCCATAAAATCCGCTGAATAATTGGAAAATATCCATATCTGCGAAAGAAGATTTGCTAGTAACTTTTAAATAATATTCTTTGTTAGGCTCTGTTTGGAATGTTACCGTCTCGCTTGCCCCATATCCACCTGTATTGCTTGAACTTAGTGGTGACACATCTTCTGGATTTACTTCTTCAGTTTCGCCAGAAGGGAGCGGATTCCCGTTATCATCAGTAACTGGAGGGAATAATTGTTCTTTTTCATAAACAGCTAGTCCAATATCAACTCCTGGGATGCCTGTTGTGCTAAACTTCATAAATTGTGCATCTTTTGATGTAAAGTGGAAGTAATCTTCATCACCTTTTTCATCAGTCAAATAGAGACCATCTTTACTAAAAGGTAAACTTTCGATAGCGATAGGTTCGCTAATTGTCGATTCATCATCAGGTAATTGATCGAGCTTTTGAACTTTTAGCGTAGCATGGGACTGTTTTGCACTTGAATCATCATAGCTACCATTGACATCTTTTATGCCAATTGCAACGGTTCCACTAAATGGAGCTTGAATTAGTTTTCCTTCCGTTTTTCCTTCAGTAACATCATTGACATCTGTTTTTTGTTGTTGACTGTCACCAAAGAACTGAATGCTCATTTTGTAGTCATATTTTGAAGACCCAGATAAAGAAGCTTGAATATATTGGCCTTTTTCAACAGGAAGTTTCACCCATTTTTGCTCCGATGGTTTAGTGAAGTTATGTGTGACTTCTGCAGGGGATCCAACTGTTTCTGCATTATTTAATATTTCTTTTTCACCCCAAGTTGAAGTTACTAAAGAAGGAATCTTTTTGACATCAAATTTTAGTGCGGCAACAGGATTTACTAAACCATTACCATACTTATTATCAAAACCCTTTTCACCTAAATCAGTTGCCGTCTTTTCAAGAATATATTCGACCTCTGCAGGTTTTAAATTTGGATGCTTTGATAATAGTAAAGCGACAGTACCAGCCACAACAGGAGATGCCATAGATGTTCCACTTAACTTTGTAAAAGTAGATCCTTTTTTCGTATCGTAATAAGAAGAATATACATCTTCACCAGGTGCAACTACATCGGTTGCAGGACCATAATTTGAATAATAACTTAGTTTTTTATCCTTATTAATAGAACCTACACTTATTACTCCCTCATATTTAGCTGGGTAGAAATCCATATCAGATGCGTCATTACCAGCTGCTGCCACGATAATAACACCTTTGCTAATAGCTTTATCGACAGCTTCTTTTAAAACCTCTGAAGGGAATGATCCACCTAAGCTCATGTTAATGACATCCGCACCTTGATTGACCGCTTCTAAGATAGCATTCGCAATTGTATAATCAAAAGTCCAAGCATCACCGCCAAATACGTCTAATGAAAGAATTTTCGCTGCCGGATCTACTCCGTAACCACCAATGCCGTTATCTTTTTTACCTGCAATAATGCCAGCAACATGAGTTCCATGAGTATCTGGGGTAGTAGGATTCATCGGATCGATAATATTTGTACTTTTAATAATAGAACTTTTAATCTCAGGATGTTTTTTATCAAGTCCAGTATCAATTACAGCTACTTTTACTTGATGTTTACCAGCAAGTTTTTGAGCATTTGAAGTTTTTAGTATGCTATGCATATATTGCTCACTTACTTTTGGATCTACTGTACCGGTTAGTTTGTATTTTGGACTTAGACCAACAGAAACAACTTTCTTATTCTTTTGATAGTTTTGGATAGTTTTTTGAAGTTTTTTCTTGTTTTTAACCTTAATAGCTACATATTTTAAACCGGAAATTTGTTTTAAAACAGTACCTCCAGCTTTTTGGTGTTCTGTTTGAGTCAAGGGGCTTGAATATTTGATAATAAGAGTGTCTTCACTATAATTGGCTGTTCTTTTGTTTGAACTTTGATCTTGCTCTCCAAGCTTTTGAAGTATTGTTGAAGCAGAACCTGTTTTAGCGGAAGCTGATATACTACTGATCGGTGTAATGGCTAGTGCACAGGTCAAACTAGCGGCTACGAATTTTTTTGATATCGATTTCACAAAATTCCTCCTATTAGAAACTACTATATTATTAGAGTTTCTTTATGTTAATAAATACCATTATAGTTTATTTCTGATTCAAAAGATAGATATAAATTGAAATATTCTTAACATTATTGAAAAAATATATTTAAATTGTAATAATTGTAAACCTAATGTTCACAAATTAGGACCAACTTCTGTAAATGTTGGAATGATATAATTTACTTATTAAAGGGAGGTATAAAGTTATGACATTAAATTATAAAAATATTATTGTTGGTATTGATGGTTCTAAAGAAGCTGAAGCAGCTTTCAAAAGAGGGGTTGAAATTGCAAAGCGAAACAATGCAACACTACATTTAGTAAATGTCATTGATTCCCGTGTATATTCAGCGCTTGAAGCATATAATTTTACAGAAGAAAAGAAACGTGCCGAAGAATTTGCTACAAACTTATTAGAAAGTTATAAGAATGCGAAAGCTGAAGGTTTAGAAAATATCAATATTGTCGTAGAATATGGTTCTCCAAAATCAGCAATAACAAAAGATATTGCGAAACAAGTAGAAGCTGATTTAATAATTTGTGGTGCTACTGGTCTTAATGCAGTGGAAAGATTTTTAATCGGTAGTGTTACTACAGGGATTGTTCGTTCAGCAAAATGTGATGTTCTAGTAGTAAGACCATAGAAATAAGATTTTTTCTTCAATTCTTTTGATAAATAGGAAAAGGGATAGCCGCATAAGTCGAAAACTTATGGGCTATCCCTTTTTGACATGTCCTTGAAAATAGATTATTTCAAGCTACGATTTAAGAAAGCTTTTGTACGTTCAAATTTAGGGTTGTCGAACAATTCTTGAGGCGTTCCAGATTCAAGAATTTCACCATTGTCCATAAATAGAACACGGTTGGCAACCTCTCTAGCAAATCCCATTTCATGTGTGACAACAATCATTGTCATATGTTCTTCTGCTAAATCCTTCATAACTTGTAGTACTTCTCCTGTTAACTCAGGGTCAAGTGCCGAAGTTGGTTCATCGAATAACATAATTTCAGGATCCATCATAAGTGCTCGTGCTATCGCAACACGTTGTTTTTGACCACCTGAAAGATTAGCAGGGTATGCTGAAGCTTTGTTAGCAAGTCCAACTTTTTCTAATAGTTCCATACTACGATTACTAATTTCTTTGGACGATTCCTTTTTTAAAAGACGAGGAGCCATTTCGAGATTATCTTTGACAGTGAGATGGGGGAATAGATTAAAATGTTGAAAAACCATTCCCATTTTAGATGTCACTTGTTTAATCTCTTGTGGTTTCCCATAAATACCGTCCTTCACAAGATAGTCGCCCGCAACCGCAATACTTCCGCCATTAATATCTTCAAGATGAACAAGACTTCTAAGCATCGTACTTTTACCAGATCCAGAGGGACCGATAACTGCTACAACATCATTTTTGTTTACATCAAAAGTAATTTGTTTTAATACATCTAGTTTACCAAATGATTTTTTTAGTTTGGATACTTCAATAATAGCCAAATCGATCACTCCTCTCTATTCAAATGTAAAACGACGTTCAATCCATTTAAAGATTAGTGTAAGAACAAGTGTCATGATTAAATAGATAGCACCTGCAACAAAGAATGGGAAAATCGTGAAGTCGCGGTTTACTGCAGTTTCTGCATAGTGTAGTAGTTCAGGAACAGCCACGGCATATAATAATGCTGTATCTTTTACTAATGTTACTGATTCGTTTGCCAAAGATGGAATAGCGATTCGGAACATTTGTGGAAGAATAACACGAGTAGTTGTTTGGAATTTGTTTAGTCCAAGCACTTGTGCTGCTTCATATTGTCCTTTATCAATCGCTAGTAGACCACCACGGAAAATTTCCGCAAAGTAAGCAGCATAGTTAAGGATGAATCCAATGCATGCTGCTGTAAAGCGATCTAATACTAGATACTGACCAATTCCAGGAATCATTGGTAGTCCAAAACAGATGATCAATAATTGTAGTAAAAGTGGTGTCCCACGCATTACATAAATATAGGCTTGTGCTAACCAGGACAGTGGTTTAAAACTACTCTTTACTGCCAATGTCAATAAAAAACCAAGAGGTATAGACAATACAATGGCAATTATAAATAATAGTATAGTCATTTGAGATCCTTGGAGCATCGGCTTAAGAATCGAAATGAAATAGTCAAAGCTCATACAAGCGTTCCTCCTAATGAAATTCACCATTTACTTATCAATCATGATAATTTAATAGGAAAATGGAATTTCAATCCTACATATTAAAAACAAAACAGGTTTCCAAAAAAGGAAACCCGATTTTGTCTGTTACTTATTTTACTTTAATACTTTATTTTCGCCAAACCATTTTTTAGAAATTTCAGCTGCTTTGCCGTCTTCATTCATCTTATCAAGTGCTTTTTGCAATTTGTTTAGTAATTCGTCATTACCTTTTTTAACACCAACGCCATATTCTTCAGGTGCTAAAGATTCATCAAGAATTTTGAAAGTGCCTTTTTCTTTTGACATGTAATAATCAATGACAACTTCATCAATTACTACAGCATCTGTACGTCCATTTTTTAAATCATTTAGTGCCATAACATTATCAGAATACTCACTGATATTCTTTAATTTAGATTTAATAGCATTTGCGTTTAGTGCATCAGCTGCTGAAGATTGAGCTTGTAAACCAACTACTTTACCATTTAAATCATTTAACTTTGAAAGTTTTGAATCTGCAAGTGTTACAACTACTTGAGCATTTTTTAAGTAAGGTTTAGTAAAGTTAACTTTTTTCTTACGGTCATCTGTTATAGTATATCCGTTCCAAATTAAATCAATTCGACCACTACTTAATTCGGATTCTTTTGTTTTCCATTCAATAGGTTGAATCTTTACTTTGTAACCCATTTCTTTAGCTGCTGCTTTTGCATAGTCAATGTCAAAGCCAACGATATTATTATCCTTATCGCGGAATCCCATTGGAGCAAAAGAATCATCAACACCAATAACTAAAGTTTTGTCGTCTTTTGATGCAGAGTTGTTAGAGGAGCATCCAGCTAAAATGCCTAATATAGACACTACGAACATAGTTATGATCGCAAAACGTTTCATATATAAAACCACCTTATATTATTGTAAATTTTTTGCTTTAGTTCACTAGTGTGTTAGCAAACTACTAGGTTAATAAAACTATAACATCATTTGATAGTAAAATACAATAGCTTTTTTGATATATTGATCTTGTTAAATAATGTGAAAATGAGGCGAAAGATATTCGAATAAACCAAAATAGCAATTCTATCTATAATATAGTAGAAACTTATAAGAAATGATTTTAAATAGAGAGATCTATGCTAATTCTCAGCGTTTTCATTTACGTATAAGATTTTAATTTACCTAAATTTTCTTAATAATATTGACAATTCGTAATAATTTGTGATTTGATATAATATAAAATATATGAATGTAGCAAAGAAGGAGAATGGATTATGGTACAAATTTTTTCTGATAGAATGTTAAAAACAGATAGCTCATTTATTGCAGAAGTTATGAGATTAACAGAAGCAAAGGATATTATTTCTTTCGCAGGAGGTTTACCTAATCCTATTTCTTTTCCAATAGCAGAATTTCAGGATTCTATGAATCGCGTACTGCAAACATCTGGTGAAAAGGTATTCCAATACTCTGGTACTCAAGGGTATTTGCCTTTACGTCAATGGATTGCTAACCGTTATAAAAAACGATTCGATATGGATGTAACGGCTGATGATATTTTAATTACAACAGGTTCACAACAAGGGTTAGACTTAATGGGGAAAGTATTGATCAACCAAGGTGATAAAGTGGCTGTAGAAAGTCCATGTTATCTTGCTGCTATTCAAACATTCTCACTTTTTGAACCGAAATTCTTGCCAATTAGTCTTGAAGATGATGGCTTAAATTTAGAAGAATTAGAGGAAACGTTAAAAAATGATGATGTAAAATTATTATATATGGTTCCTAATTTTCAAAATCCGACAGGCTTAACCTATTCAAAAGAGAAACGAGAAGCAATCTATGAAATCATCAAAAAAACAAATACAATTTTAATCGAAGATGATCCATACGGTGAACTCCGTTTTGAAGGCGAATCTTTACCGTATATTGCTGGTGGTAAATCTGATAATAGTGTATTATTTGGTTCTTTCTCTAAAACATTATCGCCAGGTATGCGAGTAGGGTATCTATGTACAACCAATAAAGAACTAATGGGCCACTTAATCGCAGCAAAACAAGCATCCGATTTGCATACAAATGTCATTTCACAATATGCGATTTATGATTATTTAGCAAATAATGATTATGAAAAACATATTAGCCAAATAACTGAGCTTTATAAAAAGCAATGTAACGCAATGATCTCAGCTATGGAAAAATATCTACCTGCTCATGTTACGTTTACAAAGCCAGAAGGCGGTATGTTCCTTTGGGTAGATCTTGGAGAAGGTGTTTCATCCGTAGAAGTCTTTAATCGTGCTGTTAAAAATAAAGTTGCGTTTGTACCAGGGGATCCATTCTATACGAATGTGAAAGGTGCAAGTACACTACGACTTAATTATACAAACTCAGAGCCAGAAACAATTGAAGAGGGTATCAGAAGATTGGCTGAAGTTCTATAGTGACATTTTTATAACAAAGAGATCCAACGAAACTCATTTTTCGTTGGATTTTTTTTGATCTTAAATAATATACAGACTTGTACGCGATTTTTGTACATTGTCCTGCACATTTTTATTTTTTAAAAGTTTCTAATAGGACAATCCATAGTTGAATACATTTTAGTGATGACTCGAAAAAGGAGATGTAAGCTGTTTGCAAGAAGATTACTTAAAAAGTGCAAAATTTGAACATCTTTTTTGGCTTGAAATCTTGATGAATCATGGCCAATTTATTCGAGATTCATTGTACCCAATTTCAGAAAAGGAGGATATTGAAAAGGCGCAGTCGTTTGCAGATAGTTTTAACAAACTTCATAAAGAAGTAAGTTTATTGGACGAAACGAACGCTATATCCTTTGCTGAAAAAGTTACTGAAACGGTAGAAGAACTTAAGCAATTTAAATTATCCATTATTAGAAGGCAACTTGTAGGAAAAATAGGTATTCATCTACCTCCTACATTTATCAATCACATGGTAAATGAATTGGAAGAGTATCAGAATGTATTAAATTATTTAAGAAAAGGCGAAGTACCACCAATTTTTCATGAATTGCATCACCATTTATTGTGGTTGAATGATGCCTCAGGTCATGCGGGTACAATTAATGATAATTTGGATGGGGTGGAAAAAAGGCTAAAAGAAAAGAGTCATACGTTTACACAACATTTTGATCAATTTTACCTTAAAGCATTAGAACTTACTGGTTACTTGCGTACGAATCTTCAAACATTTCCTGCATTAAACAGATTTAATGATGATGTCGATGTAGAGATGAAGTTGTTTAAGAGTTTCTTGCTCGAATTAGAAGAATTGGAGTTAAGTGCTGAAGTGTTAGGGACGTTCACTGCGTCGATGGCAGATCATATGGCAAGGGAGGAACAATATTACTTAACCAAATTGGTAGAGTCAAGAAGTGTATAACTCTAAAAGGAGGGAAGTTTTGAGCCTCTGAAAGGCTAAATGATTGTAAAAAGAAAGGGGGAACTCTATCTCCATCAGATGTTTTATATAGCTAAATAATATTAAAAAGCCTAGTCTATGTTGGACTAGGCTTTTTAGTGTAAGTTTTGTTGTTATTCTGCAAATAAATCAGATGAAAGGTAACGCTCACCTGTATCTGGAGCTAAACATAAAACATTTGCAGTTGAAGGAAGGTTCTTTGCTACTTGGATTGCCATATGTGCAGAAGCAGCACCAGATGCTCCGACAAAGATCCCTTCCTCAGCAGCAAGTCGACGTGCCATTACTTGTGCATCATCATCTTCAATATGAAGAATCTCATCATAAATATTTCTATTTAAGATTGAAGGGATAAATCCAGGACCTGTACCTGGAATTTTATGTGGTCCTGGTTCACCGCCAGATAGTACAGGAGATCCTGCTGGCTCAACTACATAGATTTTTAAATTTGGGATATGTTTTTTTAACTCTTCACCAGTACCTGTTACAGTACCGCCAGTACCGGCAGTTAATACGAATGCATCTAATTGCCCATCAAAAGTGTCTAAAATTTCTACCGCTGTTGTTCCGCGGTGAGCATCAGCATTAGCAGGGTTTTCAAATTGCATCGGGATAAAATGGTTTGGTATATCTTTTGCAATTCGTTTTGCTTCATCGATTGAACCTTGCATACGTAATGCAGATGGTGTTAGATGAACTTCAGCTCCATATGCTTTCATAATTTTGATACGTTCTTTAGTAGCATTATCTGGCATTGTAATAATGCAACGATATCCTCTAGTTGCGCATACCATAGCTAGGCCAATCCCTGTATTTCCAGACGTTGGCTCGATAATCGTACTTTTACCTGGAATTAGTTTTCCCTCTTTTTCAGCTTGTTCAATCATGTTCAAAGCTGCACGGTCTTTTACACTTCCTCCAGGGTTAAAAGATTCTAATTTTATAAAGACATTCGCACCGTTTGAATCTGGTATTTTGTTTAATTTTACAATCGGTGTTTTACCGATTAGATCAATGATTGAATTGTAGTATTTCATTATTGTCACCTTCCATTTTTTAAATCCATTTCAATAGGTAATTATTTTTCAAAGATATATTCCTGCCTACGAGCATTATTCATATATAATCTATGATTTATATAAGAATAGTTGGTTTGTAATGATTTTATTATAGCTGACCCTAAGAATAAATCAAACAGGAAAAATTTTATAATAAAATAATTCTGAAAAATTGATTGACATTTTAAAAGCTGAATATATAATTAAATTTATAATTCCTATTATATAACTATGAATTATAAGGATGATGAGGAGAAGGTGTAGATACTCATGTTTCTTAATATACAAGATGTTCAAAAGAGCTTTGAAAACCGTGGAAACAAGGAACAAGTATTACAAGATATTAACTTGAAAGTTGAGGAAGGGGAGTTTATCTCACTTTTAGGCCCTTCTGGATGTGGAAAATCTACTTTGCTTAATATTGTTGCAGGATTACTTTCCCCAAGCTCAGGAGATGTCTTCCTAGATAGCAAAAGAATAACGAAGCCTGGGAAGGATCGCGGTATGGTGTTTCAGCAAGCAGCATTGTTTCCGTGGTTGTCAGTCGAAGAGAATGTTATGTTTCCTTTTCGCAAGGAAATGAGCAAAAAAGAAGCAAAGGTAGTTGCACAAAAGTATTTAAAGCTCGTTCAGTTAAGTCCATATGCAAAACATTCTCCACATGAACTCTCTGGTGGTATGCAGCAAAGGGTTTCTATTGCAAGGGCACTTGCTATGAACCCCAGAGTATTACTGATGGATGAACCATTTGGGGCACTTGATGAACAAACTAGAACTCGATTACATGATGTGTTAGAAAATATTTGGTTAGAAACGAAAAAAACAGTCTTATTTGTGACACATAGCATTCAAGAGGCTGTAAAGTTGTCTGATCGAATTATTGTAATGGGGACACATCCTGGAACTATTTTAAAAGATATTCATGTTGATATTGAAAGACCACGAGATAGGCATCTGGAAGAAATGGTTCAATATGAACAAATGATTATGGAATTATTGAAAGCTGAGATTGATAAAGTCGTAGAAGAGGAATTACAATATGAAGCTAGCCATTAAAAGAATTATTTTTTATCTATTGATTTTCGTAATTTGGGAATTGGCGATTAAATTATTTGAGATTCCTGCAGTTATTTTACCTTCGCCAATGGATGTATTATCGAGTTTAAAAGAAAGTATTAATGATGGATCTCTTTTAAAAGATTTAGGTGCAAGTTTTACTAGACTAGTAATTGGCCTTATTGTTGCTCTACTTATAGGCGTTTTACTAGGGATATTTCTTGCAAAAGTCAAAACAGCTGACGAAACTTTAGGATCATTAATCATTGCTTTACAAAGTATTCCGAGTATTGTGTGGCTTCCTTTAGCAATCATGTGGTTTGGATTAAATGAAAAATCAGTTATTTTCATTATTGTACTTGGAGCAGCCATTGTGATGACAGTGAATATGAGAACAGGTATTAAAAATGTCACACCGCTCTATATAAAAGCTGCTCAGACTATGGGAGTAGGAGGGGTGAGCTTATTTATTAGAGTAATTTTACCCGCATCTATTCCTTATGCTGTAACTGGCACTCGACTTGCTTGGGCTTTTGCATGGCGAGCATTGATGGCAGGTGAATTGTTAAGTGCCGGTCCCGGACTTGGTTACACATTAAAATACGCTTCTGATTTTGGAAGAATGGATATGGTTATAGCAATTATGGTTGTCATTGGTGTGATTGGTGTAATTGTAGATGTATTGATATTCCAAAAAATAGAGCAACGGGTCATGGATAAATGGGGACTCGAGCAACAAGCATAAAAGAAAGGAATGAAAGAAATGAAAAAATGGATATTGTCTCTAACTTTACTATTGGTGATTGGAGTTCTTGCTGCTTGTGGAAGTAATTCTGATGAAAAGGCAAGTAATGATGGGAAAAGTACAAAAGAAAAAGTTGTTATCGGCTATTTTCCAAATATCGATCATGCACCAGCCATGGTAGCGCGTGAAAAAGGTTTTTACGAAAAAGCACTTGGAGATAAAGTGGATGTTGAATATCGTACATTCCCTGATGGCGGTACTTTTATGACTGCTTTAAAATCTGGAGATATTGACGCGGGTCTGGTTGGACCTGGTCCTGTTATTAATAATTATTTCAGCGGAGCTGACGTAAAAATTATCGGGGGTGCATCTGTAGGGGGAACGGTTGTTGTAGCAAGTAAGAAAAGCGGCATAGATAATTTATCAGATGTAGCTGGTAAAACATTTATCACACCAGGAATTGGTTGTACGCATGATGTACAATTCGAAACATCTTTAGAAGATCAAGCTATTAAAAAGTTAACTTCATCTCGTATCGGTGGAACATTAAAACATGTCACAGGAAATCCTGCAAATTATCAAGGAATGTTTGAAACAGGCAAAGTAGACTTAGCTGCGGTTCCAGAACCATGGGCCTCAATTCTTGTTAAAAACGGGGCAAAAGTTATTATTAGTACAGATAAAATTGCTTATGGTAAAACACTACCTAATACAGTATTAGTAACAAGTGATAAATTGATCAAAGATAATAAAGAAATTGCTCAAGGAATTGCTAAAGCTGAAAAAGAAGCAGTAGATTTTATCAACAATAATCCAGATGAAGCACAAAAAATAGCCATTAAGTCAATCAAGGATCTTACAAAACAAGATATGGATCAAGAGATTGTTAAAAAGGCTATGAGTAATATTACTTTTACTTCTGATGTTGATGAAGATGTAATTCAAAAATTTGGTCAATCTTCTTATGACTTAAAATTCCTAAAGGAAAAACCAGATTTCACAGGTTTAGTTGAAACTAATTTATAAATTTTATAAAGAGTAACCAATTAACTATAAAAAAGTTATCCAGAAACGTCTGGATAGCTTTTTTTATTGAAAAGATTGAAGCGTTAAATGCTTATTCACCATGTTCATCATTTATGAATAAAGTATGGAAGAAACAAAAGAAGGACGGTGGAATAGGTTGGGGTATTTTGTAACTGTTGAAACGGATATCAAACTATATATAGAAGATATTAATCCAACAGGTGATAAGACAATTGTATTTTTGCATGGATGGCCGTTAAATTATAAACAATTCGAGTATCAATTTAATGTTCTTCCTTCAATGGGATTTCGTTGTATAGGAATCGATTGGAGAGGTTTTGGTCAATCGGATAAGCCGTTGGAAGGATATGATTTTAATAGATTAGCAGATGATATTGCTATGGTTATATCTACACTTCAGCTAGATCATATTATTTTAGTGGGGCATTCTACTGGTGGAGCAATAGCTCTTCGTTACATGACAAGATATAAGGAATATGGAGTGTCAAAACTTGTTCTTATAGATGCGGCTGCTCCAACTGGTTTTACATCAGAAACAGCTAGAAAGTTTCTAACGGAAACTTATAATGATCGACCAAATATGATGAGAGAGATCACAGACACATTCTTCTTCCAATATATCACGAAGCCTTTTTCGGATTGGTTTTTCCAAATGGGTCTAGATGCGGCGAGTTGGTCTACAGCTGCAATTATTAAAACGTTAAGAGATGAGAAATTTGATACCGAACTCTCTATGATAACAGTTCCTACATTAATCGTTCATGGAGTCCATGATAAAGTAATTCCCTTTTCACAAGCGGAAATTTTAAATGACAAGATTAAGGGTTCAAAGCTTATCCCATTTGAGTATAGTGGTCATGGACTCTTTTGGGAGGAACGTAAGAAATTCAATAAGGAATTGATTGATTTTACATCTTAGCTATAAATAATGGCTTAACCTTTACACTATTGGGAATGATTTGAACAAATTTGTCCAAAATGTGAATAAAATGTTGACATTTTGTGTCCAAGTGCTGTATGATAATGACATAAAATTGTCACATTTAAAAGCAGATGTAAAGGGGGATGCCAAATGAATTATACTGATATACTTTTAGTAGCCATTGCATGTATGAGCATTCCAATGGTATGCGCTATTTTCTTTGATGCCTTTTATGCTGAGAAAAAAAGACGCTCCTTCTCATTAAAAAGAGTTTCATGCTGGTATGCATTATTCTTCGCTTTATCTTTTGTTCCTACAGTAATTTTTATAGTGAAATAATAATTATATATTTTAAGATGAAAAAGGGCTTCTTAATGAAGCTCTTTTTTATTTTTAAGTCAAAAACATTTATTATTTAAATGATTTTTTTTGGTAATAATATGAATAAAGTACTATATACATAGTTAAAATGAATTAAATTAAAAGGTGCATAAAAGTGTTTTTGTGTGTATTATAATAAATAAATCGTATTGAATTTTACAATTGTTGGATAATATATATAGTCGGATATGTGTGAACTATAGAGAAGGTTATAGGAGGAAGTAGAGATGTTTACAAAGGCAAAAAAACACTATCAATATTATTCAGAGAAGTTAGAATCGGATATTGACGCAAATGAACGTTTTCAACTGAAATTAGACTTTCTTGGGTTATCTTCTATTAGAAGAGCAGCTGTGCAGAATTTAAAAAAATTATATGAAACACACAATAAAGAAATATTAGATACCTTCTACAATCGTTTGATGGCATTTACTAAATTTAGTAGCGTGATCAATCAATATTCTAATGTAGACCGATTGAAGATAACCTTTGATCAACATTTAAAGAGCTTATTTGATAGTAAATTAGATTTACAGTATATATTTGATCGGCGGAAAATTGCTTATACACATGCAAAGATCGGAGTATTGCCAGACTGGATGATTTCAGCCTATACAATTATAAATCAGGTGTTTATACCGTTAATCGCAGAAAAGTATAAACATGATCGTTCGAAAATGTTGGATGTCCTTCTCGCTTATGAAACTCTTGTAAGTATCGATCAACAAATTATTGTAGAAACGTATATTGAAATCCAAGCAGGTTCAATTATAAACGGACTGGGAGAAATTATTGCCTATAACACACAACTAGATCAGATAAAAAATTTAATACAGTTTGAAGAGCAGCAAAAGCTTGATGTTATATCGGCTGGTGTTTCAATGGAACAGCTTGAAACAAGTATTGAAGAGGTTTCAGCTTCAATAATAGATTTATCAAAGAATACTCAAAATTCATTGGAGGAATTAAGCGATGGAACATTATCCCTTCAAGCGATCAATGATATCTTAAAAGAAACAAATCAAGGCCACGAAAATGTAAAGTTAAATGTTAATGAATTAGTAAATAGAGTAAACAACGTTGAACAATTAGTCGAATTTATCAAAGAAATAGCAGAACAAACCAACTTATTAGCATTAAATGCTTCAATTGAAGCTGCTCGTGCTGGAGAAGCAGGAAAAGGTTTTGCTGTTGTAGCAGAGGAAGTAAGAAAATTAGCTGATAATGCAAAATCATCTGCACAATCCATTCACGAAGATATTCAACGTCTTCTGGTCATTACAAAAAATATTAGTTCGCTTACAAATGAAACTTCAGAAGACTTACATAAAAGTGTTAAGAAAACAGCGGAAGTAACGACTACCTTATCGTTAGTAAATGAGACTTTACAGCATCAAGGAGAAAGTATTGAACAAATTGCAGCCGCATCACAGCAACAGGCTGCTGCTGCAAATGATATCACGACAAGGAACCAAAATATTGCCGAAAATGCAAAAAGAAGTAGAAAAATTTCAAATGATACAGGTGAAGCAATATACACTCTAAGTAAAATGATTAATAATTACCGTATTAACACTATTTCAAAGAACTTTATTATAAGTCAGGAAGATATCGTATCTTTGACTATTACAGATCATCTTTTATGGAGATGGCGTATTTATAATCTTTTACTAGGTTTTGAAAAGATGACAGTTGCTGATATTACATCCTATAGAGATTCTCATCTTGGAAAATGGTATTATACCCAAGGAAAAAAGTTATATGGTGATGAACCTGTTTTTAAAGAAATCGAGGAACCCCATCAACTTGTTCATGAAGTAGCAAGACAAGCGGTACAAGCATATAACGACGGAAATATAGAATTAGCTGAAAAGTATTTAGTTGAAGTAGAAATGTATTCTAAAATTGTCATTGAAAAGTTAACAAGATTAAAAGAAATCATTATTTCGTCTAAAGAGCCTTATCTACAGTAGAACTTTAAAGTGAATTTATAAGACCCTTACATGTGAGTATTCGCTAACGTGTAATGGTTCTTTTTATATAGAAGATATTCAACATGATTCTGACCTATTTGAATACTGTGTAGGTATCCCGATAAAAATTATAGGAAAAGGGAAAATAGTCTTTGTACGAAGCTACAAATAATGTGGTATCGTAGAAAATAAATAGGACAGTATATTAAGTTAAACTTTACTTAATAGAAGCTTTTATATGTTTATAGAGGATAAAATGAAGTTGTAAAAGAAATTTAATGTTTTTTTGCAACTTATTGTTATATAATTTGTCCTGTTATTATAGAAAGAAGAAATGAGTGACGAAGTTGTCTTATATACTTCAATATACACTTGATATGATGATTGTCATGATTATTGCAATTCCATTTGTTGTGTATATACGCTTTAAATCAAGAGAAAAAAAGAGCAAAGTCCTAATCAATCGATGGCATGAATTTGGAATAATGACTTTATGGGTGTACTTAATCGGTTTATTTTATGAAACGATTGTTCCGAAAAATGGCGTTAGTTTTCAATATGCAGAAATGAGACTTCAAAATCTAGATTCACTAGGAATAAACTTTCATTTGTTTCGTGTTTTTACGGATGTGTACAATGCCATTCATTATTTAGACTTATGGCAACCGTTTTTCATTAACTTTCTTGGTAACATAGCAATTTTTATGCCAATTGGTTTTTTACTTCCTTTACTTTGGCGTAAAATGGAGAGATTCTTCATTGTATTAGTTACTGGACTAGGATTGTCATTGTTTATAGAAATAATGCAACTACCTCAGTATAGAAGTACAGACGTGGATGATTTATGGTTGAACACATTAGGCGCCATAATCGGTTTTGCCATCTATAAGTACTTAGTAAAACAAATACCTAATTTAAGAAATAGATTTAAAGTATTTGTTTAGAGGAGTATCAGAAAATAGTCACTAACGGTAAGGCAAGAAGGGGATTTTTTGAACAACAAGAAAATAACAGCTGAAGAGCGAAAAAAAAATCATATCATCGATCATCTAATGAATCTTGGTGTATTTAAAGTAAATGATAAGCAATTATATCAAGTATCTTTGGAAGAATTGATGAAAGAATACAAAAAGCATATAAATTAACAGATTGCTACATTGTGGCAATCTTTTTCGGTATATGTCAAGTGAAAAAAAGAGTATAATGAAATGATGTCGAATCAAGGAAAAATACAGTAAAATGTATATTATGTATCAATTAAATAGATGAAAATAAGATAGGAGATAAAAAATATGTGTGGATTTACAGGATTTGTTGGTGAGGTTTCAAACTCTGACGTAGTGTTAGAGAATATGATGAACCAAATCATTCACCGTGGACCAGACTCAGCAGGGAAATTTACAGATGGTCAAGCAGCACTTGGTTTCCGTCGTTTAAGTATTATTGACTTAGCAAATGGGAGTCAACCACTCTATAACGAAGATCAATCATTAGTATTAATCTTCAACGGTGAAATTTATAATTTCAAGGAAATTAGAAAAGATCTACTTGCAGCAGGTCATATTTTTAAAACAGATACAGACAGTGAAGTTTTACTTCATGGATATGAAGAATATGGCACTAAATTAGTACAAAAATTGCGTGGTATGTTCGCATTCGTTATTTGGGATCGTAATAAAAAACGTTTATTTGCAGCTCGTGATATGTTCGGTATTAAACCATTCTATTATGCTAAAATGAACGGAACATTACTATTTGGTTCAGAAATTAAAAGTTTCTTACCACACCCACATTTTGAAAAAGTTTTAAATGAAAAAGCATTAAAACCTTATTTAACATTCCAATTCCCAGTTTTAAAAGAAACATTCTTTAAAGGTGTATTTAAATTACCAGCAGCTCATTACTTAACATATGAAGATGGTAAATTGGAAATCACTCGATATTGGGAACCTAAATTCAACCCAGAAGAACGTCCTCTTGATGAAATCGTAGAAGAAATTGACTCAACAGTTCGTGAATCTATTAAAGCTCATGAGTTCTCAGATCCTGACGTTCTTGTAGGTTCATTCTTATCATCTGGTGTTGACTCAAGTTATGTAGCTTCAGTATTAAAACCAGACAAAACATTCTCTGTTGGTTTCGCAGCAGAAAAATTCTCAGAAATTGATAATGCAAAAGAATTATCAAAAGAATTAGGTATTGAAAATGTAAATGAAGTACTAGACCCAGAGGTATGCTTCAACAAATTAGATGAGATTCAATATATGATGGATGAACCACACTCAAATCCATCTATTGTTCCTTTATATTTCTTAGCAGAACTTGCTCGCAAACATGTTAAAGTTGTACTTTCAGGTGAAGGTGCAGATGAATTATTTGGAGGTTACGCAGAATACGATGAACTTCCTACAATGCGTAAATACAAAAAAATCCCACAATTTATCCGTCGTCCAATCGCAGAAGTAGCTAAAGCTCTTCCAGAAATGCGCGGAAAACACTTCCTAATGCGCGGTGGTCTTCCTGTAGAACAAACATTTATTGGACAAGCTCATATTTTCGAAGAACATGAAGCGACTGACATTTTAACAGATAAGTACAATCATGCGCCATCTGTTGCAGATATTGTAATGCCAATTTACAAAAAGGCAGCTGGTGAAGATGACTTAACTAAAAAACAAATTCTAGATTTAAATCTTTGGTTAGTAGATGACATTCTATTAAAAGCAGATAAAATGAGTATGGCTCATTCAATTGAGTTACGTGTTCCATTCCTTGACCGCGAAATTATGAAAGTAGCTTCTAAAGTTCCATCACATTATCGAGTGAACGAAAAAGATACAAAATATGCATTCCGTCAAGCGTCACAAAGAGCGCTACCAGATGAATGGGCACATCGTAAAAAAATTGGTTTCCCTGTACCTATCAGACTTTGGTTAAAAGAAGATAAATACTTTAACCAAATTAAAGCTACATTTGAATCACCTGAAGCTGCTCAATTCTTCGATCAACGAGCAATTGTTAAATTATTAACAGATCACTACGAAGGTAAAGCGAAAAACCAACGTAAAGTGTGGACAATTTACATGTTCTTAGTATGGTATAAAAAATACTTCGGCTAATAATTCCTTTAGCTTAAAAGGAGATTGTCGACCATGGTGAAGAGAAGTATAATGCCTCGGCATTTGCTCCTCTTTTGCTTTATAATGCTTTTTGCAATTATGACAAGTGGATGTTCAAGTATTTTACCAGCAAAAGAAGAGAAAATAGATGAAGGCATTAAAGTACTAATTGTCGCATTTGGAAGCAGAGAACCTATTCCTAATATGAAAGTTAGCGTAAGAGATATAGAGACAGATGAATTAGTTACTACTGCTACTAGTGATTCTGAGGGGCAAGTGAAACTCCCTCATTTAAAAGCCGGTAGACGTTATTTATTTGTACCATCTTCTAATGATGACTTAGGGCTTGTAAAAAAAACTAATAGTGTAGCAAAGATAGTAAAAGTAAAAAAAGATACTTCCTATGTCGTTCTTGAAACCTACTATCAAAAGGAAAATCAGCGTATTGAAGTTCCTGTTGTACTGCAAAATCCCCAACTTCCACACGGTTGTGAAATAACAGCAATGACAGCTGCATTTAACTATTACGGTTTAAATCTTTCTAAGATGAAGATGGCTAAGAAATATTTGCCGACAGAAGAGATTGTTGATAAAAATGGAAAACGAATAGGTCCAGATCCAAACAAAGCATACGCAGGAAATCCTGCAGACAAGTTAACAGGTACATATATTTTTGCTCCAGCGATCACAAAAACTGCAAAAAAAGTAGCAAGAGATTATAAATCAAATCTTCAAGTGACGAATCTTACTGGTGCTAGCAAAAAGAAAATAATAGAAACTGTTCAACAAGGTATACCGGTGATGATGTGGGTAACATTGGATTTATCAAAGCCAAAGAAAAAAGAAGGCTGGTATATTAAAGGGACCGACCGTAAACCTAAAATGTATAGAAATTTACATGTAGTAGTGCTAACTGGGTATGAGGATGATAAAGTTATCGTTATGGATCCACTTCATGGCTACGTTTCTCATGATACGACAAAATTTTTCAAAAGCTACAAAGAAATGGGTTCACAAGCAATTTCGATAGAAAAATAAACTATAACAATTTAAGACATTGTTCGTTTATAAACGCAAAATATGATAAACTAATGGCATTAAAATAAGTACAAATAAGTGAGATGATCAGAAATGGCAGAACAACCATTTTTACCAATATTAATCGGATCAGATATGAATGCATATGGTATGGCACGAGCTTTTTATGAAGCTTATGGCATTAAAGCAATCGTAGTTGGACGAGCACATTTAACAGCAACACAAAACAGTAATATTCTACACTTCAAACAAGTTCCAAACTTAAAAGAAAACTTTGTAGAAGAAATGAAAAAATTAGCAAAAGAATACGAAAACAAAGATTTGCTATTAATGGGTTGTGGCGATGATTATGTCAAACTCATTATTAAGAACAAACCAGCCCTAGAACAATATTTCACAGTTCCATACATTGATGAATCTTTGATGGATCGCATTTTACTAAAAGAAAATTTCTATAAAATGTGCGAAAAATATAACTTCAGTTATCCTAAAACAGACACTTGTACGTTTGAGACATATGAAAACTTCCAAGTGAAATTTGACTACCCAATCATTATTAAGGCATCTAACTCCGTTGCTTATTGGGCATGTAAATTCCCTGGTAAGAAGAAAGTATTCGTTGCTCATGATGAAGCTGAAAAAGATGCTATATTAAAAGCAATCTATAGTTCTTCTTATAAAGATCACTTAATCATTCAAGAGTTTATCCCTGGAGATGACTCATATATGCGTGTATTGAATGCATATGTTGCAACAGATGGTAAAGTGAAGCTAATGTGCCTAGGTAACCCAATTCTTGAAGAACACTCTCCAGAAGGTATAGGTAGTTATGCTGCAATCATTACTACTTATGATAAAGACTTGATGGACCAAGTTCGTTTCTTCCTAGAAGACATAGGTTTTACAGGTATTGCAAACTTCGATATGAAATATGACTACCGTGACGGTAAGTATAAATTATTCGAGATTAATCTACGTAATGGACGTAGTAGCTATTATGTAACGGCTGCAGGCTATAACTTAATGCAATATGTTGCTGATGACCGTATGTTGCACATTCAACAAGAATGTACCTATGCGAATAACGAACATTTGTGGAGTATCATTCCAAATGGCGTATTATTTAAATATGCACAAAATAAAGAGTTAAAAGCAAAAGCACGTAAGCTTATTAAAGAAGGAAAAGCAACAAACTCATTATTCTATAAAGAAGATATGAATTTCAAACGTTGGTACAAGCTAACATTAAATAGCTTAAATTATTACCGTAAATACAAAAAATATTTTAACAATAAAGGTCTGTCTTAAGTTATGAAAAAGAAAGTACTTGGCATTATTGGCGGAGTTGGACCTTTAGCAACAATGCTCCTAGGCGAAACAATTGTCCGAAGAACTTTTGCGTTTAGAGATCAAGAACATATGCACTTTATCATTGATAATGATACACGTATTCCTGATAGAACAGATTACATCTTAGATCACTCTAAACCAAATCCACTACCAGTGATGGTAGAAGATGCTCATAAGCTTGCAAACGCAGGAGCAGATATGATATGTATTCCTTGTAATACAGCGCATAGATTTTATGAAGGTTTACAAGAAGGTTCACCTGTTCCCGTTCTGCATATGATTCGAGAAACTGCAAAGAAAGCACACCTATTGAATGCAAAACGTGTGGGGATTCTTGCAACAATCGGTACTTTGACTTCTAACTTATATCAAGAGGCTTTACTCGATGAAGGAATAGAACCAATTGTACCAGACAAAGAAATGCAAAAAGACCTTATGTCAGTGATCTATGACTATGTAAAAGCAGGAAAGAAAATCTCAAAAGAACAATGGCAACCCATTGAGACGGCTATGATAAAAGCAGGTTGTGACTATATTATATTAGGATGCACAGAACTATCTGTTGTGAATCGTGATTTATCTCTAGATAGTAATTTATATATCGATGCACTAATTGTATTAGCAGACACTGCAATTACTAGTTGTGGATATGAACTATTAGACTAAATTGAAACACCTGTCCTTTTCGGAGGGCAGGTTTTTACTTAAATACTTTTTAAATAAATCAATTTCATTATATATGAAACAAATCATCATAAAATTACACTGAGAGAAGGTGTGGGAAACAATGACATTCCTAAATTTATTAAATGAAGACTTACAAAAAAAGTGGAGCTTCCCATCCACTATGCCAATACAAGATCAAATGATTCCAGCACTTATAGAAGGTAAGGATGTTGTAGCTGAATCTCCAACAGGTACAGGTAAAACATTAGCTTACTTATTACCGTTACTTCAAAAAGTAGATGGAACAAAAAAAGCAACTCAAGCTTTAATCATAGCGCCATCTCAAGAATTATGTATGCAAATTGTAGAGGTTATTCGTGAATGGATTGCTGGCACACCTATTACTGTTGTCCCTTTAATTGGTGGAGCAAATCCACAAAGACAAATTGAAAAGTTAAAAAAGAAACCAACAATTGCAGTTGGTACACCAGGAAGATTAAATGAGCTTGTTAATGAAAGAAAGTTGAAACTGCATGAACTGACTACAATCATTTTAGATGAAGGTGATCAGTTACTAAGTAGGGACTATCGAGTAATTGTAAAATCTTTTATCGATGGTGCTGATCATAATCGCCAAGTAGCGGTTGTATCAGCTACAATAACAGATGAAATTGAGTTAGTTGCAAAACGTATGCTTCATGATCCAATCAGACTTCAAGTAGAGGTTGAAAAAGACTTACTAGGTGATAGCAAGGTAGTACATTCTTTTGTAAAGCTTGAACAACGAGATAAAACAGAGTTTCTTCGTAAAATTTCACATATATCAGGCGTGAGAGCCCTTGCTTTTATAAATAATTTAGATCAACTACTAATGAAAAAATCTAAACTGGATTTCCGTAATGCACCAATCGTTGCACTACATTCTGAGATGAAGAAGGAAGAAAGAAAAACCTCATTAGATAGTTTCCGTAAAGGAGAAGCACGAGTCCTAATTGCAACAGATATTGCGGCACGTGGTTTAGATATTAAAGGGTTAACACATGTTATCCATGTGGATGTTCCATATACAAAAGAACAATATGTGCATCGTTCAGGACGTACTGGTCGTGCTGGAGCTGACGGTGAGGTTATTACATTATTAGCTTATCATGAAGAACAAGCCTATCATAAACGTATGCGAGAATTATCTATTAAACCAGTTGAAAAAATTTGGTCTAATGGTCAATTAATCGAAGGACATGCGGAAGTAAAACCTCCTAAACAAAAGAGAGGGAATAATAAATCTTCAGGCTCATATTCTAAAAAGAAAAGTGAAAGTAGCTCATTTGGAAATTCTTTTAAAAAACAGGAAAACAAAAAGTTTTTTAGCAAAAAGAACCGTCTAAACAATAAAAAAAAGTGAGGTAACTGATTAATGACATTTGAAGAGAAGTTAGAGCAATTTGCTGAGTTAACTGTTAAAGTGGGTGCCAATGTTCAAAAAGGTCAAACACTCCTTATTAATACAACTACAGATACTGTCGAATTTACAAGGTTAGTTGTTAAAAAAGCTTACGAAGTAGGAGCAGCTCGTGTAACAGTTAATTTTTCGGATGATGTGATAAACCGTCAGTTTTTTGATAATGCACCAGATGCTGAGTTCGCAAAATTTCCTCGTTGGATTAGTGAACAACGAGATGAACTAATTGAGCGAAAAGGGGCATTACTTTGGATTGACGCAGCAGATCCAGATAATTTAACAGGTGTTCCAGTTGAAAAATTATCTGCTCATCAAAAAGCATCTGGCAAAGCTTTAGAAAACTATCGTGATGCTGTTATGAATGATAAAATAGCTTGGTCAATTATTGCTGTACCTTCTAAAAAATGGGCTGCAAAGGTATTTCCAAATCTAAAAGAAGAAGAACAAGTACCAGCTTTATGGGAAGCTATTTTTAAAACAGTACATATCGGTGAAGGAAATGTAATCGATAATTGGGAACAACATTTAAAAAATTTAGATGAACGCGCAGCTATATTAAATAAAAAACGATATGCAAAATTACATTACACAGCACCAGGAACAGATTTAACAGTCGAATTACCTGATAAGCATATTTGGTGCACAGGGGCAAGCTACACACCAGAAGGTACATCGTTTGTCGCTAATATGCCAACTGAAGAAGTATATACAATGCCATCAAAATATGGTGTTAATGGCTATGTGTCAAATACCAAACCACTTGCTTTCCAAGGTAATATTATCGATCATTTTAAAATTACTTTTGAAAACGGTAAGATTGTAAAAACAGAAGCTAGAGTAGGTGCAGAACTTCTTCAAGAACTAACAAAAGCAGATGAAGGATCACGATATCTCGGTGAGGTAGCACTTGTACCACATGAATCACCAATTTCAGCATCGAACATCCTATATTACAATACATTATTTGACGAAAATGCATCCAACCACTTAGCAATCGGTGAAGCTTATCCAACATGCTATGAAGGTGGGAGCGCGCTTTCAAAAGAGCAACTTGAAGAAAAAGGCATCAATACTTCTATTACGCATGAGGACTTCATGGTAGGTAGTGGAGAGATGGATATTGATGGTGTTCTACCTGATGGAACTGTAGAGCCTATCTTTAGAAAAGGAAGTTGGGCATTCTAAACTGCATTGCTGAACAAGATAAAAACCCTTCAATGACAGCCTATAAGAATGTACGGCTTATTATTGAAGGGCTTTTTAATTCTAGTAATAAATTGAGAAATTATCATTATTTTTTTAAAGGATTTTTCTTCTTTCTAGCGTCAATGGCTTTTATGATGATTGGATAAACGATTGGTGCGATTTTTATAGCAGCTTTTACAACTTTTCTTACTTGCATAATATGCACTCCATTCTTTGGATTCTCTGTATTTCGACATGATAAATCCCCATATAGATAGTATCTAAGCTTTAAGAACTTTTATGCCTTGAACAATATTCCATATAAACACTGCAAGGGATAAAATTACTTCAAAGACAATAAATATTAACCATGCAATTATGATAAATGTATCACCACTTGATGAGTATGACAAACCATTTGAATTTAATCCAATTGACTCATAACTACTTGACTGAAAACCAAAACTCATTACAACAACTATGAAGATTATTACACCAATAATTGTAGGTATGATTAGCAATAGGTGAGAGAGAAAAGCACGTTTTGCATGTCTTTTAACTTCAGGTTCATTTGCAACAAAGAAAACGATTAATGGTAAAATAAGCCCAGCAAAAAATACACTAAAATAACAAAGCGATGATAATACACGATTATTATTCACATTCATCACCTCCATTCAATCATTCATATACATCTACGGATAAAAGCGAATAAAAGATTCATTTGTTTTTTACAAGAGACAAAGGATTATTCGCTATTGAATTTCCAGCATAAGTTAAGTACAATAAATATGTTCAAAAAAATTTAATGATGTATCGACCACAAGGGGAGCCGTAAAGGACGGCTGAGAGTGAACCCGAAGTTCTAACCCTTTGAACCTGTAAGTTAATGCTTGCGTAGGAATGTGGATAGAAAACCGACTATTTCGATGTCAGGGCTATCCTGATGTCGTTTTTTTATGGTGAAATATCTAATTCTGGCAATACCAGAATACACTTTAGGACTTATGTGATCTACATCTGAACTAAGGAGGATGAAAATTGAACAATAAGAAATTATTAATGATGATTGAAATTGCAATTTTTGCAGCGATTGGTTTAGTTTTAGACCAGCTCTCATTTAGACTATGGGCTCAGGGAGGTTCTATTAGTCTTGTGATGGTACCAATTGTGTTGATGTCTTTTCGATGGGGAACAATACCAGGTCTTGTAACTGGATTCCTAATAGGAACTTTACAAGCAATAATGGGGGGCTATATTTTAACCCCATTACAAGGCTTTATCGATTATTTCTTTGCTTTTACAGTTGTAGGTTTAGCCGGAATCATCCGACGTCAATTACTTAAGGTTAGTAAAGAAGGAAAGAAAAAGCAAATGGTAGCGTATATTACACTCGGTACTTTTATAGGGGGATTATTACGCTATATTGCACACACAGTGGCTGGTATTGTATTCTTTGCAGAATATGCTGGAAAGCAAAATGTATACTTATATTCAATTATTTATAATGGTTCCTATATGATACCGGCAATTATATTAACAATCATTGTAGCATCTCTTCTCTTCACTACAGCGCCAAAGTTACTAGAACATAAAAGATAAAGAGGATAAGAAATAAGCCTAGTTTTCTATACTAATAGGAACTAGGTTATTTTATTCGATAAGATTTTTTTAATTTCATGATGTCGATGGAAAATGTTTGTATAAGTAAACTTTTCATGTATCTATAATATGATAGCTATAAGCTTAGGAAAGGTTTTCTAAAACTGCTTTTCGTAAATTGTGGTATAGTTAAGAGTAGATAAAATGAGAAGGGATCGTTACAAATGATTGCAAAAACGAAAGAAGAAATAGATGCTTTAATGAAAGCAGGCCGTGCAATGGCTGAAATTCGTGAAGCGATGAAAGCTGCAACAAAACCAGGTGTTACAACAAAAGAATTAGACGATTTAGCTGGTAAATTATTCGAAGAAAAAGGTGCCGTTTCAGGACCAAAAGCAGAATATGATTTCCCAGGATACACTTGTATTAGTGTTAATGAACAAGTGGCACATGGTATTCCAAATCATCATAAACTTAAAGCCGGTGACTTGATTAATATTGATGTGTCAGGTCATGTTAACGGTTATTATGCAGATACAGGTATTTCATTTATCGTTGGAGATGTTGAAAAACCAGAAGTTCAAAAAATTTGTGATGTAGCACAAAGTGCATTTGATCGTGCTATGAAAAAGGTTAAAGCTGGTTCTCGTTTAAGCCAAATTGGTAAAGCAGTAGAACGAGAAGCTCATGATAATGGGTTATCAGTTATTATGAATTTAACTGGACATGGTGTTGGACACTCTCTACATGAAGAACCACAATATGTGTTAAATTACTTTGATGCTTGGGATCGTACAATTCTTAAAGAGGGAATGGTATTAGCAGTAGAACCATTTATCTCACAAAAAGCTGAGCATATTGTAGAAGCTGGTGATGGCTGGACTTTTATTACACCAGATAAATCTTTAGTCGCTCAACTTGAACATACAATCATTGTTACAAAAGGCGAACCAATTATTACAACAAAAATTGACTAGAAAAAGTTAAAATAAAAAGCAGCTTAAAAGTTTGAAACCATTAAGCCACTTATTCAAGCTCTCTGAATTTATTCAGAGGGCTTTTGTTTTTTGATAAAAATAATTCCTACAACAAGTACACCACTCAAGAAAAGAGCAGCAGTTGTAACAAGTAATTCTTCAAAACCATTCTTAAATGCAATTCCAATAAAAGTCCAAATATAAATAATAGGGAAAAGGATATCTTCATAATGAAATCTGACATGTAATGCAATTGCTGCTCCAAATGTAAGCATAATTACTGCCCATAAAGGTTCGCTTAAATCTAAGAAGCTCCAATGATTATGGGTAAACAGGAAAGCGATGTTCATAAAAGTGACAATACTTTCCCATGCAAGGTATATAGAAATGGGTAAGCGTCCTACCCATGACCGATTCCAAACGGGATAGGTAAAATACAAACCTATCAAGGATAATAACATTAAAATAATAATGATAACTGACCAGGTAAAATATTCATAATGCCATAAGTAAATCCATAAAATATTAAGTACCGAACTCGTGACAAAATAAACAGTTTGCATAAATGTTATATGGTATTCGGTACGACGATTTTTCCACAAAAGATAAATCCAATAGGTCAAAATAATATAGATAAATACCCGAATAATATTAACGTACCCTGCAGGACTAAATAGGACAGTATAGCTATTGGAGATCTCACTTGTTGTATGGCCATTAAGTGGAATAATGTTAGCAGCTATGCTAAATGTAACCATGGCCAAATATATAATGGTTACGATCAATAGTCTGCCCAATACAATCTCTCCTTTCTGATTAGATTAGTGAAACAATCTAATAATTGATATGATGTACATCAAATTCCATAAATAATTAGTCACTCTATAGTATACAATCGTTTTAGTGTAACAACAAATACCATTTTAGTGAACATTGCGGTAAAATATTATAAAGATATAAAAAGGAGTGGATAAAGTGACTACACATATTGAAAAGCTGGATTTAAATAAAAAGCTAGACGATAAAATCTCCTATAAGAAAGAACTAAAAAAGCTCCAATTTGAAATGCTGAACATTCAACAATTCCTATTTAAGCATAATATTGGATTGATAATAGGTTTTGAAGGGATGGATGCAGCAGGGAAGGGCGGCGCTATTAAGAGATTAACACAGCGCTTAGATCCAAGGGGATATATAGTACATCCTATAGCTGCTCCTACTCAAGAAGAGTTAAAGTATAATCATCTTCATCGATTTTGGAAACGACTTCCTGCAAGAGGACAGATAGGTATTTTCGATCGTACGTGGTATGGACGAGTACTTGTTGAAAGAATTGAAGGATTTGCTTCAAAAGACGAATGGGGACGTGCTTATGAAGAAATCAATCAATTCGAAAAATTGTTAACAGATGATCATTACATTGTATTGAAATTCTGGATACAAGTATCAAATGAAGAACAGTTAAATAGATTTAAAGAGCGTCAAGAAGATCCTTATAAAAAGTGGAAGCTTACGGATGAAGATTGGCGTAATCGAGATAAATGGCCTTTATATATTGAGGCTGCTAATGATATGTTCGATAAAACAGATCAAAAGAATGCACCTTGGATTTTAATCGAGGGCAATGATAAAAAATACGCACGTATACAAGTTCTTAAAGAGACGATAAAACATGTAAAAAAAGAATGCGAACGTCAGGGCTTGCAAGTTACAGATCCTACAGAATCTTTAACTAAAGAAGTATAATATTTAAGTTTACATAGTTTTATCATAGATAAACAAAATAGTAAAAGAAAAATTTATTTTGGTTCTAGTTGAAAGAGACTTTGTCACTTAATTTTATGCATGAATTTTATATTTACTTCAGTGTTTAAGTATGGAATTCTGAATCTCTTGTTAAACGACCTTTTACAATATTCAAATGATATCTTCAATATATCGAAAAGGATGGATAATACTGTATGGTATTTTTAGAGGGACAACGTTGTTATTTGCGTACTTTAGAGTTAGCGGATGTAACACCATATACTCAAATGGTTGCACGTAATATGCATTACTGGTCAATCCATGAGCCATTACATCCACCTGAATACTACACTGAAAAAGTCCAAATAAAGAAAATTCAAGAGTCTATAAGGCAAATGCGCGCGAATCGGGAATATAGTTTTGGTATTTTCGCTTCTGGGAGTACGGAGATAATAGGGCATATTTCTATATATTCGATTAGACGTCTCCCTTTCTCCAGTGCTTTTGTAGGCTATTCAATGGATGAGGCACATACTGGAAAAGGGATTGTATCCGAAGCACTTTCACTTGTTTCAAAATTTGCATTTGAAGATCTTTGTATTCATCGATTGGAGGCATATGTTTCTCCCAAAAATGTAGCATCTGTCCGCGTATTAGAAAAAGCAGGTTATTTAAGGGAAGGGTTATTGCGTAAACTACTTTATATTAATGGGAAATGGCAAGACCATTATTTATATGCACTAATGGAAGGGGACTATTGAAAGGGTAAGGCCGCTTGGCGGAGATGGAGGACCAAATTCCATAGATTATTCAATGGAATGTAATATAAATGATATTGAAGATTTCCTGGGAAATCTGTCGAATTATTGAAAACTTGTGCTTTTACTGTATGATGTATTTCTTAAATAATATTTATAGTGATGAGATAAATACAAAAACAGCGATTTCCTCATAAGGAAATCGCTGTTTTTTATATCTTTGAGCCGTCTACAATTATATCTAATTTACCCGTCTTAGGATCAATGACTAAACCGTGAACGGGGATTGAGTCCAATACTAATGGATGGTTTTTTATCATTTCAACGCTATGTTGAACATTTTCTTGTACATCCTCAAACCCATGTAACCATTGTTTTAAATCGACACCTGAATAAGTAAGCAAATCGAGTGTATCTTGTGTAATTCCACGATCTATCATCTTTTGAAGCATTTTATCTGGGTTTACTGCACTCATACCACAGTCATAATGCCCGATTACAAAAACTTCATCTGCTTGAAGTTCGTATATTGCAACAAGCAAGCTTCGCATAATACCGCCAAACGGATGATTGAGTGTTGCACCAGCACTTTTAATTATCTTAACATCACCATTGCGAAGATTCATCGCTTTTGGCAATAATTCGACAAGCCGTGTATCCATACAAGTTAGAATAACAAAATGTTTATCAGGATATTTACTAGTAATATAAGGTTCATATCGTTTTTCTTCTACGAACGATTTATTGAATGTAATGACTTCGTTTAAAATAGACATAACTGTATCTCCTCCTCTTTCTAATTGTAAAATAACTACTTAGAAAAAGGAAATACTGAAAATTTTATTTTTTTAGTAAATGAATCGTATCTAATGCTTTTCCTGTTCCTATTACAACGGATTCTAATGGTTCAGG
The DNA here is from genome assembly GCF_003844195.1 of Rummeliibacillus sp. TYF005. Taxonomy (NCBI): domain Bacteria; kingdom Bacillati; phylum Bacillota; class Bacilli; order Caryophanales; family Caryophanaceae; genus Rummeliibacillus; species Rummeliibacillus sp. TYF005. The sequence continues at coordinate 56,579 of NZ_ML122551.1, forward strand.
AGCTAAATGAACGGGAACATCTAATTTTTTAGAAAGCCATTCAGCCATTCCTTTTAATAGAGAACCTCCGCCAGTTAGAACAATACCGCGATCTACGATATCACCAGATAATTCTGGGGGACAACTTTCTAAAGATCTACTGATTAACTCTAAAATAGATAATAGATTTTCTTTTAAACAATTTTGAATTTGCAATGATGATACTGCAATAGTTTTTGGAAGACCTGTTACGATATCGCGACCACATACTTCAATTATTTCAGAAGGGTGTTCTATTAATGCATACCCAATTTCTTGTTTGATTTTTTCTGCTGTTGGTTCTCCTATTAAAACATTAAACTCTTTGCGGGCGAATTGAATAATCTCTTCATTCATATGGTCGCCACCTAGTTTCATGGTATTAGATGTAACAATCCCACCAAATGAAATAATACCAACTTCTGTTGTACCCCCACCAATATCAACAATCACACTTGCAATTGGATCACTAACTGGTAATTCTGCACCAATTGCTGCAGCAACGGGTTCCTCTATTAGGTGAACTTCTTTGGCTCCACATTGTTTCACGACGTCTTGAATTGCTAGTCGTTCAACAGAAGTAGCGCCAGATGGTGTACAAACGACAACATTTGGTTTACGTAAGGAAGATCCCATTTTCTTTGCCACTTTTTCCATCATAGATTTAATCATGGCAGCGGTCATATCAAAATCTGCAATTACACCATCTTTAAGAGGACGGATTGCTCGAATACTTTGGGGTGTTTTCCCTACCATTTCTTTTGCTTCTTTACCGGTTGCAACAATTTCATTTGTATTAATATTATAAGCTACAACGGATGGTTCATTTAAAATAATACCTTTATTTTTTGTATATACTAACGTATTGGCTGTGCCTAAATCGATTCCAACTGCTGTTGTCGAAAACATACGTAAAATTCCTCCTCAAAATACCTTAGGTTACATTAGTATAAAATATATTTCTTTTAAATAGCATGTTATTTTATGGTATATAACAATCATTTCATAGGAGTGTAAATAGAAAGGTGACATTAATATACGAATTTTAGAAATTATATAGTGCGATAAACCTTAAATGTTATAAATTCGTCAATAAATTGTTAGAAAAATGTAAAAAAAGCTACTTGCGACTAGCAAGTAGCTTTTTTTTACTAAAATTTAGTTTTTGGTTTTGGATCTACGATATTAGCAGATGAAGAATCTAGGCCTTCTCTTAAATAGTGGACAAACATCGCACCTGATACTAAAAGTATACCAAAGAATCCAACAACTGTAGCGATAAATGAAGCCATTATCGATAACCCTCCCTATATATGGAATTATTCATTAATAATAATTATACATGATTCGAAGATAAAGAGAAATTAAAAATTCTATAAAACTCTTTTAAGAATTATAGAACACTATTATTATAACACGTATTTAAATAAACTGGATAAAATAGATTGTATTGCTTCTAGTCGATAACTGTTACATATCACTATTATGTTTTCATCAAATATCTTATGTTGTTCGATATTGAATTATTAACATTGCAGAAAAATAACCGAAATAATAACAAGAATGACACTATGGAGGGTACTAAAATGGATTTATCATCGATTGTTGGTCTAATACTGGGGTTAATCGCAGTATTCGTTGGGATGACCTTAAAAGGTGTAACCCCTGATAATTTGCTTAACCCAGCGGCTATTTTAATCATTATTTTAGGAACAATCGCAGCTGTAACTATTGCATTTCCTAAAAGTGAATTGAAGAAAGTTCCAAAATTATTCAAGATTTTATTTACAGAGCAAAATCTAGTAAGTGATGTTGAAATTATTAAATTATTTTCTAGCTGGGCGGATTTAGCACGTCGTGAAGGGCTTTTAGCATTAGAGGGGAAAGTTTCTGAAATTGATGATCCCTTCTTAAAGAATGGTCTAACTTTAGCGATAGATGGACAAAATGCAGATTATATTCGCGATGTATTGACTGAAGAAGTAGAAGCAATGGAAGAACGCCATACAGCAGGAGCGCAAATTTTCACGCAAGCAGGTACATATGCCCCTACGTTAGGGGTACTAGGTGCGGTAGTTGGTTTAATCGCAGCTTTAAAAAATATGAATGATATTGATGCATTAGGACATGCCATTTCAGCAGCCTTTATCGCAACACTATTAGGGATTTTCACTGGGTATGTATTATGGCATCCATTTGCAAATAAACTTAGACGTAAATCAAGTATAGAAGCACGTCAAAAGATGATGATGATTGAAGGAATTCTTTCAGTTTTAGAAGGGGAGGCTCCTCGCGTAATCGAACAAAAGCTTGCTTCGTACTTAACAAAAGAAGAACGCAAACAAATTATGGGTGAAAGCGGGGCGAGCGGCCTTGGCAAGGAAATCTAAGAAGCGTAAAAAAGAACCAGGTGAAATCCCAGAGTCATGGTTGCTACCATATTCCGATTTACTAACATTATTATTAGCATTGTTTATCGTACTATTTGCATCAAGTACAGTAGATGCTCATAAATTAGCTCAGCTATCTTCTGTGTTTAATGCAGTGTTCGATGGAGGAAGTGGCGTAATGGAAAATCCATCTCCAGTAGAACCAACCGATCCTAAAAGTGACTCACTAAACAAAAATACGGCTTACTTAGAAGATCAAAAGTCCCTTTCAAAAATTAAGGGTAAAGTTGATGACTTTATTGCCGTGAATGAATTAGAAAAGCAATTCGAAACAAAGATGACCGATGATGGTCTTTTAATTACGATTCGAGATAGTGTGCTATTTGATCCTGGTAAAGCAGATGTAAAAGAAGAATATAAAGAAACTGCAAAGGAATTATCAAAAATTCTAGTTTTTAAACCAAAAAGAAGTGTAACAATTACTGGATATACTGATAATATTCCGATGAATAATGGGGAATTTTCATCTAACTGGGAACTAAGTGTTATGCGAGCGGTTAATTTCTTAACATTGATCGTTAATAATAATCCGAAAGTAGATTCCTCGTACTTTAGCGCGAAGGGATACGGAGAAAATAACCCAATAGCATCAAACAAAACAGAAAAGGGCCGTGCAAAGAACCGTCGAGTTGAAGTACTTATTCAACCATTAGTGAAAAAAGATGGCACATCAACAAATAATTCAAATGAATAAATACAAAAAAGGTATGTCTCCGGATAGAGGCATACCTTTTTGACTTAGAGAAAGCAAATAAAGCAATTGTTTTAATATTTATTTACGTAAGGATCCAAGCTCTGCCACAATAGCTTGCATTTCACTTGGGCTAAATGCATTACGTTTCATGACCATTTCGTATAAAAAAACTAAGTCCTCATAGTTATCAGTATCAAAATGTTCAGGTTTCATCGCATCTGCATTGACCATACGAAGTTTATCTTTTATACCTTCAATCATAAAAGTTACATTCTCTGTAGATGGTTGAGTTAAATTCAAAGGGATTCCTCCTACTTTTTATTACATTCATATACTACAGTATCATTTCACGATGAATTCTTAAAGTCAATTTAAGTTATATAAGAAATATTCCTTTGCTCCTCCTTTTATTGAGGATTTTAAGTAATTAGTGCATGTGAAATAGAATGTATATAATATTGAAACTGTTTTACATATAAAGTAGTGGGGTATAATAATATATATAGATGTTTGAAGGAGGATTAATATGTCTAACAAATTAGTTACAGGTATCGCATTAGGAGCTGTTACAGGAGCAGCATTAAGTATGTTGGATCGACACACTCGCGAAACTACAGTTAGAAAGGTAAAACATTTTATGATTGATGTGCAATATTATGCATCTAATCGTCAAGAAATATTTGATAAACTTCAATCTACAGCTAGCTCAGTGCAGTCTATGTATAGTACTTTTATGAAAGACAAGGATTTCTATCTTGAAAAAATAAATGAAATTCAAGAGTTAACTCCTCAAGTAAAGGACATTGTTTTGGAAACAAAAGAAGTCTTAACAGCAGGAATTGAAAAAGCAAAAGAAAAAGAAGTTCCAACAGAATCTGTTATTCACTTATAAGTTCCCGATAAAGGGGGAGCAAGTATGAAAAAGCGTAGAAAAGTGAAAAAATATAAGCTTTTAAGAAGCTCCAAAAAAGCAAAGAATACTACAAGCGGTAAGTCATCTGAAATGTTCAATAAGATGAAGTTAATGCAAATAGAGAAGAAGGATACATTGGATGACCATTATGATGTCACTAAACTAAAAGGATTTATATTAGCATTTCTAAAACGTTTGAAGGATGCTGATATTACAGGGTTTGGTGCACAATTAGCGTATTTCTTTTTACTAGCATTATTTCCATTGCTGATTTTCTTATTGACTTTGTTACCTTATTTGAATTTCCCACCAGCTCTTGTATATATAGTTTTAGAAGATTTAATGCCAGAACAAGTATATACAATGATTGAGGGAACGATTGTAGAAGTTCTTGAAAAACGTAACAGTGGATTATTATCTATTGGGATCATCGGTACAATTTGGTCAGCTTCAAATGGTGTCAATGCCTTGATAAAATCGTTAAATCGTTCATACAATAAAGAAGAAACAAGGCCATTTTTAGTTGCTAGATTTGTATCTGTAGTTTTTACTTTATTGTTAATATTTTTAATCGTTGTCGCTTTAGTTTTACCTGTGTTTGGTAAACAAATTGGACTTTTTCTATTTTCAACATTTGGTTTAGAGGCTGATTTTCTAGTTGTTTGGAACAAATTTCGAACACTATTACCTCCAATATTGATTTTTTCTGTTTTGACTTTAATGTATTGGATTTTGCCAAATATTAAATTATATCTAAAGAGTGTATTAATTGGAGCACTCTTTGCTACAATTTCATGGTTATTAGTGTCATATGCCTTTTCTTACTATATTGATAATTTTGTAAATTACTCAGCTACATACGGGAGTATCGGGGGTATTATCATATTAATGTTGTGGCTGTATTTGACAGGCATTCTCCTAATAGTAGGAGGGCAACTTAATGCTATTATGCAGCAAAGAAGGGAAAAGCTAGACAGAAAGAATAGAGCAAAATAAAGGGGACTAACCCATAAGTTAAAACTTACGGGTTAGCCCCTTTTTCTAGTAACAAGGAAGATGATTATTAATGGTTTTTCAACATTCTTAAACCGTTTAAAATAACTAAAATTGTACTTCCTTCGTGTCCAACTACTCCAAGTGGTAAATCTACTGCTTGTAAAAAGTTAGAGATGATTAACAATACGATTACGGAGATGGAGAAGGTAATATTTTGTTTGACAATTTTTTGCATCTTACGTGATAGATTAACTGCGTAAGAAATTTTAGAAAGGTCGTTTTTCATTAATACTACATCAGCAGTTTCAAGAGCAACGTCAGTTCCTTCACCCATTGCAATTCCGGTTGTTGCAGTAGCAAGTGCAGGTGCATCGTTAATACCGTCACCTACCATACCAACATGACTGTATGTTTTCATCAACTCTTTAATGTGATTTACTTTTGTTTCAGGTAAGCATTCTGCGATATAAGCATCTACACCGGCTTCTTTAGCGATTACTTTAGCAGTTTTTTCATTGTCACCAGTTAACATGATGGTGTGAATACCTAAGTTTTTCAATAAAGCAATCGCTTTTTTAGCTTCTTCACGAACTGTATCTTTCATCGCAGCAAGAGCAACAATTCCTTCTTCATCAGCTAAGAAGATAACAGTTTTACCTTGTTCTGCAAGTTTAGGAGCAATGCCTTCAGCAAATTTGTAGGCAGCATCCCGACCTACGAAATCCATTTTTCCAACTTTGTAAGATTGATTATCAACCATTGCTTTTAGGCCCCAACCAGGCACATCTTCTATTTGAGCTTGAGAGAAAGTCTTAAGTCCACGATTAGTAGCATAAGCGATAATTGCTTGTGCAAGTGGGTGATTTGACTTTGCTTCAATACCGGCAATTATTGATAACATTTGTAATTCGTCCACATCATTACGCACAACAAAATCTGTTACAACAGGTTTTCCTTGAGTAAGCGTACCTGTTTTATCAAAGGCAATTGCTCTTAACACGCTTAAGTGTTCAATATGTAATCCACCTTTGAACAAAACACCATTACGCGCACCGTTTGAAATAGCAGATAATGTTGCAGGCATAATAGAAGCAACAAGTGCACAAGGAGAAGCAACTACTAATAATACCATTGCTCGATAAAATGTTGTATTCCAACTCCAATCAAGTAAGAAATGTGGGACAAACATCATAAGGCCAACTGCAATAAGTACAAATTTTACATAGGCTCCTTCAAAACGTTCTATAAATTGTTGTGAAGGTGATTTTTCACTTTGTGCAGATTGTACAAGGTTAATAATCTTTTGAAATAATGACTCAGAACTTGGTTTAGTCATTTCCATTGTTACAGCACCAGTCATATTGACCGTTCCTGCAAATACATCTGCACCGACTAATTTTGTTACCGGAATAGATTCACCAGTTATTGCAGCTTCATCAATTGAGGTAGAGCCTTCCACAATAACTCCATCAGCTGGAATTAGTTCACCTGGTTTAATAAGTAAATGGTCACCTAAGTTCAAAGAAGAAACAGCAACGCGTTCTATTTCACCATTTTGTTTTATTAGCCATGCTTCTTCAGGTTGTAAATTCATCAGAGCTGAAATTTCTTTATGACTTTTCTTCATTGCATAAGTTTCAAGTGCACCACTGACAGCGAAGATGAAGATTAGAATAGCTCCCTCCGTCCAATATCCAATGATTGCTGAACCGATAGCAGCTATGATCATTAAAAACTCAACATTTAGCTCTTTATTTGCAATTGTTTCTTCAACGCCTTCTTTTGCTTTCGCAAAACCACCAATTAAAAAAGCTAATATATAGAAAACTATTGAAATAGTAGTTTCGCCGTCTTTCCCTAACAACCAAGCAGTTAATATCAAAATGCCTGATAGAAGTGCAGCAATAAGTTCAATATGTTCTCTTATTTTCTCAATTAGATGATAATTATTCTCTTTTACGATTTCCATTCACATGACCTCCTGATAATAATAATCAATATCAAAACGTTTATATAACAATAAATATGGGTGTCTAATGGCCTTTTTGTATTATCTTTATAGTTATTTTTAATTTAGAATTATTATAACATAGAGGATAGGGGGATGGAAGTGTAATAATAAATTATTGGTGAAATAAATAGAATAATTTAGTAAAAAGAAAAACCTTTCCAAACTTTGGAGAGGTTTTTCTTTTACTTATTTTAAAATACTCTTTCTGCATGCATAGCTAATTTTTCTAAAGAAGATTTTTGAACATCTGCGTGTAAAGAGTTTCCATGAGAATCCATTGTAACAACAGCAGTGAAGTCTTGGACACTAAGATGCCACATTGCCTCTGGTATACCAAACTCTATTAAATCTACTCCATCAACTGATTTAATACAATCGGCATAGTATTGCGCAGCTCCACCTATTGCATTTAAGTAAACCCCACCATGTTCTTCTAATGCTTTTAGCGTTTTAGGTCCCATACCGCCTTTACCCATTACAGCTCGAATACCGAATTTCTTCATAATATCACCTTGATATGGTTCTTCACGAATGGAAGTAGTAGGACCAGCTGCTTTAACTGTCCAATTGCCATCTTCGTCTTTTGCCATTACGGGTCCGCAGTGATAAATAATTTGGCCATTTAGATCGACTGGGGCATCATGGCTTATTAAGTGATGATGAATTGCATCACGGCCAGTATACATACGACCTGAAATTTTGACGACATCACCGACATGCAGTGCACGTATTTGTTCTTCAGAAATAGGTGCATGAAGTTCAATAATTTCTTTTTTTGGTTCTTCTTGCGTTGCTGCAACGGCATCATCGAAGGCTATTTTTTCTCCTTCTTGGTAATGCCATTTTCTAATTTCTCCTGTTTCTGCATCAATATCAATAGCCATTCGTCGGTATGCCCAACAGTTATAAGCTACTGATACAAAGAAAGAAGCTGGAATGCGGTTCATAACACCGATTTTACAGCCTAGTAATGTTGCTTCACCACCAAAGCCCATTGTTCCAATACCTAACGTATTTGCTTTCTCTAATATGTAGGCTTCTAATTTTGCAAGGTCTGGATTTGGGTTAGTATCTTCCACGTGGCGGAATAATTGTTCTTTTGCTAAATCATATCCAGAAGAACGATCTCCTCCGATTCCAACACCGATGAACCCAGCAGAACATCCTTGGCCTTGTGCTTGATAAACAGAGTGAAGTATACATTTTCGGATACCATCCAAATCACGACCTGCACGTCCAAGTCCTTCAAGTTCACATGGTAAACTGTATTGAATATTCTTGTTTTCACAGCCACCACCTTTAAGGATTAGTTTTACTTCTATATATTCTTTTTCCCATTGTTCAAATTTTATAACAGGTACACCTGCACCTAAATTGTCGCCACTGTTTTTACCCGTTAAAGAATCTACCGAGTTAGGACGAAGTTTTGCATCCTTTGTAGCTTGAACGATAGCTTTTTTTATTACTTCTTTGATTTCAAGTTGGTTTACACCAACAGGAGTTTTAATCTTGAAAGTAGGAAGACCAGTATCTTGGCAAATAGGTGAAACTTGATCATCTGCCATGAAGATATTATTTGCGATTGTATCTAAGCTCATCGCTGCACGAGTCCCAGCATTTTCTGCATCCTTCGCTTTTTTTATAGCACGACGAACGTCTTTTGGTAAGTTAGTAGAAGTTTCGCTTACCAAATCGTAAATACTTTGTTCTAGTGTTTCTAGATTCATGGAAATAGCCCCCTCAAAAAGGTTATTTTTAAATTACACCTTATTATAACCTGTCCAAAGTATGAAAAAAAGAGCACAAAATTGTGCTCTTGTAGAAATTATATGAATAAATAAGAAGATTGTTAAAAATTTATTAATTACATTTCAGGGCGGTTTTTGAATTGTTCCATTTTATCTTCTAAATCGTCCATCATGGCAATAAGGCGATCGATATCTTGTAAATCTGCAGTTTCTGGGTCAATAGCATCTAATACTTCAACAAAAATTTGTAGACGTTCTTTTAAATAATTGACTTGTTGTTCTTTATCCGTAATTGATTTGCTCATCGTAACACCTCATTTCATCATCATCATCGTATACGATTTAATCAAATTTTTCAATTGGAAATTCGAAAAAATAGGCCAAAATGGGTATTTTATATTTCTGTAAGTTTAGAAAATTTACAAAATTAATGTAATATGTTAACATGATTTTAACCTAGAAGGAAGGAGGAGAAGTGAGTAATCACTTGAATGTCGGTTCTTTCGTAGGAAAATCCTCTTCCTTTTTAAGATGCCCATCAATGCAGCAACTCATGTAAAAAAAGTTGGCAATTTACATGAAGGGCGAAAAGAAAGTCTTCACTTCATAATAATAAGGAAGGAGTATAAAAGGTTTTCGCTGTAAATGGGAACGGAATAGGAGCCTATAGAATAAGTATTTTAAAGGAGGGAGTTAAACAGGTTCTCGGTCAAGGTTAGGCCGATAATGGGTTTAATGTAACAACATATGATAATAACAGATCGTTAAAAGACTCAGTGCACTTTGAATTTTTGTGGCTGAGTCTTTTTTTGTGCTTTTCGGTAATTCACAGGTGGAATTAGATTATGATAAGATGTTACAAGTATTAAAATACATAATGAAAAAAGTAATCATTACTAAAATGGAGGCAGATGTGGAATTTAAGATTAGTTTTGAGCAAAAAAGGTTTTGGATTTTAGTTATGATTGTATCTATTTCGGGATTTTCACAAGGTATGTTGATGCCTTTAATTTCGGTTATCTTCGAAAAAGATGGTGTTTCATCATCCCTTAATGGATTAAACGCAACAGCACTTTATATTGGAACGCTACTAATATCACCGTTTATTGAACAACCATTAAGAAAATTTGGGTATAAACCTATCATTTTAACAGGAGGAGCTGTTGTATTTTTTGCTTTAATGTTATTTCCATTATGGAAGCATGTGTTGTTTTGGTTTATTCTTCGCTTACTAATTGGGATAGGTGACCATTCACTTCACTATTCAACTCAAACGTGGATTACGAGTTCATCACCAGAGAATCGTCTAGGTAAAAATATTGCAATTTATGGATTGTCATTTGGAATAGGATTTGCTGTGGGCCCATTATTTGTTCCATTAACAGAAATCTCTGAAGCATTTCCATTTATCATTTCCTCAATGCTTTGTCTAGCAGCATGGTCACTTGTTTTCTTCCTAAAAAATGAAAGACCAGAACCAATACAAACTAAAAGTGTTGTGGATAATATCTTTAAACGATATGTTGTCACTTTAAAATTCGCTTGGGTAGCATGTTTGCCTTCGCTTTGTTATGGCTTTTTAGAGTCAACATTAAATTCATTGTTTCCTGTTTATGCATTAAGAAATCATTTTGAAGTTTCAATGGTTTCCTTTATCCTAGCGGCATTTTCAATCGGTGGAATCCTAACACAAATTCCACTTGGCATATTAGGAGATAAGATTGGACGAAGGAAAATTGTGTTAACTTCGTTGCTAGGTGGGGGAATAATTTTTGGATTAGGCAGCATTGTGGAATCATACCAATGGATGGTTGCAATTTGCTTTGGGCTTGCAGGAATGTTCTGTGGATCATTGTTTTCATTGGGTATTTCCTATATGAGTGATATGACGCCAAGAGAGTTGCTACCAACAGGAAATTTAATGTGTAGTATTTTCTTTAGTGTAGGGAGTTTAACAGGACCGCTTTTGGGAGGCCTATATTTGCAATATGTCCATCATTTTAGTTTCTTATTACTCGTATCAATTGGATTACTAATTGTATTTTTAATCAGTTGGTATTTTGGAAAGAGACCTACAAGTCAATTAGTATAAAAAGAGTCCTAGCTGTTTTATGATAGCTAGGACCCTTTGTTTTTTATAAGGTAACCATTATTCTTATTTTAAAGTTAATAATGATACTGATTCAACGTGTGCTGTTTGGGGGAACATATCCATCGGTTGAATATATTCTACATGGTAAATCTTAGTTAGTTCTTGCAAATCTTTTGCTAATGTAGATGGGTTACAAGAAGTGTATACAACTCTTTTAGGTTTTACAGTTAAAATTGTTTTAATAAGACTAGCAGCCAAGCCTGTACGAGGTGGGTCAACTGTTAATACATCTGGTACAAAGCCTTCTTTTTGCCAAGTGTCTAACCATTTTTCTGCAGTACCAGTTACATACTTGGTATGTGTAAATCCATGCTTTTTAGCATTTTCTTTTGCATCATGAATACTTTCAGGAATGATATCCATACCACGAACTTCTTTGGCGTCATTTGCAAGCCATAATCCAATTGTTCCAACACCACAATATGCATCTACGACAGTTTCTTTTCCTGTTAGAGCAGCAGCTTTTTTGATTTGATTGTAAAGGTGTACAGTCTGCTGTGGATTTAACTGGAAGAATGCACGCGCTGATAGATCAAACGCTAATTCTCCAAGTTCCTCATGAATTGTTTCCTTACCATTAAGAACAATAGATTGATCTCCAAAAATTAAAGAAGTCTTATCTTGATTAATATTTTGTACGATAGAGACAATGGCATGGTCAATTTTTTTCAACTTTTCTACGAGTAGTTCTTTTTTGGGAAAGCTTTTACGTGTTGTAATAATGACAAGTTGAATTTCTCCAGTTTGTATACCAACACGTACAACAATTGTTCGAATGATTCCTTTCAAAGAATGACCATCGTAAACAGGAATGTTCAAGTCATCGATTACTTTTTTTGCTGCATTTGTTATTTTTGTCGTCATAGGATGTTGGACAAGACATTCTTCAATATTCAATAGTTTATGGCTATTTTCAGAATAGAGACCAGCAAGTATTTGTTTGCCAGGTTTTCGAACTTGAAATTGACTCTTATTTCGATATTGCCATGGATTTTCCATACCAATTGTTTGGCGAATTTGAATGTTTTTCGCTGCTGATTTTACATATTTATGGAGGGCTTGTACAATTACATCTCGTTTAGCAGCAAGTTGATATGGATATTTCATATGTTGTAACTGACAGCCCCCACATTTTTCGTAAATTCGGCATGGTGGAATTTGACGAGCCTTCGCTTTTTTATGGATCTTTATAATTTTTGCTTCTGCGAAATTACGATTAATCTTTGTTAGCTCAGCATAAATGTCTTCTCCTGGAAGTGCTCCTTTTACGAATACGACATTTCGTTTATAGTAGCCTATTCCTTCGCCGTTAATGCCAAGCTTTTTTATAGTAAGGGGGATTTTTTGCCCCAATGTCATTGTAGGTTGTTGTTGCAAAACTTACACGTCCTTTTTCACTTCATCTTATCATTATAGCGAACGGTTCCGTGTAAGGAAAGAATCAGCCAATCTTTTTGTTATCAACGAAGAAAGGTACTGCGTTGATAAGGTTGTTAATGGAGTCAAAGCGATAGCCTTTTTTCTCAGCATCTTTGATAAACTTTGGCAGTGCTTCAGCGTTATCAGGAGAAACTGTGTGCATTAGAATAATAGCTCCAGGATGCATTTGGGACATTAAATTATTATAAGCATATTCCCAACCTTGTGGTTTGTCTTTTAGCCAATCTTTAAATGCAACAGACCAGAAAATATGGCGATAGCCTGCTTCTTGACCAACTCTTAATAAATCTTCGCTAAATACACCTTCTGGAGGTCTAGCATAAACTGTTCTTTCTACATCTGTAATTTCAGCCAACTTTTTGTCGAATCTTTGCCATTCATCAATCATTTGTTGTTCTGTTAGTCTAGCCATATTCGGGTGCTTATCTGAATGGTTTCCAATTTCATGACCTTCATTTACCATACGTTTTACTAAAGGAGTTGCACTAGTTAAATAGTGACCAGTTAAGAAAAACGTTGCTTGGATATTCTCCTTTTTCAATGTATTTAAAATGGATTCGGTAAAGCCATTTTCGTAACCACAGTCGAATGTCAGATACATAACTTTATCATCGTTTTTACCTTTATAAACTGCTCCGTATTTTTCTAGCATTTTGTCAAAAGTTGCGCCGGCCTCTGGAGGCACTTCATTTTGAGCCTTTTTAAATCCCCAACTAAATTGTTGAGCGGAAGCAGTGAATGGGTTTGCAATAATACCAGTGATGATAATTGACATTGCGATTATAATACCTGTAGCATGTTGTTTTATCATTTTAAACCCAACCTTTCTTTTTTTGATAGGTTGCGTTGTTTTTATGGATTTATGCGTTATAACAAATTTTCTAACGCGTATTTAAGAGTAGGGTATTTAAATTGATAGTTAGCCTTTAGCAAAGAGCTTGGATGTACATTCTGACCTTCTAGTACTAGTTGACTCTTTTCTCCTAGAGCTAATTTCATCAAAATAGAAGGAACAGGAAACCAATGTGGCCTATGTAATACCTCTCCTATGGTTTTGCCGAATTCCTTCATAGTTACTGGATTTGGAGATGTGAAGTTTACAATCCCGTTAATATTCTCTTGATTGATGGAAAAAATGATTGCTTCAACAACATCCTCCAAGTGAATCCAGGACACCCATTGAGTCCCTGTCCCTACTGTCCCTCCAATGTAAAGCTTATAAGGCATGACCATCATTGGAAGTGCCCCTCCATTTTTTCCTAAGATTACACCAAAACGAGTTAAGACGACACGAACACCCAAATCTTCAGCCCTTTTTGCTGTATCTTCCCAATCTCGAACTGTATTTGCAAGAAAATCATGCGCTGTTTCTGTTGAAGTTTCTGTATATTTCGATTTGTTAGAAGAAGGGTAAATACCGATAGCGCTTGCATTTATTAAAACTTCTGGAGGAGTTTTGAGAGCTTTTATAATTCTTAGAACTTCCTTTGTCGCTGTTATACGACTTGAATAGATCTCCTCTTTAAGTGTTTTTGACCATCTTCCATTATTCAATGATGTACCAGCCAAGTTGATGATTGCGTTAATTCCTTCCAAATGCTTTTCTGGGAACGATTTGTCGGATAGCCATTGAATATAGTGAACCCCATTGGAAAAGTGACTTTGATTTCGAGTCAAAACAAAGATCTCAGCCCCGGCTAATTGTAATTGTTGGACTAACTGTTTTCCTACTAGTCCTGTACCACCTGTTATAGCTATTTTCATAACAACACCTCTTTATATACTATTGGAGTACTTTACATGATGTTATAATCGAAAAGTTGTATACTAAGCTTATCAAAGGAGGAATTAGATGTCTCGAGTAATTACCAAAATTAGCCGTCAAAAACGTAATCAGGAACGATATAATATATATCTAAATGAAGAATATGCTTTTAGTGTAGATGAGGCTATTTTAATACAATTTAGTCTTACAAAAGGTAAAGTTTTAGACGATTTAACGGTAGATGAAATTGCCTTTGATGATGAAATTCAAAGAGCATTCAATCGAGCGCTATCCTATTTGAGTTATCAAATGCGTAGTGAACATGAGGTACATGAAAAGTTAAAGGGTTTAGAATTCGGCGAAGCGGTGATTCAAGAAGCGCTTCAAAAGTTAAAAAAGCTTGGATTTCTAAATGATGAAAGTTATTCAAAAGCTTTGTTAGAAACGAAAAAGAAAACAGCGAAAAAAGGTCCTAGAGCTATACAGAAGGATTTAGAGAAAAAGGGTATCGATAAAAACCTCCAACAAAAAGTGTTACATTCGTTTTCAGAAGAGGAACAACTAGAATTAGCTATTCAGTTAGCTGAAAAAGCTGTCCGTAATGAGCGACGAAAAACGCCTAGTCAGATGAAACAAAAGGTTCAAGAAATTTTGACGCGAAAGGGCTATACTTTTTCAATTGTTGAACAAGTTCTAGACAAAATAGAATTATCAAAGAATGATGATGAATGGACTGAAATGATTCAACAACAAGGAGATAAAGTTTGGCGTAAGTATGCGCATAAATACGTTGATTATGAATTGAAGATGCGTGTTAAACAAGCCCTTTATCAAAAGGGATTTCCAATCGAGAAAATTGAAATTTATATAGAACAAAAGGAGCAAGAAAATGGACAAGAAATTTAGCGAAATGACACCAACTGAACTACGAGAAACAATCGCAACATTAAAAGAAAAAGCACGTAAAGCTGAACAACTCGGTGTTTTAAACGAATTTGCAGTTTATGAACGAAAAGCAATATTGGCGCAAGCGTTCTTATTAAATCCAGATGATTTCAAACCGGGTGAAATATACAGAATCGAAAGTGATCCAGGAATGTTCTTCCAAGTAGATTACTTAAAAGGTGTATATGCTTGGGGTTATCGTTTAGGCGGGGATCATTATGAAGAGGCTTTACCAATTTCAATGTTAACTCCGATCAAGGAGGCATTTTAGTGGAACAAAAGATTAACGAATTAGTTTCTAAATTATGTGCTAAAAATCCAGCAGTTTCTGAAGAAAAAGCACGAGTTTGGATAGAACTTCTTTGGTCAGATTTTGAATCTACTTATGCTAAAGCTGGGTATCAATATCGGGGTGCTGAAATGACCGAGAAAATTATTTTACAATGGATTGAAAGTTACGGCGAACAGTTGCATGAATTTGCAGGTCGTAATCCCAAATATGCACATTTGTTAGATGAAGTAGATTAAAAAATGACCGTTCCAGATTTGGAGCGGTCATTGTATTTGTTGAACGAGCGCATTCAGCATTTAAAAATATCCAGCATCATGCGCAAGCCCCTCGAGATGTTTCAGTCCTTTGGTCGAAAGTGGGAAAGATACTTTCGAGTCAGGCCTTCCAACGCTATTCGGGGCTGAACGAGCGCATTCAGCATTTAAAGATATCCAGCATCATGCGCAAGCCCCTCGAGACGTTTCAGTCCCTTTGTCGAAAGCTGAAGAGATGCTTTCGAGCCGGGCCTTCCAACGCTTTTCGGGGCTAAACAAGCGCATTCAGCATTTAGGTTTATACAACTAATTTTTTTTGTAGTTTGTCTTCGCTGAAAATCCAGCCGGTAAAGGATTTCATGATTTCATAATCTTGTGTAAGGTGAGCGATAGCCACAAATGGGTATCGATTATTACTACGATATCTCAAATCAATAAGTCTTACCTCGATTAAATCATCCTCAATTTCTGAGATTTCCCATCTATATAACGGTGAAAAGGAGACAAACGTTTTAAAATTTGGATCTTCCATAACTGCTTTAATTTCTGGAGAATCTGGCAAAGGTTCGATTAAAAACTTATCATAAATGGTAATGGAACGTCCGTATGCCCGACCAACATAATGATGTGTAGAAGAGTTTGCGGCCACTCGATATTGGAAAAAATGAGATGTTGGCGACAAAATAATGAGTTCTGCGTCAGGTATTGTATTACGAACTGCATGCTTCACAGATTTTTGAAGAAAATACCGAACAATATAATAGACAACTATGATTCCGTACAATGTAAACATTGTCGGAACAGGGTTTGCACCAAATGCCCAAAACATTAAAGCAATAACATGCAATGAAAAAATAATCGGATCAAATGTATTAATCCATCCCAGCGCTACCCATTGGTTTGAAAATGGTCTTAATGCTTGCGTCCCATAGGCATTGAAAATATCTACAAAAACATGTAAAAAGACAGCAAAAAAAGTCCATAACCAAAGATGTAAAAGATTCGCCCCAGGGAATATAATAGAAAGAACTAATGTTATCAATATAGGCCATAAAATGACGGCTGGTATTGAATGGGTAATACCTCTATGGTGACGAATATAGATAGCATTGCTACGTAATTTTAAAATTGTATCAACATCGGGAGCTTGTGAGCCAACAATCATGCCAGTAATGACGGCCGTAGTTGTTGATGAATGGTTAGCAACTACTGGGTCAACCAATGCCAGTCCGCCTAAAGCAATTCCCATAACTAGATGTGTACCTGAATCCAAGATGATCAACTCCTTCTATTGTGGGAGAGAGGTAAAAGTGAGAATTAGTATCTTTGTAAATAGTTTACACTATAATACCCATTATTTATGTGAAATAAAAACGAAATTACTAGGAGAATAACGTGTATTATCAATATAAAAAACAATTTCAACAAGCATTAGTCGAGTGGTTTGAACAAGAAAAAAGAGATTTACCATGGAGAAAAACAAAAGATCCTTATAAAATTTGGGTTTCAGAAGTAATGCTTCAACAAACAAGAGTTGACACTGTAATCCCATACTATAACCGTTTTATGCAGGAGTTTCCTACACCTGAAGCACTAGCAAAAGCCCCAGAGGAAAAGCTGTTAAAACAATGGGAAGGTTTAGGATATTATTCTAGGGCACGTAATTTACAGGACGGAGTCCGTGAAGTTGTAGAAACTTATGGAGGAAAAGTTCCTGATAATCGCCCCGAAATTTCAAAACTTAAAGGAGTCGGTCCTTATACTGCTGGTGCAGTATTAAGTATTGCCTATAATAAAGCTGAACATGCAGTCGATGGAAATGTTATGAGAGTATTAAGTCGAGTTCTTTTAATAGATGAAGATATTGCAATACCAAAAACAAAAAAGACTTTTGAACAAGCAGTTATGGAGTTAATCGATACCGAACATCCATCACAATTTAATCAAGGTTTAATGGAATTAGGTGCTCTAGTTTGTACGCCAACATCACCAAAATGTTTACTTTGCCCTGTAAGAGAATACTGTACTGCATTTAATGAAGGAAATCCTGAGGAACTCCCTGTTAAAACTAAAAAAGTAAAAACAAAAAATCTCCATTATGATGTATTTGTAGTCCAAAATGAAAAAGATCAATTTTTATTAGAAAAGAGACCTGAAAAAGGATTACTAGCGAATATGTGGCAATTTCCTATGCTCGAACAAACAGACATAGAGGAACATACAAATGAAGCAAAACTAGCAGATATTTATAAACTAGAACTGATCAATCGCGATCAATTAATGTCTTTCAAACATGTTTTCTCCCATCTTGTGTGGCATATGGATAGTTATGTTATTAGTGCACAACAAATTGGTGATGCTCCTGACAATAGCAATTGGTTTTCAATAGAAGAGATGAAGGAATTACCGATGCCAGTTCCAATGCAAAAGATTTGGCAAAAATTTAACCTAAACCTATGAACATGATATAAGTATAAAAAACGCCTCTATGCACAAGTTATAATGCATGGAGGTGATTAAGATGCAAAAGAAATTTTCTGGCAAAACAGATGTGCAAAAAGTAAAACAATTAAACCAACAAGCCGAGTCTAACAAGCAACAAGCTTCTGGTCGTTTTGGTCAACAAAACACAGAGGAGTTTGGTGCTGAAACTGACGTGCAAGCAGTTAAAAAGGCAAATCAACAAGCCGAGGCTAAAAAACAACAAGCTTCTGGTAATACCTTTGGTTCAAGCCAGCAATCATAATTTCAGAAAATTGGTGAAGGAATTATACCTTCACCAATTTTTTGCTACAAGTTTTCCGCTAGGATTGTTATAATGTTACAAAAGAGCGCTCATAAGGGAGTGTTTGTTAAAAAAGGTGGGCTTATAATGGCAATACCGTCAGAGGGAGAAATCATACAAATACATAGCTATAAGCACAATGGTAATATCCACCGAGTTTGGCAAGAAACAATGGTATTAAAAGCTACAAAGAATATCATCATCGGTGCGAACGAACGGACATTAGTTATTGAATCAGATGGACGTACCTGGATTACGAGAGAACCTTCTATTTGTTATTTCCATGCAGAACATTGGTTTAATATCATTTGTATGTTAAGAGAAGATGGAGTATATTACTACTGTAATATGAGTTCGCCTTTTGTATTCGATCATAATGCAGTGAAATATATTGACTATGATTTAGATGTTAAAGTTTTTCCGGATATGTCTTACACGCTACTTGACGAAGATGAATATGAGCAACATAAAAAAGCAATGGGCTATCCACCAGTTATTGACCATATTTTAAAATCCAATGTTGATAAACTAATAAGTTGGATTCAACAAAGAAGAGGACCTTTTGCCCCTGATTTTATAGAAGCATGGACAAGCCGTTATGAATTCCAACGACAATTACATGAAAATAGCGAAGAATTGTAAGAAATAAAATATTTGACAAGAATGTAATCCTTTATAAATCAAAGATTGTAGTGGAGTTGCCCAGTCGAATTATAGGGCAACTTTTTTATTTGTATTATAATTATTTTTGAAATTGAATCCATCCTAATATAGAACTCCATTTGAAAGGACAGTGACTAAAATGGGGAGTATGAAACGGTATCTGCGCTTTGTTAGACCTTATCGATTTCAAATTTTCATAACCTTTATAATAGGTGTTATTAAATTTGCGATTCCTCTCTTCACACCTGTATTGATTAAGATTGTAATCGATGACATTATAGGTGCAAAAGATTTAAGTAACGATGAAAAAACAAAAGAATTACTACTATGGCTCGGTGGCACAGCAATTCTTTTCTTTGTTATTAGACCACCAGTTGAATATTACCGCCAATATATAGCCCAAAAAGTAAGTAATACAATCCTATTTGATATTCGCCAGAAGTTATACGCACATATACAAAAACTAGGGTTGAAATACTATTCAAACAATCGTGTAGGAGATATTATTTCTCGTACGATTAATGATGTAGAACAAACTAAAGAGTTTGTCATGACGGGACTCATGAATGTTTGGATTGACTTGTGTACTATATTAATAGCTATTGGAATTATGCTAAAGCTTGATGTGAAGCTAACACTCGTTTCACTGATTGCATTTCCGTTTTATGCAATCAGCGTACGTTATTTCTTTAGACGATTAAGAATGTTAACGAGAGAACGTTCCAAAGCTTTAGCCGGAGTTCAAAGTTATTTACATGAACGTGTACAAGGTATGAGTATTATCAAAAGTTTTACACTTGAAAAACACGAACAAAAAATATTTGGTGAAACCAATGGTGAATTTTTGGATAAAGCAATAAACCAAACACGTTGGAATGCCAAAACTTTTGCGGTTGTCAATACAATTACAGGTATTGCACCACTTATTGTAGTAGGATATGCAGGGTATCAAGTTATACATGGTCATCTATCCGTCGGAACAATGGCAGCATTTGTTGCTTATATTGATAGTTTATATAATCCACTTCGACGACTTGTAAACTCATCCACTACTTTAACGCAATCCGTAGCTTCAATGGATCGCATGTTTGAATTATTTGATGAAAAATACGATATTGAAGATGCAAAAGATGCAAAACCATTACAACATGTGAAGGGGAAAATAGATTTTGAAAATGTAACGTTCAACTATGGAGAAAATGGAAGAGATGTATTGAAGAATATTAATCTTCATGTCTCTCCTGGTCAAACAGTTGCACTCGTTGGAATGAGCGGCGGGGGAAAATCTACAATTATTAGTTTAATACCTCGATTTTATGATGTTATTAAAGGAGCCGTAAAAATTGATGATGTAGATGTACGTCATTCAACAGTGGAATCTATACGCTCGCAAGTTGGAATTGTCTTACAAGATAATATTTTATTTAGTGATTCGGTCAAATCTAATATATTAATGGGAAACCCAAATGCAACAGATGAAGAAATTATAGAGGCTGCAAAAGCTGCAAATGCACATGACTTCATCATGTCATTACCAGAAGGATATGATACAAAAGTTGGGGAACGTGGTGTGAAACTTTCTGGAGGACAAAAACAACGTGTTGCCATTGCACGAGTATTTCTTAAGAATCCGCCAATCCTTATTTTAGATGAAGCAACATCAGCACTCGATTTAGAAAGCGAGGCTTTGATCCAAGAATCATTAGATCATCTGGCACATAATCGTACAACTATAATTGTCGCTCATCGCCTTTCAACGATTACACATGCAGATCAAATCTTCGTCATTGACCATGGTGAACTGAAAGAGCAAGGTACACATGATTCGTTGATGAGTCAAAACGGTATTTATCATAACTTATTTCAAGTGCAAAAGTTAGATTAAATTAAATATCATATATTACAACATTCAAAAGGCTTCTCTTTTAGAGAAGCCTTTAATTTTACGATTAATACATACAATTTATTACATTGTAGAAAAATGTTGCAATATATAGTTGAATAATAATAGAATGATAAAAAGTGATTTTAATAGAATATTTGCCTTTGAAGGAGGGAAAACGTGAATTCTCGAAAAGAACTTTTGCAAGTTAGGGAACTTGAAACAACGTTTTTTACAGATGATGGAGCCATACCAGCTGTTGATCATATTAGCTTTTCCCTTAAAGAAGGAGAGATTCTAGGTATTGTAGGCGAGTCTGGATGTGGGAAAAGTGTAACATCTCTATCTATTATGGGGCTTGTCCCATCGCCTCCAGGAAAAATTACAAGCGGGGAGATTCTACTAGATGGTAAAGACCTAACAAAGTTATCACAAAAAGAGATGCGCAAAATTAGAGGACAAGAAATCGCCATGATTTTTCAAGAGCCTATGACATCATTGAATCCTCTATTTACCATTGGTAATCAGTTAACAGAGGCGATATTAATTCATCATAAAAGTTGGTCAAAGAAAAAAGCTTCTGCACGTGCAGTTGAAATGATGAAATTAGTCGGTCTTCCAAGAGCTGAGGAATTATTAAAAGAATATCCTCACCAATTGTCGGGAGGTATGCGTCAACGAGTCATGATTGCAATGGCGCTCGTATGCGATCCGAAAATTTTAATCGCAGATGAGCCAACGACTGCACTAGATGTAACGATTCAAGCGCAAATTTTGCAACTGATGAAGGATTTAAATGTGAGACTAAATACAGCTGTCATGCTTATCACTCATGATTTGGGCGTAGTTGCGGAGACATGTGAACGAGTGATTGTTATGTACAATGGACAAATTGTAGAAGAGGGACCTGTTGAACTTATTTTCAAAAATCCTGAACATCCATATACAAAAGGACTTATCCACTCTGTCCCGGATATGCGATTTAAAAAACAACGTCTCTTTTCAATTTCGGGAAATGTACCGAAGCCTGGAACTGTTAAACAGGGATGCCGTTTTGCTGCACGCTGTGAATATGCATTTGATCGTTGCCAACAAGAAAATCCTAATTTATACCAAACAGCCGAACAACATAAAACAAGATGCTTCTTGAAGGAAGGAAAGGAGGCGTCTTTGGATGACAGAACCGCTATTGAAAGTAAATAATTTAAAAAAATATTTTCCTATCCGAAAAGGAATCCTTGGAAGAGAACAAGGAAGTATTAAAGCAGTAGACGATGTTTCCTTCTATGTGAACGAGGGAGAAACGTTAGGAATAGTAGGAGAGTCAGGTTGTGGGAAATCAACTACTGGCAGAATGATTATGAGATTACTAGATCCAACAGAAGGATCGATTGAATTTGAAGGTAAGGATTTAGCCAAATTATCAAATGCAGAAATGCGTAAGGCTAGACGAGAAATTCAAATGGTCTTTCAAGATCCTTATGCTTCTTTAAACCCCCGACATTCTATTGGAAAAATTTTAGAGGAGCCTTTGATTGTTCATGGGCTGGGGGATTCAAAAGAAAGAAAAAGACGAGTAAATGAGTTATTAGAAATAGTAGGCCTATCTAGTTATCATGCAAAACGTTATCCTCATCAATTTAGTGGAGGACAAAGACAACGTGTTGGAATAGCTCGTGCCCTTATGACGAATCCAAAACTGATTATTGCCGATGAGCCCGTATCAGCTTTAGATGTATCTATTCAAGCGCAAGTTCTAAATTTAATGCAAGATTTACAGCAAGATTTAAAGCTTACGTATATCTTTATCGCACATGATTTAGGAGTGGTGCGACATATTAGTGATCGCGTAGGAGTAATGTATCTAGGGAAGATGGTAGAACTAGCAGAAAGTGAACAACTATATAATCAGCCGTTACATCCTTATTCGAAAGGGTTACTTTCTGCAGTGCCTGTACCAGATCCGGATTTTAAAAGAGAACAAATTTTACTAACTGGGGATATTCCTAGCCCCTCTAACCCACCAAGGGGTTGTACTTTCCATACGCGTTGTCCATTCAAAATGGATGCCTGTACATCCGAAGTGCCGGGGTTAGTGGAAGTGGAGAAAGGTCATTCTGTTGCCTGTCATCTTTACGATGAACGGTTCAACAATGATATATAAATTATTCAAACATGGGGGTTATTGAATGAAGAAAAAGAGGTTATTGTCTTTAGGTTTGCTATTAGTTTTAGTACTATCCACTATTCTAGCTGCTTGTTCATCTGATAAAAAAGATGATGCAACTGGCAACAAAGATTCTGGTGATAGCAAAAAAGAAAAAATACTCGTGTTCGGTCGTGGGGGAGACTCTGTATCACTGGATCCGATTACAGTTACAGATGGCGAATCATTTAAAGTAACGCAAAATGTTTTTGAAACACTGATTAACTTTGGTGAGCAAGATACAAAATTACAACCAAATCTTGCAACAAAATGGGAAGCTTCTGAAGATGGTTTAACTTATACGTTCGAACTTCAAGAAGGGGTTAAATTCCATGATGGAACAGACTTCAATGCCGAAGCTGTTGTGAAAAATTTTGAACGCTGGATGAGTGGAGATGCAGAAAAATTCCCTTATTTTGCATCCATGTTCGGTGGATTCAAAGGTGACAAAGAAGCAGTGATTAAAGAAGTAAAAGCAGATGGAGATTATAAAGTAGTAATCACTTTAAATCGTGCCCAAGCTCCATTCTTAAAAAACTTAGCTATGAGCCCATTCGGTATTGCGAGTCCTACTGCATTTGAAAAGGAAGGGGATAAATTTGGGGATAATCCAGTAGGTACTGGACCATTCAAATTTGTATCTTGGAAACGTAATGATTCTGTGACAATTGAGAAAAACAAGGATTATTGGAAAGAAGGACTTCCAAAACTAGATAAAGTCATTTTCCGTTCAATTCCAGATAACTCAGCACGATTAAATGCTTTAAATACTGGTGAAATCGATTTAGCTGATGGCATTATTCCATCAGATGCAGCTTCAATCCAAAGTAATTCGAAATTACAAATCTTTGAACGACCATCTATGAATGTTGGTTACCTAGGTTTAACTGTTACTCGTCCACCATTCGATAATGTAAAGGTTCGACAAGCTGTAAACCATGCAATCGATAAACAAGCAATTATCGATGCATTCTTTGAAGGAAAAGCTGAAATAGCGAAAAATCCAATGCCTTCAGTTATTGAAGGATATAACGACGAGGTAAAAGGCTACGATTATAATCCTGAAAAAGCGAAAGCACTATTAAAAGAAGCAGGCTATGATGGGAAACAAATTGAACTTTGGGCAATGCCTGTACCACGTCCATATATGCCGGATGGACAAAAAGTGGCAGAAGCAATTCAAAAGAACTTAGCTGATGTAGGGATGAAATCGAAAATCGTTTCTTATGAATGGGCTACTTATCTTGATAAAGCAGCTAAAGGAGAAGCAGATGCCTTCTTACTTGGCTGGACAGGTGATAACGGGGATGCTGATAACTTCTTATACACTTTACTAGATGAAAGTAATATCGGAAGTAATAATTATACGTTCTTCAAAAACAAAGAAACTCATAAATTACTATTAGAAGCACAAACAGAAACAGATGAAGCAAAACGTAACGAATTATACAAAAAAGCACAAGTTATTTTGGCAGAAGAGGCACCATGGGTCCCACTTGCTCACTCTACACCATTGTTAGCAGGTAAAGCAGATATCGTAGACTTCAAACCGCATCCAACTGGTTCTGATATCTTGTCAAAAATAGATTTTAAATAATTTAAAATAAATGGAATGAAATCGCCTTTTACTTTTTTGGTAGAAGGCGAGTTTTTTAAGTGAAAGGAGGAGGAGTGAAAGTATGCTTCACTATATCGGTAGAAGGCTTTTACAGCTGATTCCAGTTTTGCTCGGAATGACATTTATCGTATTTTTGATAATTCGTGCGATTCCGGGAGATCCTGCGCAAGTTATATTAGGACAACAGGCAACGAAAGAAGCTGTCGCAGCATTACGAGCAAGTTTGGGATTAGATAATCCTTGGTATATTCAGTATTTTCACTATTTAGGTGATTTATTAACAGGTAATTTAGGGGAGTCCATGCGTACAAAAGTGCCGGTAGCAAGTGAGCTTTGGCCCTACTTAGGTGCAACATTGGAGTTATCGCTATGTGCCATCATTTTAGCAGTTATTATTGGTGTCAACGCAGGAATCATTTCTGCTTGGTTCCAAAATTCGTGGTTTGACTATGCTGCAATGATCATCGCTTTAATAGGTGTATCGATGCCAATTTTCTGGTTAGGTTTAATGGAACAATGGATATTCGGTATTCAATTGGACATGCTGCCGACATCTGGTCGTGACGATGCACGAAATCCAGTCAATCCAATCACTTATTTATATATTATTGACACCATTATCCAAGGACGCTTTGATCAATTGGTTGTCGTTATACAACATTTAATATTGCCAGCGATTGCTTTAGCAACGATACCGATGGCTATTATCGCTCGTATGACTCGTTCAAGTATGCTTGAAGTAATGCGTTCTGATTATGTACGTACAGCACGTGCAAAAGGACAAAAAATGTTTTGGGTTGTGTACAAGCATGCTTTAAAAAATGCAATCATTCCAGTATTAACAGTAATCGGTCTACAAATGGGTATGTTACTTGGGGGAGCTATTTTGACAGAAACTATTTTTAGTTGGCCAGGTATTGGACGATATATCTATGATGCAATTGGTTTCCGTGACTATCCAGTTATACAGTCTGGTATATTAGTGGTTGCTTTTATGTTCATCATGATTAATTTATTAGTAGATATTTTGTACAGTATTATTGATCCAAGGATTAAGTATAACTAAAAGGAGGAGTCCAATATGTCTCAAATGGCGCCAAACTTACCCTCAAATGTCGAAGCACAGCAAGAAAAATCATCTGGTCCATGGAAAGAAGCATGGCGTAGTTTTAAGAAAAATAAAATTGCGCTAGTTGGTGCAATTATTGTGGCCTTCTTCATTATTTTAGCTTTATTTGGTCCACTAATCGCACCTCAAGGTATTAATGAGCAACAGTTAAGTGAACGATTGAAAGCACCATCCACAGATCATTGGTTTGGGACAGATGACTTTGGACGAGATATCTTTTCACGAATTGTTCATGGAGCAAGGCTTTCTTTAATGGTTGGTTTTCTTTCGGTAATTGGCTCAGTTGTAATTGGGAGTGCTTTAGGAATTATTGCAGGTTATTATGGGCGTTTTATCGATGCGATTATTTCACGTATATTTGATATTTTACTAGCGTTTCCTAGTATTTTACTAGCGATTGCGATTGTTTCAGTTTTAGGTCCTTCACTAACGAATGCCCTTATAGCTATTGCAATTATTAACATTCCAAACTTTGGTCGGCTTATCAGGTCAAAAGTATTAAGTATTAAACAAGAAGAATATATTATAGCCGCAAAGGCAATAGGAATGAGTGATTTTCGATTATTATTTGCTCATATTTTGCCGAATTCAATGACCCCAGTAATTGTACAAGGGACACTGGCGATTGCTACAGCCATTATTGAGGCCGCAGCACTTGGCTTTTTAGGTTTAGGCGCACAAGCACCACAACCAGAATGGGGAAAAATGTTATCTGATGCAAGAGTATACTTAGTCAATGCACCTTGGACGATGATCTTCCCAGGTTTAGCGATTATGCTAACTGTACTAGGTTTTAACCTTATGGGAGATGGGTTACGTGATGCACTTGATCCAAAGATGAAGAACTAATAAAAACTGCAATTATCTTTTAAACTAAAGATAATTGCAGTTTTTTTATATGATCTTATAAAACTCGATCTTCTATATCTACTTTAAGTATTTCATGAGAATGATGGTTTTGGTAGCACATAATAAGAGTATCTAAATGTTCAAGGTTTTCTTCATAATCTAAAATACGAGAAAGAATATGCAGCAGATGATAGCTTGAAAATTCCTCTTCCTTTTCATCTTCATGGGCTAATACAATATGCTTTGCGAAGATGTCCATAACCTCATTACGTTGTAGATACTCTTCCTTTCCTACCCAAGTTGTATGTTCGTGTTTCAGTTTGCCGGTATATTTTAAAAATAATTGTTCATGATATGTTAATAGATAATCTAAACGTTCTTGTATCATTATTCGGAAACGTTCTGGCAAATTGGCCATTTCATTTTCATGTAAATGTAGACGATTTAGAACCTCTATGCTTTTCTTCGTTGTTAAAATCATTTGTCGATAGATGACTAACTTACGTGCTTTGATATATTTCTTTTTTCCAAAGTATACACGTTCTTCTTTATATAACTTATTTAATGTTTTGATACGTTCATAGCGCGCTTTCAAAGATCGCAATGACTGTTTTGTAGAAGTATGCTCGGAAGCTTGGCGTACAGCTAGACGAATCCAACGAATGATATCATCTTGTAGTATATTGATGGAAGCAAATAATCTCGTTTCATATTTTGGTGGTAAGAATAAGAGGTTGACAACAAAAGCTGCTAACACTCCAATCATTACTGTAGCAAAACGAATAAGACCAAATATCATGAATTGTTCGCCTTGAACTTCCATAATAACAATCATAGTAACAAGAGCTAGAGAAATACTATCTTCCAGTTTGAATTTGATCATAATAGCGAGTGTTACAATAGCAGCTAATCCAACAGCTACAAATTCATGACCAAATATGGAGCCGAATGCAACAGCTACAATGGCACCGATAATATTCCCTTGTATTTGTTCAATAATTGTTCTGTAAGAGCGATAAAGAGAAGGCTGCATTGCGAAAATAGCAGCGATTCCTGCAAATATGGGAGATGGACAATGTAAGGCTTTTGCTACAAACAAAGCTAATACAATGGCAACTCCTGTTTTTAATATTCGGGCACCTAATTTCATATGGGAAATGAGTAACCTCACTTTCTTAATTTTTATGTAAAACAAATGTGAGAATGTGTTTCATCGGATTGTATTACTTAATTGTAGTCAAATATTCTACAAAGTGCCAAAGAAATTGTTACAATATTAGAAAGTATATGAAGTGGAGGAGATAACATGTCAATGTTGGAAGGATTACAAGCACCTATGTTTTCGTTACAAAATGAAAAAGGAGAGGTGGTATCTTTATCTGATTATAAAGGGGAGAAATCTGTAGTACTCTACTTTTATCCGAAAGATATGACGCCTGGTTGTACGACGGAAGCATGTGATTTTCGTGATGCTCATAATGATTTTTCAAATTTAGATGCAGTAATTTTAGGGGTAAGCCCGGATGATGAAAGTAAGCATGTAAAATTTATCGAAAAACACGGGTTACCATTTTCTTTACTTGTAGACACAGATCATAAAGTGGCTGAAGCATATGGTGTGTGGAAATTAAAAAAAATGTATGGTCGCGAATATATGGGGATTGAACGCTCAACATTTTTGATCAACAAAGATGGCATTGTGGAAAAAGAATGGCGTAAAGTACGTGTTAAAAATCATATTGAAGAAGTATTAAATTATCTTCGTAACAAAGGGGAATAGAAGCTGATGATATACTTTACTTTTGATCCACGACCAGATTTAAAAGATGATTTGTTACGAGATTTTCCGGACCAGGAGTTTATATTCGAAAATAAGGTAGAAGAAAAGTATTTAAAAATTGCTGATATTCTTGTGACTTACGGTGAAGACTTAACAGAAGACCATATTGAAATTGCTGATAATTTACAATGGATTATGGTAGTTTCAGCAGGCCTTGAAAAAATGCCTTTACAAAAAATAGCAGAGCGAAATATTACTGTTTCAAATGTGCGAGGAATTCATAAAGTACCTATGGCGGAATCTGTGATGGCACATTTACTTGCGAACAAAAGGTCTTTACCATGGATTTACGAAAAAGAAAGAAATGCTGAATGGAATCGTAAGTCTAAATCGAAAGAATTGCGAGATTCTACGGCTCTAATCTTAGGGCCTGGAGCTATTGGGGGAGAAATTGGGCGATTATTACAATGTTTTGGTGTGAAAACAATCGGCTGCAATCGCTCAGGTAAAAAAGCTGACTACATGGATAAGATGACAACATTTGACGACTTACTCAAGGTGTTACCAACCGTAGATATTATAATCTCAATATTACCTAGCACTCAAGAAACACATCATTTGTTAAAAGCTGAACACTTTAAAGCGATGAAAGATAGTGCTATCTTCATGAATTTCGGACGCGGTGATTTAGTCGAGACGAATATTTTAAAAGAGGCGCTATTACAGAAAGAGATTGCTTTTGCTATATGTGATGTATTTGAAGAAGAGCCATTGCCTCAAAATCATCCGTTTTGGAAAATGGATAATATTACGGTATCGCCACATGTTTCGAGTCATTCCTCCCGTTACCTTGAACGCAGTTTCGAAATCTTTAAACCTAATCTAAGGAAATGGCTAAATGGAGATAAACAATTAGAAAATATAATTGACCCTTATAAAGGTTATTAAAAAAGAAATATAATAATTGAATAACTATCATTTCCAACTCACTAATTGAGAATTTTGTTGAGAAAACGGATGCTTTTACATAGTGGATTTCGTCTGCTCTTTTTTTGCAAATTTAAATTATATATGCCTATAAACAAACAAAATACGGTAGCAATAGGTAGAAATGTTGACATTTACACCACTTATTAAGTAAACTAATTATAACGATTACAAATAAATAATACTTATGAAGTGAGGTGCATGGCGATGTCTGAAATGCAATTGAAAAACGCTCTCGACACGCTAAAGACAACTGGCGTAAGGATCACTCCGCAACGTCATGCGATTCTTGAGTACTTAATCGAATCAATGTCACATCCGACTGCTGATGATATATATAAAGCATTAGAACATAGATTTCCTAATATGAGTGTTGCTACTGTATATAACAATTTACGTGTTTTCCGAGAATCAGGTCTTGTACGCGAATTGACGTATGGTGATAATGCTAGTCGTTTCGATTTCGTTACAAGCAAACATTATCATATAATTTGTGAGTCCTGTGGGAAAATTGTAGACTTTCATTATCCTGGTCTTGATGAGGTTGAACATCTTGCGGCTCACGTGACTGGTTTTAAGGTCAATTCTCACCGTTTGGAAGTATATGGTACATGTCCAGAGTGCGCTGAGAAAGAAGCTAAAACAGAAGAATGATAATTAGCATTTAGTAAGCTATACGCAGTGGTTAGCTGTTGTATAGCTTTTTTTCTGTGTGAAGTGTTGAACAATTTTGGTATTGAAAAACCTCGTCTCAAGTAGAAACGAGGTTCTTCGCTATTCTTTACTATCTTTTTTATGTTGTTTTGTTTTATTGTTATAATCTTGGTTGAATTCTTTTCCTTCTAAAGACTTGTCCAGTGTTAAGGGCTCGTTGCAAAACATGCACATATCTACACGGCCTAGCATCTTAGTATGTTTATGACAATTTGGACATTCAACCATAACAGCTTGTGTTGATAATAATCCAATCCAAGCGTAAACTACTGTACTAGCAATAATGCAAAGCATGCCTATAGCTATGAAAATCATGGCCACCCATTTATGGTCTCTAAATATAATAGCGCCATACATGACGATAAAGCCAATAAAGATCAAAGATAAAGCAAATGTACGAATTTTATTGATTTTACTTTTATAAGGTTTCTTATTAGATTTCATTTGTAAGCCTCCTAACCTAAAGCATACTAAAAACGGTAAAGTAAGGCAATATGAATTGAAACTTCTAAGAGGAATCTAAAATCCGCTGTCGAAAGATTATTTATAGAAAGATTTTATTCTAGGAGGATCATTATGGAACAACTACTTCGTCCGATATACCAAGAGCGTGCCAGTCAACCTAACACATTAGGAATCATTATAGTAGAAAAAAGAGAAGATGTTAGTCCTATTACTGACACATTTGATACCATTCTTTTAATTGTCACAAAAGAAAACAAAGTACCAGTATATACAAAACATTATACGTATGAAAGTAAAAAAGCAGCGATGCACATTATTACGGAAAAACAATTACATAAATGGCTATTAGTTGGAACTAATAAGAAACTAATCGATTGGATTTTATTTGGTAAAATCGTATTTGATCGAAATGAATATATTAGTGATCTAAAACAAAATCTAAAGGACTTTCCCTTCTATGGAAGAAACATTAAAATGGGTATTGAATTTGCAAAACTGATTCGTCATTATTTAGAGGGAAAAGTTTGTTTTGAAGACACTAATTTCTTAGACGCATACAATCACATGGTTGAATCTTTGCACCATTTGGCACGGTTAGCTGTTTTAGATAAAGGGCTATATCCTGAAGTAACAGTATGGTCACAAGTAAAACAGATTGATCCAGAAATTTATAAATTATATGAAGAACTAATAACAAGTGAAGAATCTATTCAAAAGAGATTAGAGCTTTTGTTCTTGGCTAGTGAATTCTTAATCCATTCTCGTACTGCTGATGGGGCTCGTCATATCATAAGTGTAATGTCTAAAAAAGAATACTGGACTATTCAAGAATTACACGAACAAGAAGAACTAAAGAATTACTCTGTTGACTTGGAAGTGTTTGTTGAGTTTTTAATTAGTAAAGGATATATTTTTGTAGAAAAAGTAGAAACGAAAGGTAACCGAATTTTCCACAGATATTATAAGATTGAACAAACGTCAATTTAGTTGTATAGTAAATACGATGCTTTTATATAGAATAAAAAAGTTTTTTAGAAAAAAGTGTTGACATATTCAAAGTAATTATTGTATTATATTAAATGTCGTTAAGACATACTAATTAAATCACAACTTAATCTTCTGAAAAACTTTTTTAAAAAAGTTATTGACATTGAATAAGTTAGATGATAAGATATAAAAGTCGTTAAGATGACGACAAGATATGAACCTTGAAAACTGAACAAGCAAGA
>NZ_ML122552.1:0-82407 GCF_003844195.1 Rummeliibacillus sp. TYF005
TTCGTGTTCCTCAGACCGGAGGTTTGCCGCCCACTTCCTTCAGATTCCATGTCGCCATGGACACCCTTATGTTTGGCTAGCCACTACTTCTGTCTTCGTGGTTCGGGACTTACACCCTATAGATTACTTTCATGCTGGGCGCACTAAAAAAGGGAATCGAGATTACACTCGATTCCCTTTAAACTAAATTTTATAAATTATAGGTTTTTGATAAGTTCGTTAGCGAACTCAGAACATTTAACTTCTTTTGCACCATCCATTAGACGAGCAAAGTCGTAAGTTACAACTTTAGAAGCAATTGTTTTTTCAACTGAAGCAGTGATTAAGTCAGCAGCTTCATTCCATCCTAAGTGTTCAAGCATAAGTACGCCTGAAAGAAGTACAGAAGATGGGTTTACTTTATCCATGCCAGTGTATTTAGGAGCTGTACCATGAGTAGCTTCGAAAATAGCATGTCCAGTAACGTAGTTAATGTTTGCTCCTGGAGCAATACCGATACCACCAACTTGTGCAGCAAGTGCATCAGAGATATAATCGCCGTTTAAGTTCATTGTTGCAACAACATCGAATTCTTTTGGACGAGTTAAAATTTGTTGTAAGAAGATATCAGCGATAGAATCTTTAACTAAGATTTTACCTGAAGCTAAAGCTTCTTTTTGTGCTTTATCAGCAGCTTCTTGACCTTTTTCAGCTTTAATAGCATCATATTGGTTCCAAGTGAAAGTTTGATCAGCGAATTCATTTTCAGCTACAGCATAGCCCCAAGCTTTGAATGCACCTTCAGTGAATTTCATAATGTTACCTTTGTGTACTAAAGTTACTGATTTACGTCCTTCTTTAATAGCGTAGTTAATAGCAGCGCGAACTAGACGTTCAGTACCTTCTTTAGAAACTGGTTTAATACCGATACCAGAAGTTTCTGGGAAGCGGATTTTGCTAACTCCCATTTCATTTTGAAGGAAGTTAAGAACTTTTTTAACTTCTTCTGAGCCTTCTTTATATTCGATACCAGCATAGATATCTTCAGTGTTTTCACGGAAAATTACCATATCAACATTTTCTGGATTTTTAACTGGAGATGGAACACCTTCGAAGTGACGTACAGGACGTAAGCAAACGTATAAGTCAAGTTGTTGACGTAATGCAACGTTAAGTGAACGAATACCTCCGCCGATTGGTGTTGTAAGAGGACCTTTAATAGCGATTAAATATTCATTGATTTTATCTAGAGTTTCTTGTGGTAACCATTCGCCAGTTTTGTCGAATGCTTTTTGACCAGCTAGAACTTCTAACCATTCAATTTTCTTTTCACCATTGTAAGCTTTTTCTACTGCTGCATCGATAACACGTGAAGCGGCTGCCCAGATATCAGGACCAATTCCGTCACCTTCGATGAATGGAATAACAGGGTTGTTTGGTACGTTTAGTACACCGTTTTCTACTATGATTTTCTCGTTAGACATTATTTCTTGCCTCCTATATTCATACACGTAGGGCAGGAACTAGATTAGTCTGCCCTACGATTATTACCATTATACCAATTATCTCTCTTCAACTGGTACATATTTTTGCATACCAGGTCCAACATATTCTGCACGTGGACGGATTAAACGGTTGTTAGCATATTGTTCTAAGATATGAGCAACCCAACCAGATACACGTGAAACAGCAAATACTGGAGTGAATAGATCATGTTCAATACCTAGAGAATCGTAAACTGATGCTGAGAAGAAGTCTACGTTTGCAGGTAGGTGTTTTTGTTCTTGAATCATGTCATGAATTTTAACTGACATTTCATAAAGTTCAGGTTTACCATTTAGTTTAGTCAATTTTTCAGACATTAAACGTAAATGTTTTGCACGTGGGTCACCTTTACGGTAAACACGGTGTCCGAATCCCATGATTTTTTCTTTGTTATCTAATTTGTTTTGGATGTATGATTCAACATTATCAATTGATCCAATTTCAGATAACATCTTCATAACTTGTTCATTTGCACCGCCATGAAGTGGTCCTTTTAAAGCTCCAATTGCTGCAGTTACACCAGAGTAAATATCTGATAATGTAGCAACACATACACGAGCAGTGAATGTTGAAGCGTTTAATTCGTGGTCAGCATGAAGAACTAATGCTTTGTTGAAAGCTTCCACTTCAATTGGTTGTGGTTCTTTATCATGTAGCATATACAAGAAGTTTGCTGCATATGATAAGTCTTTTCTAGGTGCAACTGGTTCTTTACCAGCACGGATACGACCAAATGCTGTAACTACAGTTGCCATACGAGCTTGCAATTTGATAGCTTTGCGATAGTTAGCTTCAGCTGACATATCTTCTGCATCTTCATCATATAAACCTAATAAAGAAACAGCTGTACGTAAAGCAGCCATTGGGTGTACTGATTTTAGATCGTAAGTTTTGAAGTGATCTAATACCGCTTGTGGCACTACCATATTTTCTGCTAGTTGTTGTTTTAACTCAGCTAATTCGTCAGCTTTTGGTAATCTAGTGTGCCATAGTAAGTATACTACCTCTTCAAAAGATGCGTTTTCTGCTAAATCATCGATGTTATAGCCTACATATGTAAGAGTATCATCAATGATTGAGCTAATCTTAGTTTCTGCTGCTACAACGCCTTCTAAACCTTTAGTTGTTGCCATTATTTCTCGCTCCTTTTTGGGTTAACGTTAGTTAAAAACAAGTTCTAACTTTTAAATAAATCGTCAAAATCCATATGAACCTATAAGTAAATCGCTTACATTGATATTATAATAAATTTTGACGGCTTTGTGAATGAAAAACCTTCATTTTTTCTAAAAACAATGCTAAAGAGAATATTCAGACGTTTTGTAGAAAATATCATCATTATCAAGATACATAAATTGGTGGAAGAGGAAGAAGGTGACTATATTATTAATTCTCTTGATAAAAATACGAAGAATAACATAAAGCTTTGGAGTTTTATAATATTTTTGGTTTTTGTTGCATGGCTTATACTACCAGTAACATTAGCAATCGTATTAGCCTATCTTTTCTCACCTCTATTACAATTATTCCATAAAAAACTAAAAATCCCTTCATTTATTACTGCACTATTAACAGAAATTATAATTGTACTTAGTTTATCAGTAGGACTATTATTTCTTGCCACAGCATTAATGGATACTCTTCCAGTTTTAAAGGACAATTTGTTAGACGCTTCATCATTTATTCATATTCCTGATGCCATAACAACTCAGATTAGAGATCAGTTATTTGAGTTATTCGATATAATGATATCCAAAATATTTCAATCTATACAAGACATTATGCAACATCTAGTTGAGGTTACGATTTTTATCGTAGCATTTTATTTTGCATTATATGAAACAAGCCGTAATAAGCATTGGTTTTTTGTATATATTCCTTCAAATTTCAGAAAACATATAAGAAAAATTTTTGAAGAGGCTACAACATTATTTAGTTATTTTATTTCGGTGGAAATTCGTTTAGCATTTATTACTTTCGGCCTTTTATCTATCGGATTTTATATGCTCGGTTTTTCCGAACCTATAGGAAAAGCATTACTTGTCTCCGTATGTGATTTCTTACCTTTTTTAGGGATTGGTATATTCTTAATCCCGATAAGTATTTTGTTTATGGTAACTGGGAAAATGGCCATTGGAATTCAAATTATTGTTCTGTATATTATAGTACAACTTACACGACAATTTGCGGAATCAATGATGTGGGCGTCTACCATGCAAATTCGCTCGGTACACGCCTTCATCTTAAGTGCCATAAGTTTACTACTTTTTGGAGTAGCAGGTATTATTCTTAGCCCATTCATATTATTAATCGCTGTAAAGTTAAAAAAGCTACCTATTTTTGCATCAAAATAATTTGCCCTTTTTTCATCTTTTTTCTTAACCAATAATAGATGGCTGGTTTAAATAACTTTCTAGTTATTGGTATGATCAATAAAATCCCTATTATATCAGAGATAAGCCCTGGAAGAACAAGTATGATAGAGCCAATAAAAGTTAATACTCCATCAATAATTGCATCACCAGGTGCTTGTCCATTTTCAATCGCAGCTTTCAATTGTTGAAAGGCATTTAACCCTTTGGATTTAGCAATATATATTCCTAATAACCCAGTAACTACAATTAAAAACATAGTAGGAATCATACCTATTAGCTTTCCCGATAGTAAGACAACAGTTAATTCAACAATTGGAACTGCAATTAAAAACAAAAGAAACTTCCGCATTGTCTGCACCTCTTTTTTAGCGTTAAAACAGAAGTAAAATTTTATGATTGCGGCTTATCATTATAAAATTCTAGATGATCCATAGTAAATTACACCTGAAACAGCATCCATTGAAACTTCTTGCTCATTTTTAATAAGTTTTGTGGCATCTTTTACACCTACAATAACCGGAATCCCTAGACTAAGCCCTACAACGGCAGCATGACTAGTTAGTCCCCCCTCTTCGGTGATCAATCCAGCACAATTTGAAATAGCAGGCATCATTTCACGATCTGATCCAATCGTAACAATAATACGTTCCGAAGTGTCTTGTGCAAGTGCTTCTTCTGCATTACGAACTACTAAAGCTTTACCAATAGCAGTAGATTTACCAATTCCTTGACCTTTTGTTAACACATCGCCAATAACATGTAATTTCATCAAGTTAGTTGTACCTGCCTCACCTACTGGAACTCCAGCTGTAATAACTACTAAATCACCGTGTTTTACATATCCTCTATCTATACTTTGTTGAACCACTTTTTCTAATACTTCATCTGTTGATGTAACTTGTGGTGCTACTATAGGTTGTACACCCCAAACAAGAGTTAGATTTCGGCACACTTCCTCTGAAGAAGTCATAGCTATGATTGGTACACCTGGTCGGTATTTAGCGATCATTTTCGCTGTATTTCCACTTTCAGTTGGTGCTAAAATAGCAGAAACTTGAAGGTTAAGAGATGTATGAACGACAGCTTGGCTAATCGCTTCAGTCATGTTAGCGCCTTTTTCTTTGCTTCTTTCATTGACAATACGTTTATGGTCTAAAGTTTGTTCAATGCGGCTGGCGATTTTATCCATTGTTTGGACCGATTCTAATGGATAAAGTCCTGCAGCAGTCTCACCGGAAAGCATGATTGCATCAGTACCATCAAGAATAGCATTTGCAACATCACTTGCTTCTGCACGAGTTGGACGAGGATTATGTTGCATGGAGTCCAACATTTGGGTAGCTGTTATTACTGGTTTTCCTGCTCTATTACATTTATGAATTAGATTTTTTTGCACGATTGGAACTTCTTCGGCTGGAATTTCTACACCCAGATCTCCACGTGCCACCATTAACCCATCAGATACTTGGATAATTCCATCAATGTTATCTACGCCTTCTTGGTTTTCGATTTTCGGAATGATATGAATATGAGATCCACCATTTTTTTCGAGTAATTCACGTATTTCCATTACATCTGAAGGACGTCTTACAAAAGAAGCTGCGATAAAATCTACTTTTTGTTCAATACCAAATAATATATCTTGAGCATCTTTTTCTGTAATTCCTGGAAGTTGAACTGAAACTCCTGGTACATTTACACCTTTTTTGTTTTTTAATACGCCTGCATTTTCAACTGTTGTATGAATAATTCCAGCTTGTTGATCAATACCTGTTACATGTAATTCGACTAAGCCGTCATCAAGTAAGATAACTGAACCGACTTGAACATCTTCGATCAATCTTTCATAAGTAATGGAAAATACTTTACTATTACCCAGAACTTCTTTCATAGAGATATCAATAGTTTGACCTGTTACAAGTTCGATTGCTCCATTTTCCATATTATGAGTTCTTATCTCAGGTCCTTTTGTATCAAGTAAGATAGATACAACTTTCCCTGTCTTTTTAGCTGCTTCACGGATTGCTTGAATACGAACTGCATGTTCTTCATGACTACCATGAGAGAAGTTCAATCGAGCAACATTCATACCTGCTTCTATTAATGAAACTAATGTTTCTTGTGATTCACTTGCTGGTCCAATAGTACAGACTATTTTCGTTTTTCTCATTGTTTACCACTCCAATTTATTAGATAGACAATTCTTTAGATAGTGTATACATAGATAGTTCATCTTTCCGTTCTTTATTAAATGCATCTTTCAACTCATAGTCTACCACCTCATGATTGCGAATGCCAATCGCTACTCCTCCACGGTTTTCCATCAAAACTTCTACCGCTTTTGCACCAAGTTGACTAGCAAGTACGCGATCTCTAGCAGTTGGGGATCCTCCTCGTTGGATATGACCTAAGACAGATACACGAGTTTCGATGTCCGCTTTTTCTTTTATAACTTTAGCTAAGTCTCCACCAGACATTACACCTTCAGCTACAATAATAATACTATGTTTTTTTCCACGTTCATGACCTTGTTTTAAACGTTGTACTAAACCTTCAATATCTGTAGTAACTTCTGGAATTACAATTGTTTCAGCTCCACCAGCTAATCCTGCCCATAAAGCTAAGTCTCCAGCATCACGACCCATTACTTCAATGATAAATGTTCTTTCATGTGAAGTAGCTGTATCACGAATTTTATCGATACATTCTATGACTGTATTTAAAGCTGTATCAAACCCGATTGTATAATCTGTACCAGGTATATCATTATCAATAGTTCCAGGTACGCCAATACACGGGAATCCTTTTTCTGATAATGCCAAAGCTCCTCTATAAGAACCATCTCCACCTATGACAACAAGACCTTCAATTCCGTGTTCTTTTAATTGCCCAATTGCTTCTTCTTGCACTTGATCTGTCTTGAATTCTGGGCATCTGGCTGAATAAAGCATTGTTCCGCCTCTTTGAATAATATCTCCAACATCACCAACATCTAAATTTTTTATTTTCCCTTCGACTAAACCTTGATATCCATGATATATACCCGCAACTTCAATTCCATGATAAAGTGCCTTTCTCACAACTGCTCGAACTGCAGCGTTCATACCAGGAGAATCTCCGCCACTCGTTAATACACCTATTTTTTTCATTTGTCTCAACCTCCTGTTCTTCTTATAGGAAAAATTGGTTTTCCCATAACAAATAACGTATAAAGTGATGAACATATAAGTAAATATTGCTCATTTCCTTTGAATTATGACTAAACCTTATTATATATCAGTATTTATTATTAGAAGTTTTATGTATAACTTCCAACATGCTAATTTCTCCAAAAGAAATAAGAGGCTGGTTCAAACGATTATAATATTCGTTTAAAGCAGCCTTTTATATAAATATACCATTATTTTAATTTGTCAGACGTCTATATTGAAATCTTTATTCAGAAAAGACTCCGATTTTTCTAAATTTATCGTAACGTTGTTCGATTAATTCCTCTTCGGATAAGCTCTTTAACTCATTTAAAGAATTTAATAAAACATCTTTTAAGAATTCAGCTTGTTTATGAACATTTTTGTGGGCTCCGCCTAACACTTCTGGAATAATTTCTTCTATTATTTCTGCTTCCTTTAAATTCGGTGCTGTAATTCGCATAGCTTCTGCAGCCTTTTGTGCAAGTGCTGCATTCTTCCAAAGGATGGAAGCAGCTCCCTCTGGTGAAATTACAGAATAAGTAGAGTTTTCTAGCATGTGAACATGATTCGCTACACCCAAAGCTAATGCACCACCGCTACCCCCTTCGCCAATTACAACACTAATAATCGGCACTTTTAAACCTGCCATTTCTAACAAGTTTCTAGCGATTGCTTCACTTTGTCCTCTTTCTTCTGCCGCTTTACCAGGATAAGCTCCCTTTGTATCGATAAAGCAAATTATAGGACGACTAAATTTCTCTGCTTGCTTCATTAGACGTAAAGCTTTTCGATACCCTTCAGGATGTGGCATACCAAAATTCCGACGAATATTTTCCTTTGTGTCTTTCCCACGTTGATGACCGATAATTGTAATTGGCATTCCTTCAAAAGAAGCAATCCCTCCTACAATTGCTGCATCATCACCAAAGTTACGATCGCCATGTAGTTCGATAAAATCATTAAAAAGTTCCTTAATATAGTCGAGAGTAGATGGTCGTTCAGGATGACGCGCAATTTGAACTCGATCCCACGGTTTTAAATGGTGATAAATATCTTTTTCAAGATTTATAAAACGTTGCTCTAACTGTTCAATCTCTTTTGATAAATCCACATCTGCATTCGATGTAAATTCTTTTAACTCTGTAATCTTTGAACGTAATTGAACTAGCGGCTCTTCAAAAGGTAATGTTTTGACCAATTAAATTGCCTCCTTTACATGCAATTTTACAATTGTACTAACAGTTTTTCGCATTTCATGTCGTGGTACAACTGCATCTAACTGACCATGTTCTAATAAAAACTCAGCTGTTTGAAAATCATTTGGTAGTTTTTCTCGTACAGTTTGTTCAATGACACGTCTACCAGCAAAACCGATTAATGCTTGTGGTTCTGCTAGGTTGATATCACCAAGTGAAGCAAAACTTGCGGAAACTCCCCCCGTTGTTGGATGAGTCATAATAGAAATAAATAAGTTCCCTTTTGCGCCATGACGTTCTAATGCCACACTAGTTTTGGCCATTTGCATAAGGGAAATCACACCCTCTTGCATTCTTGCTCCACCACTTGCAGTGAAAATAATAAATGGAACCGAAAGTTCTGTTGCTTTTTCTATTGCTCTAGTAATCTTTTCACCAACTACTGACCCCATAGACCCCATACGGAAAAATGAATCCATTACAGCAACAACAACTTGTTGTCCATCTAATTTTCCAATTCCAGTTAAAACCGCTTCATTTAAACTAGTTTTTTTCATATCTGAATTTACTTTTTCAATATATCCTGGGAAATTTAGTGGATTTACTGTTTGTAAATGATCATCTAATGATTGAAATGAACCTTCATCCAAAAAATCATCAATTCGTTCTTTTGCCGTCATTTTATGATGATATTGACAGTTCGGACAAACCTTTTTGTTTTTTTGTAGATCTTTGGTTAACATCACATGATTACATTCTGGACATTTTGTCATGATTCCTTCTGGAATATCATGATTTTCTCTTGTAATCGTAATACTTTTATTAGGTTTATTTTTTTTAAATAAATCTCGAATACTCATAATCACTCTCGCTCCTTATGTAAAAGTGTTGTCCAATCTTCAAAAGCCTGAATTGCTTTATTTGTATGGCCAAGCATCAGTTCACTGATGAATGTTTTTAAAACTGGCTGTTCTTCTTCTGTTGACATACCACTATAAGGTTCCTTACCATATTGTTTTAAAAGTATCCAAATCTTCAGTACAAGTCGATTATTTGATGTAATAACAATTTCTCTCATCAAGTCTTCTCGTACAATACGCCCTTCTATAATCACGTTTTTTAACAAACTTTCCCACACAGGAAGATTTCGAAGCATCTCGTCTTCAGTTACGATACGGATTGCATCTCGTTCTAAAATTTTCCTTGTTTTGTGAACATTTCTTAAAGTCTTTTCCTCTTGTAATATAAATGTCGATAACACTTCTACTAATTGATGATTACGAAAATCCGCAACAAAGGTCCCCCCACCTCTGCGGGTTTCGATCAAGCCTAATAATTCAAGGCTACGTAGTGCTTCTCTAATAGATGATCTTCCAACATTCAAACGCTCTGCTAAAACTCTTTCAGATGGAATTTTACCTCCTGGAGGAATATTCTCATCATGAATAATTTCACGCAATTCACGTACTATTTGTAAAAACATTTTAGAAGCAGGCTTATCTACGCTCATTATTAGTCTCCCCATTATTTAAGTATTATTAAAGTGGTATGACCACTTTTGAACAATATAATCATACAAAAATTGCTAACACAAGTAAAGCGCAAAACAAAAAAACTGTGCGATAGTCGCACAGTTTAGACAAATTCCCTATTTTTTCATATTCATTTTATGGTGATATAGGCTTACATTTTTTTAATATTATTTGTGGATATCCTTTTCTTATCTCAAGAACTCCTTCTACATATAATATTTGTTCTTCTTTAATCCATTCTAGTAATTTTAAATATTCTTTTGGAAAAATAGTAATCGAAATACTTCCTGTTTCATCTTCCACTTCTACAAAGCCCATTAATTCGCCCTTTTTTGTCCTTATTTGTTTAATAGCTACAATAAGGCCAACGATTTTAACATACTCTCGATTATTCATATGCCGTACTTCATCAGCCGTATTAGAATGAATATGTTGTTCTCTTTTTACTTTTTGGACTGGGTGTATAGATATATATAAACCAAGTACATCCTTTTCAAATTGCAATTTTATTTTCTCTGGTATTGGGCTAGCTTCAGCGTACTTAGGTTTACCAAAGAAAAATGATTCATCATCTAAAAGTTGTTCCTCTTCATCAGGTCGATATAACTCAGCATGTCTTACAGCCGCATCAATAGTTGCTAAGAGTACTGCACGATCTTTTCCAAATTCATCTAGTGCACCTGCTTTAACTAAGGGCTCAATTGTTTTCCGAGTAAAATGTATGGCTGTCAAATCAATCGCCATATCAAATATATCGCGCCACTTTTTATGCCCAGCAGCTTTTCTAATTTCCATAACTTTGTTTATAAAGGTATGAGGAACACCCTTAATCGCTGACAAAGCTAGACGAATTGCACCATTTTGTACACGGAAGGATCCTCCACTCTCATTGATAGATGGACCTAGTATCACAATTCCTTTTTGCTTTGCCTCGTTCAGTATTTTATTGAATTTTTCACGATTTCCCATCGAAGAGCTTAACATTGCAGCATAAAAATAAGCTGGAAAATGAGCTTTTAAGTACGCCATTTGATAAGAAAT
Organism: Rummeliibacillus sp. TYF005; assembly: GCF_003844195.1. Classification (NCBI taxonomy): domain Bacteria; kingdom Bacillati; phylum Bacillota; class Bacilli; order Caryophanales; family Caryophanaceae; genus Rummeliibacillus; species Rummeliibacillus sp. TYF005. The sequence continues at coordinate 10,860 of NZ_ML122552.1, forward strand.
CATACTATATGCAACTGCATGGCTTTTAGGAAAACCGTAATTTGCAAAACGAACGATTAAGTTATAGACTTCCTCTGCTATTTTCTCAGAAAACCCATTGGCTTTAGAATTCTCTACAAAATGGGCTCTTTCACTATCAAGTACTTCCTTTTTCTTTTTACTTACGGCTCTACGAAGAATATCTGCTTCTCCCATTGTAAACCCTGCCATACGTGAAGCAATAAGCATAATTTGCTCTTGGTAAACAATAACACCGTACGTTTCTCTTAAAATAGGTTCTAGTACAGGATGAGGCATATTAACTTGTTCGTATCCATGCTTTCGTCTGCTATATACGGGTATAAAATCCATTGGGCCTGGACGATATAGTGCATTTACAGCAACGATATCTTGAAATGAAGTTGGTTGGATTTCACGTAAAGCTTGTCTCATTCCGTCCGATTCTAATTGAAAGACTCCTGTCGTATCACCATTTTGCAGTAGTTCAAAAGTTTTTTGGTCAAACATAGAGATTTTGTCGAATCGCAAATATCTTTGTTGATCATAGTAAATCATTGAACGGATTCGTTCTAATATAGTTAAATTACGTAAACCTAAAAAATCCATCTTTAATAGACCTACTGATTCAACTTCTTGCATTGGCCATTGTGTTAAGTATAGACCTTCACTACCTTTTTCAATTGGCGCTATATTAACGATTGGCTCAGGACATAAAACAACCCCTGCCGCATGTGTTGATGCATTACGTGGCAATCCTTCTAAATTCAGAGCTACTTGCATCCACTTTTGGCGAATTTCACTTGAGTTCACGTATTTTCTCAAAGAATCAGATTGTTGCAATGCTTCTTTTAATGTTATACCTGTTTTTCCAGGTATAAGAGAGGAGATTTGTGTCAATTCTTCATTGCTAAATCCAAAAACTCTTGCAACGTCACGAGCGACAGCCTTAGCTGATAATGTGCCAAATGTGATAATTTGAGATGTATAGTTAGTACCATATTTTTCTGCTACATACTGGATGACTTCTTGTCTCCGATAATCTGCAAAATCCACATCTATATCCGGTAATGTGATTCGTTCTGGATTTAAAAACCGTTCGAATAATAGACCGTATTTTAAAGGATCTACATCTGTTATTCGCAAACTATAAGCGACTAAAGAACTTGCTGAAGATCCCCGTCCAGGTCCTGTTAAGATATTCTTACTTCTTGCAAATTGAATGTAATCTGCGACGATCAAAAAATAATCCGCATATCCCATTTTTATAATGATATCTAATTCATAAGATAATCTGTCATAATATTCTTTTCCTGCATCAGGTACACGCTCTTGTAAACCTACTAAGCAATTTTCTCGTAATATCCCCTCGGCTGTCTTACCATCGGGAACTGGAAACTTCGGCATATAAAAATGGTTATATTCAATATCCACTTTACATGACATAAGCATTTCTTCTAATGTTTGTAGCCACTCTGGATGGTCTTCAAACCAATCGTAAAAATTGTCCCCAGTAGGTAAAAATTGCTTACGTTCTCGGGATGTAAGTTGTTCTTGATCAGCCATTTTGGCACCTGTTGAGATAGCCTTTGCCACTTCAAATGTAAATGCATCTTCTTCTTTTATAAAAGTACTTAAATGGGTTGCGCATACTTGAAGTCCATTCATTTTACAGTAAGAAATTATATTTTCTTCTGTTGGATATTTGATACCATTCGGTCGATCAATTCCTATATATAAATATTCTTTCTCAAAAATCTCGATAAGTTTCTCGACAGCGCCATAAGGTTGTTCTTGTTGCCACAAATCATTTGTAATCGGAACTAATGCTATACAACCTCTGTGATAGCCTTCTAACCATCGTAATGGTAATGTTTCATTTTCCCTTAAAGAAGTAGAAGAAGTTATCTTTAATAGATTCTGATACCCAGTAATATTCTGTGCATATAACACAATAGGTCGAATATCTTCAGTAGAAAACTCAACTCGAACTGTTAAGCCAATTACCGGATGAATAGACGTTTCTTTTAGAGCACGCCAAAAAGGCAACAGCCCATATAATTTGGAATTAGTAATGGCTGCAGCCTTAGCATTTTCTTGTTGAAGGAAGGAAATGAGCTCACTTGTGCGAATTGTACTTTTTAACATGTCCGCAGCTGTAACTATTTGGGAGTAAACAGGTTGCAACTTCATCTCTTCCTTTCCGTTTTAAGCTTCTTTACATAGCATTTGTAATTTGCTAATGATTTCATCCGCCTCTGCCCATTTAAAAATTTTAGCCCCTGAAGCCATCGGATGACCTCCACCACGATATTGTTTTGCTAAATTATTTATAATTGGTCCTTTTGAGCGTAAGCGAACACGAATCTGATCCTCTTCTTCTACAAACATAACCCAAGCTTTAATACCTTTGACATCTCCCAGAGAACCTACTAAAGCTGAAGTATCACTTGCAGTTACCCCAAATTCTTTTAAAGTACTAATAGGTAACTTAATGTAGGCTGATCCGTTTTCATCTATTGTAAAGTTTTGATAAATATAACCTTGTAAATGTAATAATGATCGGTCTAGCTCATACATACTATTGAATAATTCTGTACGATCAAAATCATATTGAATAAGCTCACCCACTACATTAAATGTCTTTTCTGTTGTACTTGGATAGATAAAACGTCCTGTATCACCTACAATACCTGCAAATAACAGACGTGCTCCTTTCTTATCCATTTTCCAACCATCAACTTCTTGACCTTCTTTAAATAATTCATAAATCATTTCACTGCATGAACTTGCAGATGTATTCACCCATAACAAATCTCCATAAGCATCATCATTTGGATGGTGGTCTATTTTAATGAGAAATTTACCAGTGTTGTAACGTTGGTCATCCACTCGATCAGTATTAGCAGTATCTGTACAAATGACTAGTGCATTACGGTATACATCATCTGCTATTACTTCAGGCTTACCTAGATAATCGAATGCTAAATCATGTTCACCAACAGCATATACCTTTTTTTCTGGGTAAGTAGTTTGTAAAATTGCTTGTAATCCAAGTTGTGATCCGTACGCATCGGGATCTGGACGTACATGTCGATGTACAATAATGGTATCATACGATTTAATCGTTTCAATAATTTCTTTTTTCAAGAAAAATACCTCCTACAAATATATAATCTCTAAAAGGTTACCTCCTTACTTTCTACTATCTTTTTTAAGTTATTATAGTTAAAATAAAGACAGATTTGCTTTTTAGGAGGAACACCATGAGTAATATCTTAAATATTATTTTAGCATTATTAATCATTATTACATTTGTCTTTTACTTATATTTTAAAACAAAACAATTCCGCACAAACTTACCTATTCGTAAAAAATGGTATGCAAATAGAGCAGGCATTGCACTTGGTATGCTATTAATCCTATTTGGGATAAACCAAATTATTATATATCATACGATTCTTACATATGTAGTTTGTGCTATTTTGATTTTATTTGGCTTATACGCAACAGTTAATTATAACAAACGTGTACGCCATTATGCTCAATATATTGCGGAAGAAGAGGAATTGAACAAAAAGTGATGCACTTATTTGTGCATCACTTTTTGTATATTTGTAAAAATAGATTAACGTTCTAGTATTTGGAATGTAGCCATTGCTTTACCTACTAACATCTCTTCACTAAACACTTCAAAATCCATCTTAGCAAATTTACGACTCATATCAAGTATTCTTGGTTTTACAATTACCATTGTTTCCATTTGAATTGGTTTGATAAAGTAAATAGACATATTCTCTAATACGCTTTCTCCACGTTTTACTTTTTTCAATGTAATAGAACCAGACTCAACGATTAACGTCGTAAATGCCCCATAAGAAATAGCACCAAATTGATTTGTCATTTGTGGTGTTACTGAGAATTTCACAATATTATCTTCTTCTGAAGAATTGATCATGATTTCATTTTTCACTAAATCATCAATCGTTTCCCCATGTTGCGGTTGTCTTTGTGCCATTTGCAAAGCCTTTAATACGTCTTGACGACTAACAACTCCTTGCAATATTCCATGTTCATCAGCAACAGGTAAAAGGTCAATACCTTCCCAAATCATTCGATGTCCTGCGGTAGCAACACTTGTTTTCATCGTTACAGTAATTGGATTACGAGTCATCAAACGGTCAATTTGGTCATCTTCTTGTTTACCTATCAAATCTCTAGATGTTACAATCCCAACAATTTTACCATGCTTATCAACGACAGGATAACCACCATGATTCGTTTCAGAATTAAGGAGATTATAGTCTTTTACAGTGTCTGTCGTTTTTAAATAAGATGTGTGCGTGATAGGTACAACAATATCTTCAATTAATAAGATTTCTTTTTTTATCAATTGGTCATAAATAGCACGGTTAATCATTGTTGCAACAGTAAACGTATCATAACTTGTTGAAATAATAGGAAGCTCTAACTGGTCTGCTAATTTTTTTATTTCCTCGTTAGTATCAAAACCACCCGTAATAAGTACAGCTGCACCTGCTTTTAGCGCATACTCATGTGAGCGATCACGATTTCCGACAATCAATAGACTACCTGCATCTGTATAGCGCATCATATCTTCTAATTTCATCGCACCAATAACAAATTTTGTTAACGTTTTATGCAGACCATTTTTGCCACCTAGTACTTGCCCCTCAACAATATTAACAATCTCTGCAAATGTTAGCCTTTCAATATTCTCTTTTTTCTTCTTTTCAATACGAATCGTACCGACACGTTCAATCGTACTAACTAGTCTTCTCGTTTCAGCCTCTTTAATCGCACGATAAGCTGTCCCTTCACTTACTGACATTTCTTTAGCAATTTGTCGAACTGAAATTTTGTCTCCGACTGGTAAGGATTCAATATATTGAAGTATCTTTTCATGTTTTGTAGCCAAAAAATCACCTATTTTCTAACATCATTCTTGGCTTAAGTGTAACATATCTCGCTCATTTTCTTTAGTAATTTAGCATTAGAAGTCGATTTTATTGTATATATTTCAATTAAATGTCAAATTCATCTCCTGATTTCATCACACGAACACTTGTAAATGAAACCATTTTGGCAAATTCTTGAGGATCCTGCTCAATAACAGGGAATGTATTGTAATGGATTGGTATTACTTCTTTTGGTTTTAAAAAGTCAACAGCCCTAGCTGCATCTTCTGGTCCCATAGTAAAATTATCCCCAATTGGTAATAATGCAACATCAATCGGATGGATATCACCGAGTAATTTCATATCTGAGAATAATGCTGTATCACCTGCATGATAAATTACTTTCCCTTCTATAAATAATAAAATACCTGCAGGCATACCAGTGTAAATTATTTGTTGGTCGTTCGTGATATATGAAGACCCATGAAAGGCTTGAGTCAGTTTTACTTTACCAAAGTCAAATTGATGTGCTCCCCCTATATGCATAGGATGTGTTTTGATACCTTGCCAAGAGAGATATTCAGCAAGTTCATTTGGAGCAACAACCAAAGCTCCTGACTGCTTTGCAATTTCAACAGTATCACCTACATGATCGTTATGACCGTGCGTTAACAAAATTACATCTGGGTGCTCTTCTTTCACGGATAAATCTGTAAGATGATTACCTGTAATAAAAGGATCTATTAAAATGGTATAACCTTTCGTTTTAATCTTTACTATGGAATGACCATGATAAGAAATTTGCATTTAGAATCATCCTTTCAATATTTTGTATCATTGACTTCTATTCGTTATAGGTACTTATTTTCCTCTTTTTTTGGTAAACTATAATTGCGAAGAGTTACTTAAACTAAAATGTACTTATATCATTATTTCAAGAGCTCTAACAATTCTAAGGAGGATTCTTATGAACAAGGTTCAATTGATTCAAAAGTATTTACAAGAAAAAAATATCGATGCAGCATTTATCACAACACCTGATAATGTTTTCTATCTTTCAGGCTTTAAAAGTGATCCTCATGAGCGTCTTCTTGGCGTAATGGTATTTAAAGATGCTGAACCATTTATGATTTGTCCTAAAATGGAAGTTCCTGATGCGAAGGCTTCAGGATGGGCATATGAAGCTGTAGGTCATGACGATACAGATAACGCATGGGATATCTTCCATAACACTGCTGAAACTCGTAAAGTTACATTAAATACAATTGCGATTGAAAAAACACATGTAACAGTTGAGCGTTTAGAAGCTTTACAAACTGTCTACCCAACATCTACATTTGTTGGCATTGACGAACAACTTATTAATATGCGTTTAGTTAAATCAGAAGACGAGTTAGAAAAACTACGTGAAGCTGCTAAATTAGCTGATTATGCAATTGAAGTAGGTTGTAACGAATTAGCGGAAGGTAAAACTGAAATTGAAGTTCTATCTGCAATAGAATCTGCTATGAAAGAAAAAGGCGTTTATATGTCATTTGACACTATGGTCCTTACTGGATTAAATGCCGCTTCTCCTCACGGAACTCCAGGTACCCAAAAAATCCAAAAAGGTGATTTAGTCTTATTTGATCTTGGTGTTGTTTATAAAGGATACTGCTCAGATATTACTCGTACAGTAGCATTTGGTGAACCTTCTGAAGCACAAAAAGCGGTTTATGAAGCTGTCAAAAATGCAAACGAGTCTGCAATTGCTGCAGTAAAACCAGGAGTAAGAGCAATGGATTTAGATAAAATCGCTCGCGATGTCATCACTGAAGCTGGTTACGGTGAATACTTCACTCACCGTCTTGGTCACGGTTTAGGAATTTCAGTGCACGAATTCCCATCAGTACATGGTGCAAACGAAGTTGCTATGAAAGAAGGTATGGTCTTCACTATTGAGCCAGGTATCTATAAAGGTGATACAGCAGGTGTTCGAATTGAAGATGATGTATATGTAACTGCTAATGGTGTTGAGGTTTTAACAAGTTTCCCTAAAGAACTACAAATTATTCAACCTAAATAATTTGTATCATTAAAATTCAATACGTTATGAATATTAAAAGCGCCGGATAAGATCTCTATCGAAATCTTATCCGGCGCTTTATATATGCTTTGAATCTATTAATTTTTTTCAGTCATAATTTATAATAACGAATCAGCAGGAACATATGGATAATTTAAAGCTTCTGCAACTGCTTTAAATGTAACATTACCCTCTAAAGTGTTAATACCTTTTTTCAATGCCTCGTTTGTTAAGCAAGCCCGTCTATAGCCCTTATTGGCAATTTCTAAGGCATAAGGAACAGTGTTATTTGTAAGTGCGATTGTTGAAGTTCTTGGAACAGCACCAGGCATATTCGCTACTGCATAATGAACAACACCATGTTTTATATATGTTGGATTATCATGCGTAGTTATGCGGTCAGATGTCTCAAAAATACCACCTTGGTCAATCGCAATATCGACAACTACAGAACCTGGAGACATAGATTTTATCATTTCTTCTGTTACTAATTTTGGTGCTTTTGCTCCCGGAATTAGTACAGCACCAATAACTAAATCAGAATTTTTTACAGATTCAGCGATATTGTATGGGTTAGACATTAATGTTTGGACATCATTGCCAAATTGGTCATCTAATTGACGCAATCTCTCTGGACTTAAATCTATAATCGTTACTTCAGCGCCCATACCAATTGCAACTTTTGCAGCATTAGCTCCTGCCATACCCCCACCAATAATTGTTACTTTTGCACGCGGCACCCCTGACACGCCACCAAGTAAAATACCTTTACCGCCTTCTTGCTTCTCTAAATATTGAGCACCAATTTGTGTGGCCATTCTTCCTGCCACTTCACTCATAGGAGTCAATAATGGTAAAGTACGATTTGGTAATTGTACAGTTTCATATGCAATTGCAACTACTTTTTTATCTAGCAGAGCTTGAGTTAGTTCAGGCTCAGGCGCTAAATGTAAATAAGTGAAAAGAATTTGACCTTCAAAAAAATAATCGTATTCTGAAGTAATCGGTTCTTTCACCTTCATAACCATTTCTTGCTTCCAAGCTTCACTTGCTGTAGAGACTATTTTTGCCCCTGCTAGTTTGTAATCTTCATCTGTAAAGCCAGAACCTAGACCGGCACCTGTTTCAATAAATACCTCGTGTCCAAACATTGCTAAGTTCACCACACCAGCGGGCGTCATTGCCACACGGTTTTCGTTGTTTTTAATCTCCTTTGGAACACCAATTTTCATACCCATCCTCCTCAAGTGTAAAAAAGTAATTGATTGTTTTTTATGTATAATCTTGTGACAACATAAAAACAAGTTCATTGTATCAGATTTCAAAATCAATTTGTTAATAATTTAGAAAATTTCTTTTTTTAGGATAACACTATGAACATATTGGAAATTATAAATCTCTTAAATCCTTCATAACCCCTCTGTTTTCATAGCATTATAAGATATTACGAATTTTCGAACTTGGAAAATGAGGAAGTATTTATTAAACAAAAATGTTATAATGGATTTATATAAAGGAGGAATTTATTATGGCATTAACTTATAATAATATTGTTGTTGCAGTAGATGGCTCAAAAGAAGCGGAATATGCATTTAAGAAAGCAATTGCCGTAGCAAATCGTAACAAATCAACTCTTAACTTAGTTAATATTATTGACACTCGTTCATTTGCCGCTATTGAAGCTTATGATCGTTCCATCCAAGAACGTGCACAAGAGTTCGCTGAAGAATTGCTAGAAGGCTACAAAAAAGAAGCAGAAGCTGCAGGCGTTAAAAATGTAAACGTATTAATTGAATACGGATCACCTAAAACAATTATTACAAGAGAAGTGTCTAAAAAAGTAGAAGCAGATTTAATCATCTGTGGTGCTACTGGACTTAATGCTGTAGAAAGATTCTTAATCGGTAGTGTTTCTGAAAGTATTGTACGTTCTGCTAAATGCGATGTGCTTGTTGTTCGTACAGATTCAGTTATTGAAGAAAAATAAGTTTGATAACCCACTTCATAATTGGAGTGGGTTTTCTTTACATTTTATATTTCGAACATAATAAAAGCTTACAGATCATGTTACATTGTCTGTAAGCTTTTATTACGTCGGTATTTAACAATAAACGGAAACATTCTTCTGTTAAAATTTCTTTTGTTCTTTTTTCCATTTTCTAACTTTTGCAAAGAAAAGTTCTAATGCTTTTATGTTTTTCATATTAGGAACTTTTGCAAGCAATACTTCTTTTACTGCTTCACCTGTATCATTTTTCTTTTGCAATATAAATAAGCTTTTTGCATGTGCTTTGTTTGAAAATAGCTCTTCAGGTAATTGTACGACTGCTTGTATCCAAGCTTTTGAAGTGATTAATTTGTTTAAAATAGAAGATTGTTCAGACTCAAATATATGGTCTGGTACTAAAAAGAAAAGGTAACCGCCATCTTTTACATATTTTAATGATTGTTCAATAAATAAATGATGAGCATATGTCATCCCTTCAGATGATTTGACCTCATATTGCTTTGCAACTTCATCATTCGGATAATATCCAACCGGCAAATCACAAATTACGGCATCAACTGGATCAATCAATAAATTTTCTAATGCATCTTGGCAATACAAAGAAATAGGTTGCTTTTCTAATTCGCCTGATGCAGCTGCAAGTTGAATTAACAAGTCATCAATTTCTACGCCGGTTCCTTCAATTTTATCTCCTACTAAATTCATAACTGTTAATAATAAATTCCCTGTACCAATTGCTGGGTCTAGCACAGTAATTTTCTCATCAGATTTGAATTCCTTTTCGTAAAATTGTTCAACAAAATAGCCTAATAATAGCCCAAGTGAATCTGGCGTCATTTGGTGATTAGGCTGTGCACTTTTACGCATTCCCTTTAAAATTGCCAACTGGATGGCCTTACGAATTTCCTCTTTAGAAAGTTCGTTAATACTAGGTTTTCTATCTCCATCTAACCATGTATTTAATGTTTCAAGAACACCTTCTAAGTAAGTAATATTATGTTCTTTTGCCACTTCTTCTGAATATTCATCGATAAAAGAAAATAATTTTTCAATAGTTTCCATTTTTTTCTCCCTCAAAACTGAAACCCACTCAATCCTACTCGAGTGGGTTTCATATTATTTCCTGACATCAAGTTAACTTATTTAGTAAGTGATTTAACAGCAGCTAATGCGCTATCATAATCCGGATGGTTTGTACCTTCAGATACATACTCAACATAAGAAACTTTGCCATCTTTATCAATAACAAAGACAGAACGAGCAAGTAAACGTAATTCTTTCATATGGACACCATATGCATCTCCAAATGATAAGTCACGATGATCTGATAAAGTGTGGACGTTTTCGATGCCATTTGCACCGCACCAACGTTTTTGCGCAAAAGGAAGATCACATGAAATTGTTAAGATTACAACATCTTCTCCTAATGCAGTAGCTTCCTCATTAAAACGACGTGTTTGTGCATCACATACACCTGTGTCTAATGATGGAACAACACTAATTAAAACAGTTTTACCTTCAAAATCAGATAAATGTTTTTCTGTTAAGTCTGTAGATAATACAGTAAAATCAGGTGCTTTGTCACCTACTTTAATTTCTGGTCCGACTAATGTTACTGGGTTGTTAATAAATGTTACTTGTACCATTTCAACGCCTCCTCTAAACAATATTACTTGAATCTTTCTCGCCCTTGCAACTTTCACGCCTTATGTTTGTTTTGAATTGTATTTTCTGATTAATTTTCTTAAAATTCCGTTTCTTTTTGTTCCTGTTTAATTTCTACCGCGATTTCTTTTTCTCTTTCCTCAAATGTATTTTCATGCACAACTATTGTATCTGCAATATAGTCATGAATTGCCTTATTACATGGGGTGAACGCAACAATTATATAAAGAATTTTAACTGTAACCGATATAATTCGACCAATACATTCACGGAAGAGCACAGTTCCCCAAGTTAAAGGCTTTTGGTTTTCAGAAACAACTCGAATACCAAGCGCCATTTTCCCTATAGTCTGTCCCCAGAGTTTCGTCATTAAAACAAAATAGATATAAAATATAAAACTAGTAACTGATCCATAAAGGGAAAGATGAAGAATTTCTAAATCCTCCCAACCGATTAACAAAAATAAAGGTTTTACTAATATTGACGTTAGAGAAGAGATAACGATTAAATCAATCAAATATGCCCAAAATCTAGTCCAAAATCCTGCTGTCTTCAATCGGTAATCTTTTACTTTTTTTATTTGCATTGGTTCTGGGCTTAGTGCTCTAACATTAACTGTTTCTGCCATCTTTCTAGCCCTCCTTATTCTTCACCATACAAATACATCATACGAGGTGCACTATTTTTGGTTAACAATTTGGTTATAGCCTCTTTTTCGGCTGAACTACCAACTAATGTATTTACCTTAGAAGATAAAAGTGATGACCAATCACCTTGCTCTTTATATTCATAAACTTCTGCCCCTTCAAGATCATTGTCTTTCAAAAGAGCTTGAAGCGCGTCTTCGCTATACCCTAGTTTATCGACCAGTCCCGCATCCACAGCTTGTGAGCCATTCATAATGCGACCATCCGCAATTTCTCTTACTTCTTTTTTAGACATGCCACGTCCATCAGCTACCACATTAACAAATCGTTCATACGAATCATTCACCATGTCTTGCAATAATTTACGTTCTGCTGCAGTCATTTCTCTTGAACCATTTAAAATATCTTTATACGGTCCAGTTTTGATAGTATTAAATTCAATACCATATTTTTTAGCTAGTTTACTATAATCCATTCCTTGCATGATTACACCAATAGATCCTGTAATTGTTTCTTCATCAGCAAATATTTGATCTGCAGGGGCAGAAATGTAGTATCCTCCAGAAGCGGCCATAGATCCCATCGAAACATATATAGGTATATTCCGTTCCTTTTTTATTTGCTCTAGTTTTTCATAAATTTGTTTTGATTCGTTCGTACCTCCACCAGGAGAATTGACTTTCAAAAGTACACCTTTTACATTAGAGTCATCTAAAATTTCATCTAACTGCTTTATGAAAAATTGGTGATTGTACGTTTCGGAATTAAATAAAGAAGTCGTTTCTCCAGTATCCTGAATAGTCCCGTTTACTGTTAAAACGGCTACCTTTTTCCCCATATCTCCTTGTTTTATAACCTTTGTATTATATGTAGCATCCATATTAAACGCAGAATTAATCTCTTTCTTAATATCTGATTTAACAAATGACCAAAATATTGTTGTAAATGTAGAAACGACTATTAATATTGCTGCGATTGCCAAAGCAATCCATCGTTTTGCTGTCATTAATCTTCCTCCTTTTTGTTCCATTTATTTATACGATTAAGATTTCAAAACGTTTCATGCTTTTCATGAATTCTGTGTGATTTTTTCACTTCTACTATAGTAGAAATTGAAAAAATCATTAAAGCTAACCATATAAATGAAAATGAAACTAACTCAGTTCCTCCAAATGATTCATGATAAACGACAACACCTAAGATTAACGTCATTGTCGGTGAAATATATTGTATAAAGCCCACTAAGTATAAAGGAATATTTTGAGCCCCTGTTGCAAATAAAATAAGAGGGATAGCCGTCACAATTCCAGTGCCAATTAAAAACAAATTCGTCTTTAAATCGACATGTAAAAACGACATATTTCCCTGGAAATAAAGATAAATATAATACATTAACGCAACAGGCAATATAAACATCGTTTCAATGACTAAGCCCCGAGTTGCATCTAAAACAATTTGTTTTTTCAATAAACCGTATATACCAAAACTCAATGCTAATCCAATAGCAACCCAAGGGATTTGTCCATATGAAACAAATAAGATTAGAACTCCAATTATTGCAAACAAAAACGCAACAATTTGATATTTTGATAATCTTTCTTTTAAGAAAATAATACCTAAAAGAATCGAAATTATAGGATTCATATAATATCCTAAACTTGTTTGTACTATATGGTTATGGTTCACTGCCCAAATATAGATAAACCAGTTAATCGAAACTAAATAGGCAGCAATAAAGAGTAACCAAAACGATCTTTGATTATGCCATAATGCTTTAAAATCTGATACTAATACTTTTCGTTGCTTCAATAACACTACAAATATTAACGTTAAAACAAATGACCAAATTACTCTGCTTGCTAAAATTTCTTCACTAGAAACATGTTCAATCACTTTCCAATAAATAGGGAAAAGACCCCATAAAAAATATGCTCCTATTGATGCAAGTATTCCTTTTTTCTCATCTTGCACATTCCCACCTCAATTTCTAATACACCTATCCCCAAATTATAATTTTTCAACTAATGAATGTAAATATGAAAGAAATTGTTCTAACATTTTATGTTAAGCAAACTCCCCTCACTATCTCGTACATTATTATTTTGATTCATATAAAAAGGCCACCCAAATTGGTGACCTATCTGTATTAATCTTATTCATATAAGAGTTTTTCCTAGTAGCCAATTAAATATTGATCTTATTTTTTTCCTTTTCACGTAATTCCATTCTACGTATTTTACCTGATGACGTTTTTGGTAAGCTATTTACAAACTCTATCGCTCTAGGATATTTATATGGTGCAGTTAGATTCTTCGCGTGTTCCTGTAATTCTTTTATTAATTGTTTGGAAGCTTTCGAAGCATCTTTTAAGACAATAAATGCTTTTACGATATTTCCTCGAACTTCATGTGGACTAGCAACAACTGCGCATTCTTGAACTTCTGGATGCTTAACTAATGCATCCTCTACTTCAAATGGTCCGATAGTATAACCTGAACTTATGATAATATCATCATTTCTCCCCTCGAAGAAGAAATAACCATCTTCATCTTTTTTTGCACGATCTCCAGTTATATAATAATCCCCTCTGAATTGTCTTGCTGTACGTTCAGGATCATTCAAATATTCTTTAAATAGTGCAGGGGTTGATCGATGTACTGCTATATCCCCAACTACTCCTGGAGGGCAAGGTTGTCCATCTTCGTCTACTACATCCACAACATTTCCTGGTGTTGGTTTCCCCATTGCTCCAAGTTTTGTTGGGGCTCCTTTTAAATTTCCAATTAATAACGTATTTTCCGTTTGACCATATCCATCACGAACATCTAGATTGAAATACTTTTTGAAAGTTTTTATTACCTCTTCATTTAATGGTTCACCTGCTGAAACCGCACTTTGTAAAGAAGATAAATTATAATCTGATAGATTATCAACTTTTGCCATTATACGATACTCAGTAGGTGTACAGCATAATACTTGAATTTGATATTCTTGAAGTAATGATAAATATTTGTCTGCATGGAATCTTCCATTGTAAACAAATCCAGTTGCTCCACTTCCCAATACCGATAAAAATGGACTCCAAATCCATTTTTGCCATCCCGGACTAGCAGTTGCCCATACTAAATCACCTTCATGGATATCTAGCCAATGAGCCGCAGCGGTTTTTAGATGAGCGTATGCCCATCCATGAGTATGGACAACTCCTTTTGGATTTCCTGTTGTTCCACTTGTATATGATAAAAAAGCCATATCTTCACTTTTGGTTTTAGCGTTTACAAACTGTTCTGACTCTTTTTCTGCTTCTTGAATCATTTCAATCCATGAGGCATGTCCCTGTCCAATAACGTACTGTTGAACATTTTGTAAATTTTTCACTTGATCAAATTGTTCTAAAAATGGTTCATAAGCAATTACTGCCTTTGCATTACTATGCACTAAACGATAATCTATTTCCTTTGCTCTTAACATTTCAGAACTTGGAATTACTACCAACCCCGCTTTTAATGCAGCCACATATGTAATATAGGCATCAATTAAGCGCGGCACCATAATTAGTACTACATCCCCTTTTTGCAAACCATGTTTTACAAAAACATTCGCCACTTGATTGGCTCTTCTTATTAAAGCGTCATAAGTAATGTAGTCTTTACTGCCAAGCTCATTTTCAAACTTAATAGCAATTTTCTCTGGATTTACTGCAAATTTTTCAATCTCTTCTACTAAATTGTACTCTTCAGGTGCAATTAAATCTTCTCGTTTCATAAAAAATCCCCCCTGAATAACGTTTGGCATTTCACATTAATTATATCCAAAGTGTTGAATCATTACAACCAATTACCAGTACTAAATATTAGTAGTTGGTCTTAACTAATAAATTGAACAATAGTAATTTTTTTATTTTCAAGATAAAAGGATTTCACTCAAATTTAATATATTCAGGGAACAGACAAAACATTAAAAGCCAAGGGAGAATTTTTTAATTTCTCCCTTGGCTTTCTATTTATAGGTGTTAGTTATTTAATTTTTAATTATTTTCCGCTCATTTGTTGTTGAGCCATTGCAACTAGACGCTTCGTAATTTCTCCGCCAACGGATCCGTTAGCACGCGCCGATGCATCTGCTCCAAGACTCACTCCAAATTCTTGTGCGATTTCGTACTTCATTTGATCAACAGCTTGTTGTGCACCACGAACTACTAATTGATTTGAGCTTCTTGAATTGTTTGACATGTGAATCACCTCCTTTGTAAATATAGAATGTGCGATTTAAAAAATATCATACACTGATGTTTTAAAAATTTGAGATATGGATATAAATGAAAGTTAAAAAGCATTTTTTGTTAGTTATAAGAAATAATAAGTGCGTACAATTAAAAAACCCTAATTCAGATTTAAAATAAAATTATCCTCTGCTAAAGTGAAAAGCCGAGGAAAAATTCTTTTGAATTCTTCCTCGGCTCTTTTTTTACTTTAGTTATTTAGAATAACCGTTCAGCTGTTGTTCAGCCATTGCAACTAAGCGCTTTGTGATTTCTCCGCCAACGGATCCGTTAGCACGCGCTGATGCATCTGCGCCTAGCTGTACACCAAATTCTTGTGCGATTTCGTACTTCATTTGGTCAATGGCTTGTTTTGCGCCACGAACTTCTAATTGATTTGAACTTGAGTTGTTTGACATGTGAATCACCTCCTTGTGCATATAGAATGTGCTGGAGGTAAAAAAACATACAACAAATATTTAGGAAATATATTCTTATTTAGAGTAGGTCTAGAAATTCATCTGTTTTCTTTTTAGGGAATGTATGAATTTCACGATTTTTAACTGCCTTTTCAATCATTTCATCGAAATTTGTGAAGCTCTCATAATAATTCATCTTTTCTACTCTAGGCTTTGTTTTTGGATTTGCTGGTGTAAATACTGTACAACAATCTTCAAATGGACGAATTGAAGTTTCATACGTACCAATTTTTTGGGCTACTTCAATTATTTCTAATTTATCAAATGTGATTAATGGACGTAAAATAGGTGTAGTAGTCACATCATTAATCGCAGCTAAGCTTTCTAATGTTTGGCTAGCCACTTGTCCAAGATTTTCTCCTGTAACAATTGCTTTCGCATCTATTTCTTTTCGAACGATATCCGCAACTTTCATCATCATTCTTCGAGTAGATGTCATTGTAACATTTTCAGGTACACTACTTTGAATGGTTTGTTGAATTTCAGTAAAAGGTATAACATGTAAGCGGATATTACCACCAAATCGACTGATTTTTTCACATAATTCTTTAACCTTGCCTAAAGATTGATCGCTTGTAAAAGGTGGGCTAAAGAAATGGATTGCTTCTACTCTTACTCCGCGTTTCATCATATAATAAGCTGCAACAGGACTATCAATGCCTCCGGAAAGTAATAATAATGCTTTACCATTTGAACCGATTGGCAAGCCACCTGCACCATGTATGACATCTACCATCATATATACAGCTTTTTCACGAACTTCTACACGAAGTTCAATATCAGGTTTTTTCATTTGAACTGTCATGCCAGGGAGCGTTCCTAATACGTGGCTACCAATAGCTTGTTGAAGTTCATATGTGTCCATAGGGAATTTTTTAAAAGATCTTTTTGCATTTACTTTAAATGTTTTTCCTTTATAATCCATTCCTTTTACAATTTCGACTGCTAATTCTTTCATTGCTTCAATTGTAGGTTCACATTGTGCAACTGGACTAAACGAGTGAATACCGAAAATATGGGGTAATCGTTCAATTAGTTCTTCCATTTCAGTATCTACATTACTGCTCAAATACATGCGGTCACGTTCTGAACGGATTCGCAAATTTGGAATATCAGCGAACGTATAGCGTAAATTTTCTTTTAATCGATTGATGAATAATTTACGGTTACGACCTTTTGTTGTTATTTCTCCGTAACGAATTAAAATTTCATGCCATTTCATTTGGTTAAAACTCCTTTACTTGGTGCATTACTTTAGAAAAAGCTGTTTTAAATGATGCAATATCTTCATCAGAAATTCCTTCACCTAGACTCATACGAATAACACCTTTTTCATAAGATGGTTCAACTTGAATTGCTTTTACTACATGACTAATAGTATGGTCTTTTGATGAACATGCACTTGATGTTGAGATAATAATCCCTTCATGTTGCATCGCATTAACTAGTATTTCCCCTTTTAATCCTTGTACTGCACAACTAATAATATGTGGAGCACCCTGACTACTAGAAAGGACTCTTACATATGGGAACTGTTTAAAGAATTCGTGCAACTCATCTCTCCATTTACTATATTGAGCTGCTTTTTGGGGTTGTTTTTCAGTTGCTAAGCGCACGGCTTTGGCTAATGCAACATCTTGTGGTACTGCTACAGTGCCACTACGAAATCCCATCTCTTGTCCACCACCATGAATAATAGGTTGGATTTTCACCTGTTTACGTAATGCTAAAAAGCCAGTTCCTTTTAAACAATTTATTTTATGACCTGATACAGTAATTGCATCTGGACCATCTTCTCCATTAAATTGTACAGGAATTTTGCCAAAACTTTGGACAGCATCCATATGATAAAATGCACGGCTATTTTGATGCACAATTTTGGCTATTTCTGATACTGGTTGAACAGCACCCATCTCATTATTTACATGCATAATACTAACAACAACCGTATCCTTTGTTAGCTTTTTCTTTAAATCATCTATTAAAATAACACCATTTTCATCTACATTAACATATTCAACGATAAATCCTTCATTTTCTAATGCTTTTGCACTTTCTAAAACAGAAGCATGCTCAATAGCTGACACAAGTATCTTTTTACCACGATGTTTGTTCGCTCTTGCTAATCCTTTAATCGCGAAATTATTGGACTCAGATCCTCCAGATGTGAAAATAATTTGTAGTGGTGATGTTTTTATAATATCTGCAATTTGTTCTCTTGAACGAGATAATAATGTATTTGCTTCAACCCCCATTTGATGAAGAGATGCTGGATTTGCATAAAAACGTTCATTTGCTTGGATAAATGTTTGCAAAACAGCTGGGTCTGGTTTGGTTGTAGCGCTATGATCTAGATAAATCATTGTATTCCCTTCCTTCCAAAAGAAAACCACCAGCACAGAACCGTGCGGTGGCTTAATGCTTTTCTTATTATGAACATCATACCTCGCTTTTGGCAAGTACCTGAATTTTTTTCATAGAACCTGGTTCAACAGCTTCTACTGCAGTTGCAGCATACTCTAAAGCTTTTGTATAACGCATTTCTCTAAATGCATCTTCTGCCTCTAAAAGTTGTTGGTGCATAGCAGGATTCGAATTTCTATAACGATTGCCATATTGTATAATTCGTTCAATCAATTGTACATTTTCAAGCATTTCAATTGCTGAACTATGTACATCAACAATGCATTTCTCTGCAATTTCAAGATTTTTGTTTACTGTTTCCATATTAAGTGGAATCTCTTGAAGATTATTGACAACAACAAAAATTCTTTCAGCTGCTTCTTCTAATCTTGCATCCATTTCTTCTGGTATCCCAGGTAAATTTGCTTTATGTAGCATACGTTCTGTTTCGTGCAGCAATTTTTTTTGATTATTTAATGTTGCTCTTGCTTTATTCTCATCTATTCGCAAGCTCTTCATACGGTCAGCAAATTGCTCTTGCTCTTCAAATAATTGCTCAATAGATGTTTTTAGTTCTTTTAAAACTTCTTCCATGCTTGAATAAGCTGATTGTTCTTCTTGTACTTCTATAGACAATAATTCATAATTTTGTCGTAAAGATAGTAACTGTTGTTTACAATTGACAGGAACATCTGCTTCTTTTTGAGATATTCGATAACTTTTTTGAACAGTATCAGCTTCTTTTGCTGTTTTTTCTGTAGCTTCAATAGCTGATTCTAGCAACTCTCCAATTTCTGCAAAATTGTTTTCAACGAATCTTTTACCGATAACTTCTTTTTCAAGTGCATCATAAAAAGATTCAATTTCGTCTTTAATCTCAACAACTCTATGTTGAACAGATGCAATATCAAGTTCTGCAATTTTTTGTTTAAACTCAACTAGATTCTCTTCGATACGATCTAATTTCTCCAAAATTTCTAGGTGCGCTAGGAAATAAGATTGTTCTTCCATCTCCCGGTGACCATTACGGATTTCGTGAATATCAGATGGGATTTTATGTTGAATCTCCGTCAATAATGCAGGGATTTCGTTGATTAGTTTAAAGAGTACCTGTCCTTCCTCATTAAGTTTCACAACGATTTCACGTGCGTTTAAATAATTTCCAGAAGCTGTTAACTGATCATATTCTTCGAATTGAGGATTGAACTTCTCTAATCTTTTTTCAATTGGATTTGCTGCTGGTCCATAAGAATATTGATGCGCTAGTAATGTCTTACGTGCAGATCGATATTGTTCTTTTATTTGCTCAATTTCGATTCTATTTCTTTCTTCACTACCGATTAACTCATCTAATTCTTTTAAAATTTTCACCATTTCTTGGTCATACTCTGTGATGCGAGATTCAATTTCCTTTTCAATCTCTGTAGCTTTACCAAAATGAAATTTATCTACTTGTTCTTCAGCATCAAATAAAAGGACATCAATTTTTGGCATTTCTACATCCATAAGCTCTGTCCATTTATTGCGCCAACGCTCGAACATTTCTTCAGTTTGCCCATTCATGTTCAACGCTTTAACTTTTGTTAGCTCTTCTAGCACTGGCTTATTTTGTATCTGTAGTTTCTTTTGGTCAAGTCTTTCAATTTCATTTCTATGTTTCCGACGAAAAATAAAGACAATTGCTAAAATTACACATAGTACGATGATGGTAGGAATGATATACTTCATCGTAAGCCCCCTTGTCCCAAAATCAATTTTTCAGCTTCTAATTATGCTTAATAGTACCATGTTTTTGGGTATTTTGTTTACCCTTTAAAGAGATTTCTTACAAATTTCTCAGTAATTCGACTATTTTTTTTAAATGGAGGGATTTTTTTTGAAAAGAGATGCACATATTCACACCCAATATTGTCCACACGGAACTAATGATACTATAGAAAATTATATCAAAAAAGCTATAAAATTGGGATTCAAAGATATAACTTTTACAGAACATGCACCGTTACCTACTAATTTTGTTGATCCTACACCTGAAAAAGATAGCGGTATGGACCCTCATAAACTAATTTCATATTTAGATGAACTTAATACATTAAAAGAACAATACAAAGAAAACATACATATCCGCATTGGTTTCGAGGTTGACTATATCGTAGGATATGAAACAGAGACGACTAGTTTTTTAAACATAGTAGGCCCTCAAATTGATGATGCAATATTATCAGTACATTTCCTAAAATATAATGATGAATATACATGTATTGATTATTCAGAAGATACTTTTTTAGAATTTGCAAACAAATTAGGTTCTGTTCAAGCAGTATATGATTTATACTATGAAACATTAAAACAATCAATCTCTGCGGATCTTGGAAAATATAAGCCAAAACGAATCGGACATCCTACTTTAATCCACAAATTCCAACTTGCGCACGGAGAATCTATTAATGATGATGAACATATTAAACAAGTTCTACAGCTTATGGCTGACAATCACTGTGAACTAGATGTAAATAGTGCTGGACTTGCAAAGGAATTTTGCAAAGAATCCTACCCTCCACTACCGTATATTCAATATGCAAAATCATTAAATATACCATTGGTTTTTGGTTCAGATGCTCACCAAGTTGCTGATTTGCATCAATTTTATGATGAAATATTTCCATTAAACAACTAATTTTAAAAGACTAATTCGGAGGAAAGATATTATGAACTATAGTAACGATTTAAAAGCAAAATACAATTTATTAGCCAAACAATTAGATGCCTTACTAGAAGGTGAATTTGATAACGTTGCTAATTTAAGTAATGCCTCTGCTCTTCTTAACCAATTCCTAGACAATATTAATTGGTGCGGATTTTATTTATCAAAAAATGATGAGTTACTTTTAGGGCCATTCCAAGGGCTTCCTGCTTGCGTTCACATTCCATTTGGAAAAGGGGTTTGTGGTACTGCTGCCGAATCACAAAAAACAATTGTTGTAGAGGATGTTCATGCATTTCCTGGACATATCGCCTGCGATAGTGCCTCTCAATCTGAAATTGTCGTTCCTATTGTTAAAGAGCAAACACTTTTCGGCGTACTTGATATTGATAGTCCTATTAAGAATCGATTTTCAACAGAAGATCAGGATGGTCTGGAACAATTTGTTACTATCTTGACAAAGCATCTCTATTTGTAAAAGAATTTTTTCTCAGTTGTGCACCATACTAAAAAGTAAAAACCATAGAATCCACATTATTTTGGGTTTCTATGGTTTTTTACTATATAACGCAAATCATCTATATTTGAATTTTGAGAAAATTAATCTTTATAATAATTTTAATAAGTCACGTAAATGATATTATTTTTCTTTTGAATATTCACTATTAAATAAGCAATATCTGTTTTTGCCTGAATTTTTTGCCTTATACAATGCGACATCTGCATTCTGAAATAACCTTTTATATGAAAGTTTGAAATCATTATGCCATTCTGAAATACCTGAGGATAACGTAACCGATGGTTCTGTTACACTTGGAATTAGATTAATAATGTGATTGACAATTTCAACCGTTTCATTTGCTTTCTTACTCGGTAGATAAATGGCCATTTCCTCTCCACCCCAACGAGCACAAATTCCTTCATCTTGTATACAAAGTTGTAATTGTTCTCCAATTGACTGTAAGATTAAATCACCCATTTGATGTCCAAATGTATCATTAACCATTTTAAAATTATCAATATCTAACAATACGAACGTCCCACAATTATCTTCGCTCATTGAACTTTCAATATAGCGTTCTAAATATTCTCGTGCATACAACTTCGTCAAATGATCGCGGTCTACCATTTCTTGTAATTGTTCACGTAAAAGAATATTTGAAATGGCTAAAGATGAGTGTCTGATGAGCGATTGCATTAATTTAAAACTATCAAATGAAAAATAGTAGGAATCTTGGTGTAAAATTGCACAATATCCCTGTACTTTTTCTCTAACAATAATTGGAACTACCATCATGGAATTATACGGTATTTTTTCTTCGACTAGACTATCAAATTCTGCGACAAACAAAGGATCTACTGAATTACTAAAATGATTTGAAATATAATCGCAGTAAATTTTTGACTCTTTTCGATAAAAGAACGCTGTAGTTCCATTAGCATTTTGAAATTCATCTTCATTTAGTAAAGCAAAACAAATTTCAGAAGGTTCAAATGACCTTTTCAATTGTTTAGTCAGAAAAGATAATATTTCTTCCTTGTTTAACTTCATATTCAATCGTTGGGATGTTTCATTAATCATTTGCAAATCAGAAACTAAACGATGAGATTGATGGTAAAGTTTGGCGTTTTCGAGTGCGTTTCCTGAAGTTTTAGTTAAATGTTGTATAAATCTTTTTTCTCTCGAACTATAACGATATTCAGTTGGAGCAAAAATTTGCAGAACACCATATATTCCCTGCTTTCCTTTAATAGGTGCATTTAAAAGACGATTATTAATATCGGTAGCATGTTCAATCGTCATTTCTCCTGATACAAACGCTTCTATTGTTGATGGACGTTCCAATAAATAATCAAAGACATATACATCTTCTATTTTAATGCGGTCTTGATCATTTGATAATATCAATTTCGAAGGGAATTTCGGGAAAATTCTTTTTACACCATGAATCATTGCTTCTAAAATATGATCAACATCCATTGTTGAATGGAATACTTCAGTCATTTCAAATAGTTCTTGACTTAACTTTTTCTCATAAATAATATTTTGTGTAATTTTTATCATTTTAACTGTATCGCGTAATAGGTTCTCTAGTTCATCAACGAAAGGAGTTTGTGCAAAAGAATTCCATAATGATGATTCTTCTAAAATAATCATCCCTATCTTGTCACAGTTTTCCTTATCACAGTTATCTTTTAATATAAGAACATCACCAGCATAATCAAAATAATGCTTTAATGTGTTAACTAGTCGATTAGGAAAATGATGTCTATGATTTAAATAAGGTTCAACCAATAGAAATGGAATGCCATTGGAAATATAATAGCCATCACTAGAAGTGGATAGCGGATATAATACGTCATTTTCAATGCTTAAATATTCAACTTTATTAATATTAAATTCTTTACTCATGATTCCTTTAAACAATTCTAAATACTCAACTGCAGTAAGTGGTTTCTTAGCATTTTCTATCCACAAATCAAGCATCTGACTTTTAATACTTTGCATTATTTGTAGACTTCGCAACTTTCCATCACCTTTTTTCTTTGATACAGTATGTAAATATTTTTTACTATTCCAGTATACATCAAATGAGTCTTTTAAACTATAAACAATCTGTATTTTTTTACATAATAGCATAAATGCCATTATAAATGACTATTAGTTTTATATCTGTGATGTTTATCAACATCTATACCACGTGAAAATTTACTAGATATTTTATAGATTTATCCAAACTACCCGTTAAACATTTTGAATTCAACTTATGATTAGAAAAAATCAATCTATATTCCTGCTTTCAAAAAGTAGGAACTCTAGTTATTAATGAAAAAAGTAATTTTCCTTGACACTTGCATTCATAGAAGATAGAATGTAATTTGTGTAAAATAAACGCAGCGGTTGTATGGTTTTATTGCTTCATTTTATTCCTCTACTTATGTAGACGGTGTATTGCGTAACTCTTCGGCTGCAAGAGCGAAGATACATGAAAATAAAATGACAGTGGAGCTAAATACATCTGGTTTTTATTTTATGCCAAATAAAAAACCAATAGGAGGGACTCTAAATGTCTCGTTATACAGGTCCATCTTGGAAACTATCTCGTCGTTTAGGCATTTCTTTAAGCGGTACTGGTAAAGAAATCGAAAAACGTCCATACGCTCCAGGACAACACGGCCCAACTCAACGTAAAAAATTGTCTGAGTACGGCTTACAATTACAAGAAAAACAAAAACTTCGTCATATGTATGGTATGAACGAACGTCAATTCCACAACTTATTCGTTAAAGCTGGTAAAATGAATGGTGTTCATGGTGAAAACTTCATGATCCTTCTTGAAACTCGCTTAGACAACCTTGTTTACCGTCTTGGTTTAGCTCGCACTCGTCGTGCTGCTCGCCAATTAGTAAACCATGGTCACATCTTAGTTGATGGCAAACGCGTTGACATCCCTTCATACAGCGTAAAACCAGGTCAAGTTATTTCTCTTCGTGAAAAATCTCAAAACCTTGATGTTGTAACTGAAGCTATCGAAGTTAACAACTTTGTACCAGAATATCTTTCATTAGACGCTGACAAAAAAGAAGGTACTTTTGTACGTCTTCCAGAACGCAGCGAATTATCTGCTGAAATCAACGAATCATTCATCGTCGAATACTACTCTCGTTAGTCTTCGAGTATTTCAAAAGATATATTTCAAAACCTTGTTTCCGTTTTATACGGTTACAAGGTTTTTTTATGTTCTTAAAACGTATCAATCTAAAATTTTGTTTATTTATAATACAAGTAGGCATACAACTACTTCTATTATCAGGGCTTTCATATGTTATAAATGACAAATACCTTAAAACAAAGGAGGTCATAAAATGCACAACAGAAATTGCGGTCAATTTGGTGAAAGTTGTCATCAAGGAATGATGCCTAATTACTCTCCAAATCAAATGTTTCCAGCTCATATGGGACCAACGCAAACTTTACCAACACAGTATGATCCAGCACGAGTTTCGCCAACAAGAGAAATGGTAAGAACAAACGTTATGAACACAGTAGTTCCACATATTCATCCAAGTCATACTACAACAGTCAATAAGCACGTTATTCACAACCAACATTATTTCCCTCACACAGAGTCCGTAGTAAATGAATGTTATGAAACAAATACTATTTGTGGTATGCCTCAAAAAGGTTGCTGTCATCCACGTCATTGGGGAAGAAGATAATAACTCGGTGCTGATTTCTTTGTAATATTATATTCTTCAACAATGCATCGGCCAGGTTATTTATTGCCTGGCCTGTTAAGTGTATACTACATAAAATCTATATTACTACCTATACAAAAAAGAGCTGCAGACCAGTATTTAATCTGCAACTCACACTATTTTTAGGTATTTACCAATTATTCAATTGGTCCTTCCCAAGCTAACATTCCACCTTCCATGTTAGTAGCATTATATCCGTTTTCCTCTAAAAACGATGTTGCTTGTGCACTTCTGCGTCCAGAGCGGCAAACAATAATATATTCAAGATTCTTATCTAATTCTTCTAAATGGAATTCAAGTGTTCCCAATGGAATTGTTTGCGCAATATTAATTTTTCCTGTAGCTGTTTCTTCAGGTTCACGAACATCGATAATGTTAATTTCTTGTCCTTCGTCTATTTTTTTTAATACTTCATCTGGTGTAATAGTTTTCATTTTATCTTTTCCCCTTTTAAAAGTTTCTTATTTACTTTATCCAATTATAAAAGTACAATCACACGGTTATTGTAACTCCTGAATTGAAATTATATATATCATTTCGATTCTTCCTACTAATGATGTTTGGCTTACCCTTATGTTATCATCGACTTTTTACTAGTAAATCGACAGCTTCCTTAATCAGTACTTCTTTATCCTTTTCATGTAATCGTTCTTCATCTGACATGCAATGTACTAAATTGGTACTTACGATTAAGCCAATCGTACGATCAATTGCAGAACGTGAAGCAGATAATTGAGTAACTACATCTTTACAATCCTTTCCCTCATCAATCATTCGGATAACGCCTTTTAATTGACCTTCTAATCGTTTTAAACGATTTCGAATTTGATTGTTGTATTCCATATGTTCACCCCTTACAAACTTTATGTATAACTCGTACCGATATTATCCCCCTTATAGTATTATGTCAAGAATTGAGATAGGAAATAAATACTTTGCATTTCAATACCCCTAATAGTATATTGTTCTTAAAATGAAATGTATATGCATTATTTATTTCAAGGAAAGGGGAATATTTTTATGGAATTAAATGTAACAGTATATTCAACAACGAACTGTGGCTATTGCGAATTAATGAAAAATTTCTTAAAAGAACAAAATATAGACTTTAAAGTGGTCAATATTCACAACGATCCTAATATAGCTCAATTTTTGATGGAAAAGACAGGGCGCCTGGGTGCCCCACAAACATGCATTAATGATGCATGGGTACTTGGATATGACCCTAATAATGCAATGAAGATCATTGAAAGACTAAAAAGCTTATAATATCCGTTAACCTAGACAATATGCATACTTTCTTTATCTAATACTCCTCCACTGACATCCCACATTTTGTTTTGCTTGAATTTTGATCCTTCGTTTTAATTTTTAAATATAAAAAGTGACTTAAAGGTAATAAAAACTCCCTTTAAGCCACCTTAAAAAAAACGGACAACTATCTATAAGGCATAAATTCTATAACGACTTAGTTGAATTTAACCATATGATATTTCTTTTTACCGCGTCGGATAATCGCAAATGAATCTTCCATACGATCTTCCGCATCGATTACATAATCTAAATCTTTAACTTTTTCACCATTTACAGAAATAGCACCGTTTGTGACATCTTCACGAGCTTGGCGTTTAGAAGATGAAATTTTAGCTTCTACTAATAGTTCAACAATATTTTTATCTTCTTTCACAAGATCAACTGAAGGAACGCCAGAAAATGCAACTTTCATTTCTTCTACTGAAAGTGATTTTAAGTTTCCAGAGAATAATGCTGCTGTAATACGAAGAGCTTGTTCAAGTCCTTCTTCTCCGTGAATGAGTTTTGTCATTTCAGATGCAAGTGTTTTTTGAGCTTCACGTAAATGCGGTTCAGTTTCCACTTTTTGTGCTAGCCCTTCTATTTCTTCGCGAGTTAAGAAGGTGAAAATTTTCAAGTATTTCACGACATCAGCATCCGCTGTATTTAACCAGAATTGGTAGAATTCATATGGAGATGTTTTTTCAGGATCTAACCAGATGGCGCCACCAGCTGTTTTCCCGAATTTTGTACCATCAGATTTTGTTACTAACGGAATTGTAATTCCATATGCTTTTGCATCTTCATCATGTGTTTTTCGGATGACTTCAAGACCTGTTGTGATATTCCCCCATTGATCGGAGCCTCCAACTTGAATACGCACGCCATAATGATCGTATAAATGATTGAAATCAATACCTTGGATGATTGTGTAAGTAAATTCAGTAAAAGATAATCCTGTTTCTAAACGTGAAGAAATTGTATCTTTGTTTAACATGTAGTTAATATTAATCAATTTACCGTAGTCGCGTAAAAATTCAATTGCACTTAACTTTCCTACCCAACCATAGTTATTCACTAATTGTGCACCATTTTCATCACCAGAAAAATCAAAAATGCGTTCAAGTTGTTTTTTAATACCTGCTACATTATGGTCAATTTGTTCTGCTGTAAGGAGATTACGTTCAGTTGAGCGACCAGATGGATCCCCAATCATACCTGTTGCACCACCTACTAGAAGAATAGGACGATGACCAGCTTTTTGGAAACGACGTAAAGTCAACATAGGGACAATATGACCAATATGCATAGAATCTGCAGTCGGATCAACTCCCACATAAAGAGAAACCTTTTCCTCGTTTAATAATTTTTCCATTCCTTCAGCATCTGTTTGTTGGTACAACAAACCACGCCATTTTAAATCTTCAATTAGTGCGTTTGTCATTTAAATTTCCTCCTCAAATTTTTTTGATTTCTGCAGCTAGGTCTCCTAGAACTTATAAATGAAAATAAAAACGCCCCTACACAACTATGTGCAGGGACGTTAATGTCAAATTTAACGCGGTACCACCCAGCTTGAAGAAAATACTTTTCTTCCGCTTCAATCGCTTTATCGCAGCGGCTACGTTCTCGCTCCAGATGTGTAATTCGCGTCCATACTTTGACTAGCTTTCACCAACCGCTAGCTCTCTATACAGGGAATAGGATCACTACTGCGCATCGTTCAACGCAAGAAAACTATATTAATGACTATTGTACTTCATTTTAAGTAGTTGTCAATAAGTATTATTATTGTCATTTCGTATTATGGTATAATAGACAATATTTTAGAAGGTTATTCAAAAAAATTTTGAAAGTATAGTTATCTTCAGAAAAAAGTGCTTAAATAACGCTGTTGTAGAAAGGAATAATTGCAACAGGATATGTAAAATCTGAACATATAACAAATATATCAATATTGCTATATTTCTATTTTACATTCAATTAGCTTCATGATGATTAATGGCTTAGCTATTAATCATATGACAAAACATCATAGAATTAGCATTCTTCTAAAACAATAATAACTGTATAGAAAAATCATTGATGGATGCAACAATGGTTATTTCATTGAAAACATTTAAAGGAGGTAGGCTTCTGTCAAAAATGCATCATCAATCTTTATATATTTATATATTTATATAGAGATTTAGAGTTTTGACATTGGTCGAGTGATCAAAAAGATGAAAGAATGGATAGCCAATATAAATCAAAAAATTGATGAATTATCAAAAACCACATGGATGAAATATTTCCGCATTACTTCGAGTGTCGTTTGGAATTTAGTTTTAATCTTTATACTATTTGTTTCAATGGGATTTGTTTTTGTTGGTTCAATCGGTGCTGGTTACTTCGCTTCGCTTGTAAAAGACGAACCATTACGTCCCAAGACTGAAATGCGTAACACAATTTTTAACTACGAAGAAACGAGTACCCTCTATTTCGCTAGTAATAAGTATCTAGGGAAAATGAGGACAGACTTAGAAAGACAGGAGACAACATTAAAAAAAGTATCACCTAATGTCATCAATGCAGTATTAGCCACTGAAGATGAGTACTTTTATCAACATAACGGAATTGTACCTAAAGCAGTCGTACGTGGGATTTTGCAAGATGTGAGTAACTCCAATACTCAAACTGGTGGTTCCACATTGACACAACAATTAATAAAAAACCAAGTTTTGACCAATGAAGTTTCTTATGAACGAAAAGCAAAAGAATTACTCTTAGCTATGCGTTTAGAACACTTTATGACCAAAGACGAGATTTTGGAAGCCTATTTAAACGTTATTCCTTATGGTAGAAATGCAAGTGGGCGTAATATTGCTGGTGTTGAGACAGCTGCTGAAGGACTTTTTAATAAAAGTGCGAAAGACCTAAATCTTGCACAATCTTCTTATATCGCGGGGATTCCACAATCTCCTTATGCCTATACACCTTTTACACAAAGCGGAAAACTGAAAGACGCAGATAATTTAAAACTTGGCATTAACAGAATGAAGACGGTTTTATATCGTATGCATGAAACAGGTTATATTACGGAAAAACAATATAAGAAAGCTTTAAAATACAACATTAAAAAGGATTTCCGTAAACCAGAAGTTCGTCCTGAAGAAAAATATCCATATGTAACATATGAAATTGAAAATCGTGCAAAAGAGATTATGGCTAAGATTCTAGCTAAAAAAGATGGCATTGATGTTGATCGTTTATCCCATGAAGCTAAACTGAAAGAAAAATATAAAATCCTTGCAGATCGTGAATTACGTTCAAAAGGATATAAGATATACTCAACTATTGATAAAAAAATGTATGATACGATGCAAAAGGTAAAAGATAATTTCCCATATTATGGTGCAACTTTCACTAAACAAGTAACAGATTCTGAAACGGGTAAAGTAACGAATGTTCCTGATCCAGTTCAAGTCGGTAGTATCGTCATCGAAAATAAGACAGGTAAAATTTTAAGTTTTGTCGGTGGTAGAGACCATAAATTAGAAGCTACGAATCACGCTACACAAGCAAAACGCTCAAACGGCTCTACTATGAAACCTTTACTTGTCTATGCACCTGCCATTCAATATGGTGTCATCGGTGCGGGTAGCCCTGTAGCAGACGTTAAATTCAGCATAAATGGATGGTCACCTTCTAACTATACTGAAACAGATGAACGTGGCTTAATATCAGCTCGCGAGGCTTTAAAAGATTCTCAAAACTTACCAGCTATTCGGTTGTATGCACAAATCATTAACCACAGACCCGCTGGATTATTAAGAAGAAATGGCTTTACAAGTTTAGATGATAGTGATTACACAAACTATGCAACTTCTATCGGTGCTTTAAGAAATGGTGTCACAATTGAAGAAAACACAAATGCATATGCAACATTTGCAAATGGAGGCAAATTTGTTGATGCTTATATGATTTCTAAAATTGTAGATAGCAACGGTAAGACAGTCTATAAACATAAAGTGAAATCTAAAACTGTTTATAGTAAACAAACATCTTATATCACAACAGATATGCTACGTGATGTATTAAAACAAGGTACAGGTACAACCGCGAATAGCAATTTAAAATTCCGAGCAGATTTCGCCGCAAAAACCGGTACATCTCAAGAATATAAAGACGTATGGTTAGTCGGTTATAACCCTGATATTTCTTTAGGTGTTTGGATGGGGTATGACCAACCTAAAACTTTATATCAAGCTAACGGTGTATACGGTCAACCAAGTACACGCATAAACCTTCTATGGGCAAGATTGATGAATGCAGTTTACGATACAAATCCAAAATTAGCTACTGCTAATGGTAAAACATTCACACAACCTGCTGGCGTTGTTAGCCAAACGTTCTGTGGCATAACAGGTAATGTTCTTACAAATGCATGCTCAGGAAATGCAAGAACAGATTTATTCAACGCGAATGTAATGCTACCTGGTGCTGAAACAGCATTTTCTGGAGGCGTTTTATCGAATGCCTTTAAACAAAAAATGTTAAGTCCATTTGGTGGAGACTATTCAAAACTATTTGGTGCAAAAGAAAAAGAAGAAAAAGAGAAGAAAGAAAAAGAGAAAGAGAAAGAAAAACAAAAAGAGAAAGATAGAACTAACTCAACTAACTCTAACAATAGTAGCAATTCAAATAGACCTGGAAATTCGAATAACTCAAATAACTCAAACCAATCTAATAATAATGCTGGCAATTCTAATAATAATTCCGGTAATAATAACTCAAACGGATCAAATAATTCAAATGGAGACGGTAATTCAAACGGGTCGGGGAATTCAAATAACTCAGGTGGCACAGGATCCAATGGCGGTAACAATAGCGAAAATCCTAAAAATGAAGAAGACGGTCAATAATTATAGAATGTAAGTAATCAAGAATAATATAAAGGACATTACATATTTAAATGACTAATATGTAATGTCCTTTTTTGTTTATAAATTTTAGCAATAATAAATCAACTAATGGATATAACTCGATAAAAAATGAATAGGTACTCTACTCATTCACAAGATTATTGAAATAGTATAAGTACACAAAATTTTCTCATTTATGAAGTTTTTTTCTACTTCACTCATGTATAATGAATTAAAACAGTAAAATAAGGATGTGGATATATGGAGCATCTGCGAAAATATAATTCAAAAAAAATTGAAATCCCCAACGGAACGATTTTAGTGGAAGGCCCAGTACCAACCAACGAGCTTCAAAGACTCAAATTCCATGAAGGTTTGACCGCTTTTAGAATACCTGAGCAACAATTTGCTGCCATTATAGAAATTTCGAAGCTTCCAGAGGGACGAATGATTATTGCAAGATTAAATGACACAATCATTGCATATGCAACTTTTCTTTATCCTGATCCTCTCGAACGTTGGTCAGAAGGCAATATGGAGAATCTATTAGAATTAGGTGCTATAGAGGTTGCCCCCGAATTTCGTGGAACAGGTGTAGGAAAAAGCATTTTACAAGTAGCAATGATGGATGATGCTATGGAGGATTATATTGTCATTACAACAGAATATTATTGGCATTGGGACTTAAAAAGAACTGGATTGAATGTCTGGCAATACCGAAAAGTTATGGAAAAAATGATGCAGGCAGGAGGATTGGAAGTCGCGGCAACAGATGATCCTGAGATTTCCTCCCATCCCGCTAATTGCTTAATGGTTAGGATTGGGAAACGTGTTGATCAAAAGTCTATCAAAAAATTCGACCAATTACGTATTATGAATCGTTATATGAATTGATTGATCTTCAATGAAGGGGTGGATCTAATGTTAATCGAGGAAATAATGAAAACAAAGATTTTTACATTGAAATCAGATAATACGATTAAAGATGCCGTAAGAATTATGAGAGCAAATAAAATTCGCCATTTACCAATTGTTAATGACGAAAATAATTTAGTTGGGTTATTAACTGAAAGAGATTTAAAAAATGCACTTCCCTCTCCCCTAGTAAAAAAAACTGTAGAAAATATATACGAACAAAATTTAGAAAAATTGATGATTACAAATCCTATAGTTTGTCATCCACTTGATTTTGTAGAAGAAACAGCATTAATTTTTTATGAAAATCGAATAGGATGCCTACCCGTTGTAAGCGGAGGAAAATTAGTAGGTATTGTAACTACTAATGACTTATTGTACACATATATCGAAATAACCGGCGCCACTAGGCCCAGCTCTCAAATTGAAATTCGCGTTAATGATCAAGCCGGTACACTACATGATGTTACAAAAGTTTTTACAAAACATCATGCAAGCATTTTGAGTGTACTCGTCTATCCTGACTCTCAACATGAAGAAAAAAGGATTCTCTCAATTCGAGTAAAAGTCATGAATCCACTTCCAATAATCGATGATTTACGCAAGGAAGGATTTGATGTGTTATGGCCAAATATGCCGGGTATCAATCGTCTATAAATAAAGCTGTTTTTATATATTCACCAGAACAACTAGACTATAAATTTTCAGATACACACCCATTTAATCAAAAACGTTTGGAACTAACGATTGACCTTCTGACTAGTATAAATGCGCTTAATCCATCAAATATTGTTAAACCGCGTAATACTACAGAAGAAGAGCTTCTTCTAGGACATGATATTCGGTATATAAATGCTGTTAAAATGGCTGGTCATGGAAAACTTACCGAAAAACAAGGAGAACCTTTTGGAATTGGAACAGAAGATACGCCCATTTTTCCGAATATGCATGAAGCAAGTGCAAAAATTGTAGGAGCCACACTTACTGCATGCGATTATGTCATGCAAGGACTATCAGAACATGCATTAAATCTTGGAGGTGGGCTCCATCACGGTTT
The DNA here is from genome assembly GCF_003844195.1 of Rummeliibacillus sp. TYF005. Taxonomy (NCBI): domain Bacteria; kingdom Bacillati; phylum Bacillota; class Bacilli; order Caryophanales; family Caryophanaceae; genus Rummeliibacillus; species Rummeliibacillus sp. TYF005. The sequence continues at coordinate 44,437 of NZ_ML122552.1, forward strand.
TAAAGGACGAGCTTCAGGATTTTGTATATATAATGATAGTACGGTTGCTATCAAATACATGCAAAAAAAATACAATGCACGTGTCTTATATATTGATACAGATGCACATCACGGTGATGGGGTTCAATGGAGTTTTTACGATGAACCAAATGTTTGTACTGTATCTATTCATGAAACTGGTCGCTATCTATTTCCAGGGACCGGGACAATCACTGAAAGAGGCAGTGGAAAAGGATATGGGACATCCTTTAACTTCCCTATAGATGCCTTCACGGAAGATGAATCCTTCTTAGAAGTATATACAACAGCACTTCGGGAAATCACAGATCATTTTAAGCCTGATGTTATTCTTTCTCAAAATGGGGCAGATGCGCACTACTTAGATCCTTTAACACACTTATATGGGACTATGAATATCTATAAGGAGATTCCAAAACTTGCACATGAACTTGCTCACAAATATTGTGACGGTAAGTGGGTTGCTGTTGGCGGTGGTGGATATGATATATGGAGAGTGGTTCCACGCGCATGGTCATTCATCTGGATGGAAATGACCGATCAGGCTTTACCCACCGGAAATCTCCCAAAAGCTTGGCTTGATAAATGGCAAAAAGAATCACCAGTAACGTTAATACCAACTTGGACGGATCCTGAGAACCTATATGATCCCATTCCACGTAAAACAGAAATAACTGAAAAGAACCAACAAATATTAGAAAAAGCATTACTTCCTATTCGTTCAAAGAATAGTGAACTTATATAGATATCGCCCAAATAATACATTGATTATATTATAAAACTATAATGAGAATACTAGCGTTCACATAAAAAAAACTGTTTCTTTCCCATTCTAAGATGGAAAACGAAACAGTTTTTCAGTTATTTTGTAGAACTTCGATCCTCAATACGATGCGGTAATATAAAGTTTTCTTCTTCTACTTGTTCTTTATTCATATATTTTGTTAGTAAACGCATTGATACTGCACCTATATCATAAAGCGGTAGAACAACACTTGTAAGTTGTGGACGAACCATCCGCGCAAGTTTTGAGTTTTCAAAACTGATCACTTCATAATCATCCGGAACTTTTTTCCCTGAATCTAATGCACCATGGATAATTCCAATTGCTAATTCATCACTTCCTGCAAAAAATGCAGTTGGTGGGTTTTGTAAACTATTTAATGTTTTGAAGTCCTCCAGACCACTATCATAGGAATCCTCAGCAGCTACTACTAGATTTTCATCAAGTTCAATACCAGCTTCATCTAAGGCCTTTTTATAACCTTCAAATTTGTATTTTTTGTTAATAGTAGATGTAAATGGACCAGAAACATATGCGATTCGTTTATGTCCATTATCGATAAAATGTTTAACTGCTTCATAAGCAGCTTGCAAATAATCAATATTAACAGATGGTGTTTGATGAGTTTCATCGATAGAACCTGCTAATACAATCGGAACTGGCGAATGACTCATTTTCTTTAATAATTCATCATTCACTTGATCGCTCATCATGACAATACCATCAACTTGTTTGCCGTACATATTATCTAATAATTGTAATTCTTTCTCTTCACGTTGGTCAGAGTTGGAAAGAATAATATTGTAGCGATACATTGTAGCGATATCTTCAATTCCGCGTGCTAATTCAGCATAAAAAATATTAGAAATATCTGGAATGATAACGCCTACTGTAGTAGTCTTCTTACTTGCCAAGCCACGAGCAACCGCATTTGGTCTATATTCTAATTTTGCAATAACATCGAGTACTTTTTTTCTTGTGGTCGGTTTAACATTTGGATTACCATTTACAACACGAGACACAGTTGCCATTGAAACATTTGCCTCTCTAGCAACATCATAAATTGTTACGGTCACTTGATGACACCTCTCTTTTCATATCTTATTTCAATGATACGATAAATTGGAAGCGATTTTCAACAAAATAAAAGTGACGAATCTAGTAACGATTCGCCACTTACTTTACATAGTAATTATTGAACTTGATAATTTTTCATAAAACTTTGGATTTTTTCATAGAAATCGTCAAATTGTGGAATACTCATTTGTTGTTGAGAATCAGACAATGCAACAGCTGGATCTGGGTGAACTTCCGCCATAACGCCATCTGCCCCAATTGCGATTGCAGCTTTTGCACATGGTAGGAGTAAATCACGACGACCAGTTGAGTGTGTTACATCGACAAAGACTGGTAAATGTGTTTCTTGTTTTAAAATTGGAACAGCTGAAATATCTAATGTATTTCGAGTTGCTCTTTCATAAGTACGGATACCACGTTCGCAAAGGATAATTTGATCATTACCTTTTGAAATAATGTATTCTGCTGCATTTATAAATTCGTCGATTGTTGCAGCTATACCACGTTTTAATAATACTGGCTTATTAACAGAGCCCGCAGCTTTTAATAATTCGAAGTTTTGCATATTTCTTGCACCGATTTGAATGACATCGATGTAGTCTAATGCTTCTTCTAAATGAGATGGTGTAACAATTTCAGTAACAATGCCTAAACCGAATTTTTGACCAACTTCTTTTAAAATCTTTAATCCTTCTACTCCTAAACCTTGGAAGTCATATGGTGAAGTACGAGGCTTATATGCTCCACCACGCATTAATTTTAGACCTTTAGATTGAATAGATTCAGCTACTGCTGCTGTTTGTTCATATGATTCAACAGCACATGGTCCAAATACAAATGTAGGTTTACCCTTTCCTATAGGTTCACCATTAACATTGACAATTGTATCTTCTGGTTTACGTTTTCGTGATACTAATAATTCTTTTTTCTGATTTGTTTCTTGTAATTTTAATGCTGATTTGAAAATCTCTTTAAAAATGTGTTCAACTGTACCCTGACTTAATGGACCTTGATGATGCTCTTTCAATAGATTCAACATATGTCTCTCACGAAGAGGATCATAACGGTTAACACCTTGTTTCTCTTTTACTTTACCGATTTCTTCTACCACTTCTGCACGTTCATTAATCAAACGTAAAATTTCAAGGTTTAATGCATCAACTCGATCGCGAAGTTGATCTAAATTTTGATGACTCATTGCCGTTTCTCCTCTCTTCCTTCGTATCAGGTACTTTCAGAAGTCTGAAAACTATGATACATTTTATGATATTAGGAACATTATAATCAATTCAAACAAGAATGTCACGCTTTTTCTTTAGCGCTTCAACGCGATAAAGCTAAAAGTTTTCTAATTTCTTAGAAAGGTTGGGTAAATGTGGCTTCAAAACTCTTTGCATTAGATATAGGAACTCGTTCTGTAGTCGGTATCATTTTAGAAGAACAAGATGAAAAATTTCACGTAGTTGATTTAATAGCAGAAGAACACAAAGAACGCGCAATGGTCGATGGTCAAATACATAATGTTATACATGTTGCGTCTGTAATTCAACATGTAAAAGAACAATTAGAAGAAAAACACGGTCCACTTCGTTCAGTAAGCGTTGCTGCAGCTGGACGTGCTTTAAAAACAGAACAAGGCTCTGCTTCATTGGATATAAAAAATCGTCCAGCAATAACAGAGGATGATATTAATCGATTGGAATTGGCGGCTGTTCAGAAGGCACAACAACAATTACTAGCGCATAATGAAAAGGGACATAGTAATCATTATTATTGTGTTGGCTATTCCGTTTTATACTATCGATTAGACAATCAAGAAATCGGTAGCTTAATGGATCAACAAGGTGAAGAAGCAGAAGTTGAAGTAATTGCTACATTTCTTCCGAGAGTCGTCGTAGAATCCCTGCTAGCTGCCTTAAAACGTGCAGGTTTAGAAATGGAAGGTTTGACATTAGAACCTATTGCAGCCATTAATGCTTTAATCCCAACAACTATGCGTCGTTTAAATGTCGCACTCGTTGATATTGGTGCTGGTACCTCTGATATTGCGATTACAAATAAAGGGACAGTTGTAGCATATGGGATGGTACCAACAGCTGGAGATGAAATTACAGAAGCTTTAAGTGATCATTACCTATTAGACTTCCCAGTTGCTGAAAAAGTAAAACGTGACATGTCAAAACATGATGAAATTTCCATCTCAGATATTTTAGGATTTGAACAAATCTATCAAAAAGAAGAAATAATGGATGTTCTAAGACCAGCCGTAGCATCCCTTGCATCATCAATAGGAAATGAGATTCTTCGACTTAATAGTCAAGTAGCACCGAAAGCCGTCTTGCTTGTCGGTGGTGGAAGTTTAACACCTGAAATTACTGATGAATTGTGTAAGTTTCTCGAAATCCCTAAAAATCGTGCAGCAGTACGAGGAATAGATGCTATTCAAAAACTTACTCATGAAGATCATGTACCAGTATCACCAGAACTTGTTACACCTATTGGAATTGCTATTGCGGCAAAAAACTCTCCAATTAAATACATGTCAGTAATAGTGAATCAGCAAGTTGTTCGATTATTCGAAGTTAAAGAGATGACAGTGGCTGATGCCCTTTTAGCTGCAAATGTTAGCATCAACCGTTTATATGGGAAACCTGGGCTAGCAATAGGCGTAACAGTGAATGGACAAGATATTTTTGTACCTGGTGGTCATGGTAGCCCTACAGAAATACTTGTAAATGGCGAAAAAGCATCTACAAAACATCCTATCCAAAATGGGGATGTCATTGAACTTATTGAAGGTGCTGATGGGGAACCAGCAAAAGCAACCATACAAGACATGATTGAATGTGAAGATGATTGGACAGTTTATATTAATGAGGAGCCGTTTGTAATTCAACCTAAAATTAGATTAAACGATCAACCAGCAGAAATTACTACTCTTCTAAAAGATGGAGACATATTAACTATCGACAAAGCCCAAAATGTTCAACAAATATTATCATGGACAGGTAAAGAACATCTATTGAATGAGACTCAACCATTCTTTATTATAAAAGATCGTACAACTGTACAGTTTCCAGAATTTAATAACCAAATTTTTGTTAATAATCAACCCGCAAAACCATACTTTCAAGTAAAGAATGGCGACCATATTAATATACAGGCAGCAAAACGTCCAACTATTTATGATATTGCTAACCACTTCAATATAAATTTAGAAAATCGTATTTTAGTTTCTTTTCAAGATGAAAAGTTAGAGTTAAAAAAACCATCCTTTAGCATATTGGTCAATGGAGAAATAGCGAATAGCACAACTGAAATTAAAAGTGGGGATCAACTTCAATTTTCCGAATTAGAATCTTCTCGTTTTACATACCAAGATGTATTCCGATACTCTGATTGGCAATTACCTACTAATTTCAAAGGAACCTTTGAAATCTTAAGAAATGGCGAGCCATCACAGTTTGATGCTGAAATTTTCGGGGGCGATCAACTTTTGATTAATCTTATACCTACAACTGCTACTCATACTAATGAGGTTCTCACATCACAAGAGAATAACTAATTGACCTATTTTACATTGAAAGTGTCCGTTGTAAAATTATTTGACCACGAACTAAACCAAAACAAAGCCACGAAAAATTTACAGATCGTAAAATTTTCGTGGCTTTTTGTAAAAAGTTGTTTTTCGTTAACTTTTTTATCTTATTTAGTTTCTTTTTTTGCTGGTTCTGATATAGCTTCTTCAATTGCTTCAGTAACAGCTGTATGTTCATTGTTTTCAGCTTCAAATTCAGCAATAGTCTTTTCCATCGTTTCCATAATATCTAATGGTTCTTCTCCTTCATAGGAAACTGTTCCATCATCAAATGGAGGTGTAGAAGTAGATTTTAAATTTTTCACTTTTCCAACCAACTGACCAGACTGTTCTTGTACTTTTTTGGATAATTCTACTGTTTTTTCTTTTGCAGTAGATGTAAATCCAGCGCTTTTTTCTTTCAATTGGCTAGCTTGAATTGCCACATCACTGCGTAATTCTTTTCCAGCTTTAGGCGCTAAAAATAATGCTGTAGCTGCTCCAACTATACCTCCAACAAATGCACCTATGATAAAGTCTTTGAGATTGACTACTCCATCTTCGTTTGTATAAAGAGAATCAGAACGTCTTTCATAAGTTTGGGGTAAATACGTTTGTCCACTTTCTTCTAAACCAACGTTTCTTACTTCACTGTAATTAGGTTTCTTTTCCACCAATTAAATCCCCCCTATTATTTACGTTTGTGTTTCTTTGGAACTTCTTCATAAATTGTTTCTGTTTCTGTTGCCTTTTGCTTTTTCAGCTTATCACGGATTCCGATAAAGGCATTGCTCCATTGAATTACTTGAGCGATTTGATCACTATTTTTTGATACATTTGTATTAATGGATGTAGTTATATGCTTTACAGAATCACTTAAGCCACTAACAGACTCACCGAAGCCCTTAACCGCAGTTACTACTGAATTCAATTGTTGAGACTTTCCTTGAATGTCTTCAGCAAGCATATTCGTCTTTTCTAATAGACTTGTAGTTTCTCTCGTAATACCTTCCATTTGCCCTTCAATGCCTGCCATTATATTGGCAACATTATCCATTGTCTTTTTCAATGAACTCAATGTCATAGCTAAACCAATACATAATACTAAAAAGCCAATTGCGGCTACCAATGCAGCAATGTATAGAATAACAATCATTTTTGTACCTCCATTCTCTCTATATGGATATTTCCACAAAATAAGTGTATTTAAACATCACTTATCTAATTTATATTCTACAAATATTTTCTATATCCTGCCAGTGAAATGTTAGTCTATTGGCGACTATTTCAAATTTGTTTTTTATAAGATTTTTTGAATTGTAATATGTATGTTTTATTATCGAAAATATGCATATATTTAACATAAAACTTTTAGCGAGTTTCATTCTTCATCTTTTTCATTATGCAAAAAGCTGAAGTAAACAATAATGTTCCTTCAGCCTTCTACTTTACGTTGTTATTTAAATATTTTCTTTAATAGTATTTTCAAATGCATTTTGGAATTTATGGATATCTCCAGCACCCATGAATAAGAATACAGAATCTTCATGTGTTAGTAAATCTGGAATAACATCCATTGTTAGCACTTTGCTACCTTCAATTAAATTAGCTAAATCTTGAATTGATAAAGCACCAGATTTTTCACGTGCTGAACCAAAAATATCACATAAGTAAACACTATCAGCTTTACTTAAGCTATCTGCAAAGTTTTGTAGAAATGCTTTTGTACGTGTAAAAGTATGTGGTTGGAAAATCGCCACAAGTTCACGATTTGGATATTTTTGACGAGCAGATTGAATCGTTGCACTTATTTCAGTTGGATGATGTGCGTAATCATCGATTAATGTACGTTTACCGATGTTTGTTTCAGTAAAACGACGTTTAACACCTTGATACGTATGAAGGCGTTCTTGAATCAAATCTGCTGGAAGTCCTTCATAATGACAAAGTGATATAACAGCCAAAGTATTTAATACATTATGATCACCGAACATAGGGATAAAGAATTTATTATAAAACTCATTGCGTACATATACTTCAAAAGAAGACCCTGTAGTTGTTTTTTCTACATTACGAGCTTCAAAATCATTTTCTGAACCAAAACCGTAATAAACAACTGGTACATTTGCTTTAATCTTTTGTAAGTGCTCGTCATCGCCGCAAGCTACAATTGCCTTTTTCACTTGAAGGGCCATAGTTTGAAATGCATCAAATACATCCTCAATATCTTTATAATAATCTGGATGGTCAAAATCGATGTTCGTCATAACCGCATAGTCTGGATGATATGCAAGGAAATGACGTCGATATTCACAAGCTTCCATTACTAGATTTTGAGCGTTTTTAGCCCCGCCTCCAGTACCATCACCGATTAAATAAGATGTTGGATTAGCACCTTCTAATACATGAGCCATTAACCCTGTAGTAGAAGTTTTACCATGTGCACCTGTTATAGCAACCGAAGTGAACTTTTCTAAGTAATTACCTAAGAACTTATGATAACGAATAACTTCAACACCTAATTCTTTGGCACGTACAATTTCTGGATGGCTGTCTGGAAAAGCATTACCTGCAATAACAGTCATCCCTTCTGTAATATTATTTGCATCAAATGGCAAAATTGTTATGTTACGTTTTCTAAGTGGTTCTTCAGTGAAAAAGTATGTTTCAATATCTGATCCTTGTACTTGTTCTCCTGAATCAAACAAAATTTGAGCAAGTGAACTCATTCCTGAACCCTTAATACCTGTAAAATGATAAACTGTCATGTTGAAACCTCCTGGGAAAGTTTCCTTACCCTTGAATAATCAAATCTATGAACTGCTCGCCGTAAAAAACGGTGGCTTCTTGATGGTAAAGTTATTTGCACAACCATTCAAGCAAACCCTCTTGTTCTTCAAGTTTTTGAGTTGTCGTTCGACTTTATCTTTGGACAATACGTCCATTAATAGGCTGAAACTCTAACCTTTTAAACTTCCATAGTAAGTTATTTTTTATCTGCTTAAATTAAAACATCTATCATTATAGCACGATTTAACGAAGTTCTAAACTAATCACTAATTCCTTATTATTTTCAGCTTAAAGTAGAAAAAATATGCTGAAACAGGTGTATTTTATACATCATAAGAACCGAATATTTCTTCTAAATCACTTTCGGTTAAAAAAACATCTCTTGGTTTTGTTCCTTTTGATTCTGAGATAAATCCTTGTGCCTCCATCATATCCACTAATCTTGCTGCTCGATTATAGCCAATACGATATTTACGTTGCAAGGAAGACGCTGATACAGAACCTTCGCTACAAATATAGCGACATGCTTCTTCGAAAAGTTCATCTTGTTCTTCAATAGAATCGACTTTCTTTAATAATTCTTCTTGTTCAAATAAGTAATCTGGTTCCCCAAGAGTGCGAACATAGTTTGTCACTGCTTCAATCTCTTCATCTGTGACATATGTACCTTGTACACGCACTGGTGCAGACATGCCATTGCCTAAGTAAAGCATATCTCCTCTACCTAATAGTCTTTCAGCACCTTGGCTATCTAAGATAGTACGAGAGTCCACATGTGATGAAACAGAAAACGCAATTCGCGTTGGAATATTGGATTTGATCAACCCCGTAATAACATCGACTGATGGTCTTTGTGTTGCCAAAACTAGATGAATCCCGCATGCACGTGCTTTTTGTGCAATGCGGCAAATAGACTCTTCTACTTCTTGTGGAGACATCATCATTAAATCCGCTAATTCATCAATCACTATTACAAGATAAGGCATCTTCAACGAGAATTTCCGTTCTTTTTCAACCATCTTGTTATATCTTGTAATGTCACGCGCCCCTAAATGAGCAAATAGTTGATAACGTCGGTCCATCTCTTCAACTGCCCATTTAAGAGCCGCAGTTGCTGCCTTAACATCTGTAATAACAGGACTTACAAGATGTGGAATATGATTGAATGGTGCAAGCTCTACCATCTTAGGGTCGATTAACATCAATTTTACATCTTGCGGACTAGCTTTCAATAGCAAACTGATTAAAAGTGAGTTTATACACACAGATTTCCCTGAACCAGTAGCTCCTGCAATCATTCCATGTGGCATTTTTCGTAAATCGATAGTAACAGGCTCCCCTGTTAAATCCAATCCTAATGCAGCTTCCAGTGGAGATTTTGAATCTACAAAAGATTCATGGGTAACAACTTCTGAAAGTCTGACAGGGCGAGATGTGCGATTTGGGATTTCAATACCAATTGAACTTTTCCCAGGAATAGGCGCTTGAATTCTTATGTCTTTTGCTGCTAATGCAAGTTTTAAATCGTCCGCTAAATTACGTATTTTACTTACTTTTACCCCATGACCAACAGTAATTTCAAACTGTGTTACAGCAGGTCCCTGAACAATTTGTACGATTTCCCCTTCAATTTGGAAATATGACAAAGCCTCGATTAATTTTGCACCTTGAGCATCCATCCATTCAAAGTCCTCAGTTTGTTCTTCTGGTGGTTCAAGATACGAAATTGCTTTTTCAAGATGATCATTCACTTGTGGAGGCTCTTGTTCTACTATAGTATTACTTTGTTGTTCGAAAGTAACTGGAATCGTTGCTGATTTTTCTTCTTGTTGGGCATCATCTAAGGTAATTGAATGATCAACTGTAGCTATAACTGGTTCATCTTCTATAACTTTCTCAGCTTCAATTACTTTTTCATTTTCAATTACTTCTTCATCTTCAATTACTTTTTCGTCTTCGATTACTACTTCATCTTCGATTACTTTTTCTTCTTCAATTACTTTTTCATCTTCGATTACTACTTCATCTTCAATTACTTTTTCTTCTTCAATTACTTTTTCATCTTCGATTACTACTTCATCTTCAATTACTTTTTCTTCTTCAATTACTTTTTCATCTTCGATTACTACTTCATCTTCAATTACTTTTTCTTCTTCAATTACTTTTTCATCTTCGATTACTACTTCATCTTCAATTACTTTTTCTTCTTCAATTACTTTTTCATCTTCGATTACTACTTCATCTTCAATTACTTTTTCTTCTTCAATTACTTTTTCATCTTCGATTACTACTTCATCTTCAATTACTTTTTCTTCTTCAATTACTTTTTCATCTTCGATTACTACTTCATCTTCAATTACTTTTTCTTCTTCAATTACTTTTTCATCTTCGATTACTACTTCATCTTCAATTACTTTTTCTTCTTCAATTACTTTTTCATCTTCGATTACTACTTCATCTTCAATTACTTTTTCTTCTTCAATTACTTTTTCATCTTCGATTACTACTTCATCTTCAATTACTTTTTCTTCTTCAATTACTTTTTCATCTTCGATTACTACTTCATCTTCAATTACTTTTTCTTCTTCAATTACTTTTTCTTCTTCAATTACTTTTTCTTCTAGAATTGCTGAAATTTCTTCTTGTAAATTTTTTTCTATAGAGATTTCTTCTTTTCTTTGAATAGGATTTGTTTTGAAATCGCCCCAAGACTTTTTACTTGGTAATGGTATGATCTGTTTATTTAATTTTTCTATTTTTTTCTTATCAGATTTAAGCATCACTACATTAAATGGTATGCGACTTCCAGTTTGAATCGGCTCTTGAACATTTTGCACATCATTGGATTCGTTATGCTTTAATTCTTCAGAAATATTGTCTATAGTATCCATTTGATCTGCGTCAACAGAGATAGTGGAATCTGTTCCTGGTATTTCTGTATCTACTTCTTTCTCAGCTTCTTGTTCTTGAGCTGAGCTTGTTTCTGTTTGTTCAACTAAACCTTGCGTATCTAACTCATCCATCATCATTTCTATTTCATCAGATTTTATATTAGTAGTTACTGATTCATCGCAACTAATTTCATTTTTGGTTTCCAATGAATTTGTTTCTACTACTGATTTATCTTGTACACTTATAGGACTTTGCATTGGTTCTTGAGATAAAACCTTTTCTACAACTATATGTTCATTTACAGTATTTTGAACCTGTCCTTCCTGTACTTTAAGTTCTATATCATCTTGTTTCTTTTCGAATACATTGCTGTTAGTTTTTTTTACAGGAGTTTCACTTAGATTCGCTTTTACGACAGAATTATCGGATGAATGCTCTGCAGCATCTTTTGAAATTGAAGAAACTGTCGATTCTGTTACTATTGTAGCTGCTACTTCATTTTGTGCTGCTAGATTTGAAGAGTTCTGTTCTTTTTTCTCTTTTTTATCTAACAAATCGTAAATGTCTCGACCTTGTTGTGGGCGTTTTTGGAACCCATATATTGGAGATGGGACATCCGTCGGTACAAATTTTTTCTTTTTTGGTACGTATGAAGGCGTTACAGACTCACTTTTAATCGTTTTTGTTTTTAAATCATTTGATTGTTTTTCAATTGGATTCTTTTGATTTAAGCTTTTAGTCCAATTTGGATTAAATGGATTATAATTTTCCCTATTTGTCTTTTCCACAACACCTCTTAATCCTCGTGGTTCACGTGCAAATGGTGTATATGCTTCTGGCCGTTGATTATTACCTTGTTTAGCTAGAAATGGGTTTTGGGTGTTAACTTGCTTATTTGTTCTTTTAGAAACAGGTCTTACCAATTCTTTCGATTGAAGCCAATCGGGCACATCTACATTTTGTGATTGTTGATGCTGAGTATGTAAAGTAGATGTGCTTGTCCTACTATTTTTATCATTTTCATCCGGAATTAAAGGGAATTTAAACGATTCTCTTTTACGGATGAAGTTAGGTTCACCATTTTGATTTTGTTGTTGTGTGTATGTGTCATCTAAATATTCTTCATCTATATTGTTTACTTCATAATCATTTTCAAATTGTTCAAAAGTTTTATATTGATCTTCATCATTGTAGTTTTTATTCGCATGATTCTCAGTTGATGTATCTTCCACTTCGTCACCTAGAATGCGAGAGACGATTTTTTTAAACCAGCTCATTTTTTGCACCACTCTTTTCTAAATCATTGCCTTCATTTTATCAATAAAAAACGCATTATTGCAACGTTTGAAATGATTCTATTATATATACTTATATTTCTTATAGATTTCTTTTTAAGAAATAATAAAAAGTACCTTGCCCAATATTTTGAGTAAGGTACTTTTCTGTAAGTATTTATTTTTAATCGATTCAATTTCAACGATGAACAAAACTAGTTCATTTGATTAAAACTTAAATGCTGAACCTACTTCTGTATCATCGTCTAATATCATTATGCCTCTTACTTGTGGTGCATTTGGAATACCTAATTCACGAGCAGAGCACATCATACCGTATGAATCAACACCTCGTAATGCAGATTCTTTAATGACCATTCCAGATGGCATTACAGCACCTACTTTGGCAACGACTACATGTTGTCCTTCTGCAACATTTGGAGCGCCACATACAATTTGTAATAGTTCATCTTCACCAACATCCACTTTACAGATATGTAGTTTGTCAGCGTTAGGATGTTCTGCTACTTCTTGCACAAAACCAACTACAAATTTTGGTGTTAAGTCTACATCAAGACTTACGTTCGCACCACTTTTGGCAATAATGTCTTCTAATTGAGCAACAAGTTCTTTTGTCACTTCCACATTTCCTACTTCTTCTATTGTGAGATAATGACTAGCATTAAAAAGGTTAAAACCTTTTACTTCACCTGTTGCTCCTTCTTTTAGTAAGACTAGGTCTCCATGTCTTTCTAATTCAGTTTTGACAATTGCTTCTGTAGCTAGTTGGACTAGTAATACGTCACCTACATGCACTTTGTTGTACGATACGATCATTTTTTTTCTTGCTCCTTTTTCACTCTGTTTTTCGCTAGGATGAAGATTGGCTCTAAGTGACCTTCTTCATAGACAAAGGACAATGATGTAATAGGCACTGTTCCAATTGTGAAGAAATGCATGGTCATTTGAGCTAAAACATCATACCCTGTATTATTGCGAATATCACCGATAATCAGTACATCTTGATGAGGTACTGAAATGGTCATATCTCCTTCAATTTTACCACGCATTTCTTTTAAGAACGCATCATTTAAAATACGACTTGCATCATATCCATCATTTTCGTTTAAAAAGTAAAAGATATTACCTGCAACTTCGTCCTTTTTAACTTTAGTTGGTAATTTACGTACTTGAAAGCGCGCAGATTCCTTTATTCGTTCTACAGGGACATCAAGCTTTTTCACCATATCTTCATCGATTAAGCGATACGTATTACCAAGGTCAAGTGCATAGTAAATTCTTGTTTCAGCAGTATGCTCTGTTGTGATAAATGCGTGACCTTCTTTTGTTTTTTTAGGAAAAGATCCAGAACGAATCACTGGGTAAATATTAGTTAAATCGTGAAAGCCTCGCTCCTTTTCCTTTTTCATCGCTGCAAAAGTTTGTTCAATCGTATAAACGACCTCATCAATTGCTTTTTCTTTTCGTTCGTCATATTTTGTTAGAATATCGCCTAAAAGAAGGTCCATCCCTTTTCCTAATTCAAGATCTTCTAATCGTAACTTATTTGTTTTTGAATCTAACTTCCATTCAAAGTGAGCTTCACCTAGACGCTCTTTTAAAAGATTCATTAACTCCTGTGCTGACATCTGGTTACTCACCTCATTAACAATAACTTATTGTTCTTGTATAAATTTTTCGATTTCTTCTTGAGTTTTACGGTCTTTAGAAACAAATCTACCTGTTTCTTTACCATTGTTATAAGCGATAAAACTTGGAATACCAAATACATTTTCTTCTCCACATAAATCGATAAATTCATCTCGGTCAACAGAGATGAAAGAAAAATCGCTGAATTTTTCTTCAACTGCAGGCATAAATGGCTCGATAAAACGACAGTCTTTACACCATCCAGCTTCAAATACGAAAACGTGTTTTCCTTGTTCTTTTAAAGAATTATATTGTTCGACTGATTGTAATTTTTCCATCTTTAAGACCTCACTTTTTTTTTAGTTGTACGGAGTTTGCAATAGTCATTAATTCAGGAATTATATTATTCATATCCTCTGTCTCTACATTTCCTGTAACTTTAACTCCACCTGTGCTTGCAATGACTTCGTAAGATTCTTTATCTTTTTTCAAAACAGTCGCAAAGCCAAAACGGCCATTTTTTTCATAAGTCTTTTCTTTAACAATTTCTTCTTTTTCGCTCGATTGCAATGCTTTATAGAAGTGTTGGCTTTTCTTTGATTCATCTGGATTATAAAAAATAGAATAAGTTCTTTTACCTTTCGATAAAATTACATTCGTTTCATCGGAAGAATTTTTAACTTTATAACCTTGTGGTAGATAAAATTGTAAATGTTCAGTTGATGCCGTACTACTTTTGGGTTTCGCATTGAAAATTGTGTCTGCATCTGAAAGTCCTTGCGATATTTGGGAATCCACTGAATTACCACATCCTGCAATATTCAATATAAAAAGCGTTGATACAAATAGTTTGGTACATTGACGGAACATATGTAATTCCTCCATTCGTACTTATACTATCTTTATTGTAAAATGGGAGATTTTCCTATGCAACTATCGCGCATTTCTTGCTATTTCGAGTATTTTTGATAAAAGAAATATTGGCCAACCAATTGTTGTAATATATGTTCAAACATTTCTTTTCTATCGATCATTCCATCAGTCAGAATACCAATAGCGCCACTATTTTGACGTGTGTCTAGTTGATGAATAAAATCATCCATTACAGGACCTAACTCTCGACCTGCTAATATTTGATCTGCTATTTCTTTAGGTAATGGGATTTGAGCACCTGCAGCGGTAAAGACTTTTCCATTTTCTAAAGCTAAAGATCCCCAATTACATAAATACATGATATCGTCAATCATTGTGACACCGCCCTCTAAACCGAAAGCAAGATTAGCACCTGTTTGTGCCAATGCATTTTGCGAGCGATTTATAGAACCTTTTCTAGTCTCTTCAGTTGACATCGGTTGTGCCGAAACGCCAGAATCTACCGAAATATGTTCAAATGTCAATATATCATGAAAATATTTTGTCATTACGGAAAGTACCGCACCAACTTTGGCTTTGTTTGTTGTACCAATTCCAACTTTCATCATGACACTTCCTAACTTCAAAAAATTAAAGGAGACTTCCAATCGGAAATCTCCTTTACTATAACAAATTATAGTTAGTTATATCCAGCTACCAAGCTTTTTAAATGCAATTACTACTAATTAGCTATTGCGTATTGTTTCTAATGTTGAGTTGTCTGCATTTTTTACAAGTTTTACGATTAATTCTTTTGCTGCATCAATATCATCTGTATGAATAACAGAAGCATGTGAATGGATATAGCGAGAACAAATTCCGATTACTGTACTTGGAACACCTTCATTTGAAACGTGGACACTACCTGCATCTGTACCACCAGGTGAAACGAAGAATTGATATGGGATATTATTAGATTCAGCAGTATCTAATACATATTCACGCATTCCTTTATGAGTAACCATCGTACGGTCATAAATTCGAAGTAATGGCCCTTTACCTAGTTGACCAAATTGGTTCTTATCCCCTGACACATCATTTGCAGGACTTGCATCTAATGCAAAGAATAAGTCTGGTTTAATCAGATTAGCAGAAACCTTTGCTCCCCTTAAACCAACTTCTTCCATCACATTTGCACCTGAGTACAATGTATTTGGTAATTTTTCGTCTTTTAGTTCTTTTAATAATTCGATGGCTAAACCACAGCCATATCGGTTATCCCATGCTTTTGCCATAATCTTCTTAGGATTTGCCATTGGCGTAAACGGACATACAGGGATGATTGATTGACCTGGACGTACACCTAATTTAATTGCATCTTCCTTATCATCAGCACCAATATCAATCAACATATTACTAATTTCCATTGGTTTTGACTGCATTTCTGGTGTTAGCAAATGTTTGGGAACAGAAGAGATTACACCTGGAATTGGACCATTTGATGTATATACTTCCACTCTTTGTGCTAGCATTACTTGGTTCCACCAACCACCAAGAGTTTGGAAACGAATCATACCCTTATCTGTAATTTGAGTGACCATAAATGCTACTTCATCCATATGACCTGCAACTAAAATACGCGGACCATTTTCATCGCCTTTTTTAAGTCCAAAGATTCCCCCTAAATTGTCTTGGACAATTTCATCAGCATACTTTGATAATTCTTGGCGCATATAAGCTCGAACTGCATGCTCATTTCCTGGAGCACCTGGTAATTCTGTAAGTGTTTTAAACATTTCAAGCATATCTTGTTTCACTATAAAAGCCTCCCTTAGAGCATTCATTTCTATTGTAGACAAAATAAAAAGAAAATTCTACTCATTCTATTTCGAAATTCGAAGTTTTTTACAAAAATAAGGACTTTTCATTCATCTAATTTTCACACATTGAACAGTTATGTTAAACTAATGGCATATACAAAAGGAGGCGTATCAAATGAAATTACAGGATTTCTTGCTAGGAGTTGCGACAGGAATTGCTACTGCATATGTTATTAAAGAAGCCAGTGAAAAAGTAAGTCCATACAAAAATGCTAATTCAGTTTTAGATGATATTAAAGATGCGTTTAAAACTCAGGGGCCAATAGATGGATCATGGATTTTCATGGAGCCTCAGTTATTCCACAAGGAAAGTATTGAAATTCCAGTATATAAAGGCGGAATCTCTCGAGTTGAAGATGGAGAAGCTGTCAATTTTGAATTTGCTGCAGATGCAAGAACAGGTTCTGTTGTTGATTTGGTAAGAGTATAAAAAAGTAATTATTATAAATAATGTAATGGGACTTTCCCAAAAGTAAAAAAGTACAATTCAAAACAAATTTGAATTGTACTTTTTGTTTTCATATAAAACTTACTTTTAGTATAGCTATTTCGCTGTATGCGATTCTCTTATTCGTGGTAGTTCATCAATTATATTCTTTCCAGCAGCATCCCATTTGATCAAGCGTTTGTAAGCATCATGATAGAAACTAACCCAATAACCGTTTTCTAAGATTTCTTTTACTAATTTTTCTTTTGCAAAGACAGAATTCATAGGATAGTCATCATAGGCCATTACCCATAAAGGATTTTGATGTGCGTGAGTTGGCATAATGTCCGCCATGTGTATGATTGTTTCACCTTTTTGCGCTAAACGGATAATACAATGCCCATCACTATGTCCACCTGTATGAACCATCAAAATACCTGGTAAAACTTCTAATTGCCCCTCGAATGGTACAACTTGATCAACGATTGGCTTCCAATTTTCAGCCCAATATGTGTTGGCTGAACGAATATTCGGTTCACGCATCTCATCCCACTCTATTTGAGAAACGAATATAGAAGCATTTGCAAATGTAGGGATTAACTTATTATCTTGCCATTTTGTTAATCCACATGCATGGTCGAAATGTAGATGTGTCATTAATACATAATCAATATCATCCGTTGATAACCCTAGTTCTTGTAAACTTATATCAATCTTTGATTGTTCTTTTACACCATAATTACGCAGTTGCTTTTCTGTAAATTTCCCATTTCCTACCCCAGAATCGATTAACAAATTTTTTCCCTGGTATTCTATTAATATTGGGTCTGTTCGCAATTCGATTTGGTTATTTTCATTTCCTGGATATTTCCGTGACCATAACGGCTTTGGCACAACTCCAAACATAGCCCCTCCATCTAAATAAGTAACTCCTCCATTTAACCAAGTTAACTTCATATCATGGAATTGAAATGTATCCATACTATGAATCCCCCTTTGTGTATTTTCACTCATCGCTAGTAATGCGAGATGCTTCATATAATTGTAACATGTTATAAAATACTTGTACTATTTACTTTAAAATTAGACAAAATTTTCTATAATATAATAAAATAGATAATTATATCTATTATTTCTGTAAAATATAGTTATAAAGGTTCAATACCAAAAGCTTTTTCATGAAAAAAGGGGGATGCTTTATGGAAATTCACACTGATTTTGAAATGATATGTGAGCACTACCTAGAATTATTGACAAAAATCGAAAAAATCAATACGGAAGACTTTTCATCAAAAGCCTTGCAAAAAGAACTGTGTATACAATTACACCAATTAGAAAAAGAAATAATACTTCAATCTCAAATACATATGAAGTAAAAAAGAGGTGTCTTAAATGTTTGTACAATTTAAGACACCTCTTAATGGTATTTACGCTATCAATCATAGTCGTTATTCAGAAACTTATTTTGTTTGAAATTGAGCTTCTAAACGATAGATTGGTTGCCCTTTAGAAGAAAATTTTTCTTCATATTCTGTCATCACGTTATCTTCTGGCATTTCTTGATGCAAATCAAGAGATACATAGTTAAGTTTCATACCATAGTGTGACATGCTCACTAGAGAGAATTCAAATAATCCGCGGTTATCTGTTTTGAAATGTACTTCTCCATTGTCTATTAACACTGATTCATATAATTTTAAAAAGTTCTTATGTGTTAATCGTCTTTTAGCATGTCGAGTTTTTGGCCAAGGATCAGAAAAGTTTAAATATAAACGATCTACATCATTTTTGGCAAAATACTTTAGTAAATCTGCACCATTCACCATAAGTAATCGAACATTTTTTGGTGTCCCAGCTGCTATCACTTTTTCTGCAGCTTTCACAATTACACTATCAAATAATTCTATGCCTAGATAATTGATCTCTGGATTTTGCAATGCCATACCAGTTATAAATTGTCCTTTTCCTGAACCTACCTCAATATGCAAAGGATTATCATTTCCAAATAGCTTCTGCCAATTTCCTTTATATTGCTCTGGATCAGGAATGATAATTTCAGAATGTTCTTTTATAAAATCTGCTGCCCATGGTTTGTGTCGAACTCTCAATGTATTTCCTCATTTCTATATTTTTCATACAACTCAACATTTAATTATTCAAGAAAATAATATCTTAGTCAAGGAGACTTTCTAGCTAGTTTCCAGGAATCTGATAATTTTACTTTGAATAATTTCATTAAATGTAAATTCTGCTTCAAGCATATTCACTATCAGTATGTGCAATGACATTGTCATCCATAATTTTTAAGATATAATTGGTTATCTGCAAATAATCTATAGAGGCTGTTATGAATGATTTTCAACAGTATGGTCAGGTGAAAGCAATGGTTCATCATCTGAATCTAATCTGTGGTAAGAAGTTGTTTGCACCTTATCTAGTAAGAATTGAACAGCTTTAAACTGCATAAGTTTCATCGGTGATGGATTTTTACTCAAATGACTAAACCAATCTGTGTATTTTCTTTTATCAACAAATTCGACACCAAAACTAGATCCAGGATAGTCAATGTAACCATTTCTAGAAAGTACAACTTTACGGATAGGTAAGTCAATTTCGTTCTTACGGAAAATCTGTTTTATAACGGATTCCATGCGATTTAGTCCAATAAGCGGACTGAGAACTTTTTTATCGATTTTCCCTACTTTTTTCTTCCAAAATCTATTACTGTCTCCAACAAACACCGCTTGCACTTCTTCTTCAAGTACTTGGATACAATAACAATCAGTTGGTGTTAGTAAAATGATTCCTAATTCAACAGGTGCCTTTTTCACTTGAAGAATTGGATAGTAAAATAGAAAATAACTATCTGGCAGACGTTGTGTAAATGCTCTTAGTAATGAATCACGATAATATTTTGGTTCTACATACGACTTTTCTCGAAGTGTTGAACTTGCCCATTTAAGCTGAAACTGAAATAGTTGATCTATATACATTTTTTTCAGTTCTTCAATTGTTTGTGGATAATAGATGATTGTAGGTTGAAACATAAAAGCAGTTTCCTCTTCAGGTATAACATCTTCATCTGGTTGTGTATGTAACTCTTCAGATAAGTCATTAAGAAAATCTCCCTTATCACCGATATCGTTACTTTCTTCCCAAGGATCTAATTTCTTTTTTCTTTTAAAAGATAATATTCGTTGAATAAAACGATTGTGTGGTTTTTCTTCAATTTCTTCATGCTCCCACTGTGGGATTTCCTCACCAGATTGCCACTCGCTTTTCATACGTTCCCATTGCATTCTTTTTAATCTAACAAATTGGGTTGGGTATCTTTTTAAATCACTTTGATAGCGTGAAACATAATCTTGTAGTTTAACTAATTGTGCCATATCATTTTCTCCCCAAAGTTTGAAATAAACAGAAAGTTATATAAATCTATTTTACCACGATAGCAGTAGAAAAAAAGGGATATATGAACCACTTGAGTCAATTCCATAAATTAGTTTCTAATTATAAAATCATAAAAATAATTAAACATCGAACATTCAAATATGATATGTTCGATGTTCAAAGGACCGAATTCACATAACTTGTTGTACTTTTTCTTCAAATGCTTGTTGTATTTTCCGTGTAAAATCACCAGGTTTACCTGAATTTATAATAGAATCATCTATTTTTATGATTGGTGTTATTTCAGAAGTGGTAGATGATAAGAAGACCTCATCCATTTGTAATAGTTCTTCTTTTGTCATAGGCTCCTCTACAACTTGTATGCCTAATTCTTGGCAACATTTCATCACAACCTGGCGTGTAATCCCATTTAAAATATATTGGTTTGTTGGATGTGTATATAATACACCGTTCTTAATACCGTAAATATTAGAAGAAGATCCCTCTGTAACTATCTCTCCGCGATGTTGAATGGCTTCATAACAGTTAGCCTCGTGCGCCTTTTGCTTAGCAAGAACATTGCCAAGTAAATTTAAACTTTTTATATCACATCGTAGCCAACGTATATCTTCAACAAGAATGGCACTAACGCCATTACGGTGATTATTGACAGGTCTTTCTGCCGTTTGCGTATAAGCGATCAAAACAGGTTCAGTAGGCTCAATAGGAAAAGCATGATTTCTTGGCGAAACTCCCCTTGTTATTTGTAGATAAATATGTCCATCGGTTAACTCATTTTCTTCTACAAGATCGTAAAGCATTTTATGTAAAACATCTTTTGTATATGGGATTACTAGACGAATTTCTTCTGCACTTCGGTATAACCTATCGATATGCTCTGTTGGGGTAAATAAATTCCCATTATAGACTTTAATGACTTCATATATCCCGTCACCAAATTGATATCCCCTATCATTAATAGACAGTTTCATCTGGTCATTGTCAATTAAATCATTATTTAATAACATTTTTTCCATTCATTTTGCACTCCTTATTTTTTTATTTCTTTTCATTATACACAAAGAAAAGATGTGGTGAGATACAAATTCACCACATCTTTTTATCTATTTTGAAGTCAAGCTTATCTTTTCTGGCTTGCTGTATTCTAGATAAACCGAAGAAATACGGATAAAGCTTTCTGTTGTATTGAAGATTTGATTTGTTTTCAATAAATCCTTTTCCTCATCTGATAATACATCCTTAATCTCATCATATTGTTCTCCTGGGCCTGTATTTTTCCAAGCAATAAATTGAATTGCTCGTCCAACGTTGGTAAAAGTGTTATCACGTATTTTAGGATTAATCGCCCCACTTGATAAAATCCCTCTTTTTTTAGGATTACCAACTGCGACGTTTCGAATATCATTCTTTTCAATAGTTGGGGTTTTCCAATTCATCACTCTTATTGCATCATTTCTCATCGTATCAATCGTATTTCCTCTAATAACTACATTCGTGTGAAGATGTCCTCCTGAATATTTGTGAGTTCCTATTGAGCGATCCAAATTTTTAAATACGTTATTAATGATGTTCACACGATTATTCGCTGTACAATCAAAATTACTCCATTTCGAACTCCAACCTAGTGTTGTTTTATCAGGAGTATCAATATTAATCGCTTCTTTAATATTTCGGTCTGATGGTTTAGAATCGATAAATTGGTTATTTTCAATTGTGACATCTTCAGAGGCATCCATTTCGATAAAATGACCAGCATTCATATTACGAAATTCAATATTAGAAATATGAACATTTTTGTTATGGCCCATAATAATTGCAAAGCTACTTAGCTTATAATTCAGATTAAAAACAACTTTTCCTTTTCCGATAAAGCTTATGTTTTTTTCACCATTATGTCCGCTTACAACTCGTTCTTTTTTAGATAAAGATGGACGAATCAGTTGGAAAATAGAGCTAGAAGGATTCATAACTGTTGTACCAGTTTCATCACCTTTTCTAATTTCCGTGCCATCTTCAAATTCTAATGTTACATTTGACGGAACATATAGCACATTTGAAATTGTATATAAGCCCTTTGAGAAAATAATTTTCCCTCCACCTTGTTTTTCAAGTTGCTCCATATAAGAACGTAGTGCATAGTATTGTTTCGTTTCTGGAGTGTAGGAAGCGCGCAAAAGAAATTCTTTGTTAAGAGTTGGTGATTCAGGGGTTACTCTATATTCTCTTTTTCCAATATCATTCATATTCGTTATTTCAATTTTTTCTACTGGCTCCGTCGAATTATTCTCAATCTGCATATTATATTCTTCTAAATCTCTTCCTTGATTTGATGCAAGAGCTTTTTTCGTTCCTAATGTGACCGTATTATTATTTGATGGTTCATTTAAATCATTTTGTGCAGCTAAAAATACGGCAATTTGCATATTTGTAAATTGATTGAGCTGTATGATTGGTTTATAAGTACCTTTCACAAAAATCCCATAATCCCCATTTACAGAATCAATCTTATTATTTTCAATAGTAGGCAACTTCCAATTTTTCATAACGATTGCGCTAGCAGTTGTATTTTTAATTGTATTATTTAAAATTTTCACTTTAGAGTGAAAAATATCTACAGTAAATTGGTTGGAACTTATTGCTTCATAAACTCCATCAAATTTATTTTTTTCGATTAATACTTGTGAATTTGGAGTTTCATCATACATACTCCATCCAACTTTATACGTTCCATAAGAAAAGTCAGCTGCTTCAATACTAATTGACGGCTTGGATTTAGATTTTCCCTTTGTGAAAGTATTATTAATGATTTTCGAATTCTTCGTTGCCACTAACTGAATAAAATATCCTTCGTTTGCATTTTGAAATTTGATATTGCTTATTGTAAGGTTTTGGTTATGCCCTGTAATAATACCATTCACCTTTTCTTCATCTTTCAAATCGATAGTTGCCTTACCATTACTTGTTATCGTAATATTTTTGGAACCCGTATACCCATCATGAAGATCTCCATTCTTTTGGATACTAGGGGCTACTAGCTGAAACATGGATTTTGAAGGTTTCAATGAATTGCCTGTTTCCATACTTTTTTCTAATACCACACCATTATTTAATCGTATAGTGACATTTGATGGTACAAATAATGTATTTGTTATTTTATATGTACCTTTTTTTAATATTAAGGTTCCTCCTCCATTAACTTCTAACATTTCAAGATAGGACCTCAGTGTATAATAATTTTTTGTTTTGGATGAATATGTTCTATATTTTTTCATCTTTTGATTTATAGGAGTCGTACTTGGAGAAATTGTGTAAGTTTTCTGGCTGGCTAATGCGATTAAATCGTTATTTTTAAGATATAAAATACTAAACAGAATGCATAAAGATGCTATGTATATACTAATTTTAATCATTTTCTTCATGGTAAAATCACTCCTTCTTTAAAATAAGTTTTGATTTACTATTTGATCGATTGATGCGACATTTAACTATCCTAATCACCTTCTATCAATAATTATTTGTACTTGTTTAACCTTATTATTTGCGATAAGAATATTGTTATTCTGCTGTTATCAAATTTACTAAAAAACGAATTTATCCATTCCCTATACTTGGATGAACTCTAAACTCATAACATATCCTAAAAATTAAAACAGCCCTCATTTAAAGAAAACATGAGGACTGTAATTATATTTTACCATTTATTTGGCATATATGGAAGACTACTAGTTATTTTTTGTGCCTAATTCGACAATAGCATCAGCATAAATCGCTGCTGCTTTAACAAGATTTTCGATTACTACATATTCGTCTGCTTGGTGAGCTAAATCAGGTTCTCCAGGGAATAACATACCGAATGCTACGCCAGTTTCTAATTCCCGTGCATAAGTACCACCACCGATAGATAGCAGTTCAGCTTTTTCTCCTGTATTTCGTTCATATACTTTTGAAAGTTTTTGAATTAGTTCTTCTTTTGGATCTACATAATGTGGTTTAGAATCATCAACTACATCAAGCGCAAAGCCAAGTTTTGCTACAGTAGAGCTTGCAGCTGTAATCTTTTCTTCATATGGATAAGATACAGAATAGCGCATACTTACATCAACTTGACCGCCTTTACCTTCTTCAAAAGTAACTACCCCAGCATTTAAAGTCGTATCCCCTGACATCTCATCTTTGAATGCAAGATCTAATGCACGACCACGAGATTCATTTGCAAAACCGGTTACTAAGAATTGAGTAAATTCTTTTGACTGTGGTGTTGTAAATACGGTGTTCAAATATTGAGCTAATTTTACAGCTGCATTAATACCAGCATTTGGTTCCATCGCATGTGCGGAACGACCTTTTATCGATAATTTAAACCCATCTGAAGTTTCTTCAATGTTTCCTTCTAATTCAGCAAAATTCAAATAAGCATTAAACGTCAATTCAAATTCTTCTGGTACATTTCGAACAATGGCTTCAGCAAAATCTGGTACCATATTAATACGGTGACCTGCATGGAATGATACTAGTTGTTCTTTTTCTTGTGATTTAGATTGTTGGCGGAATGAAATTTCAGCAATTCCTTTTTCAGCATTAATAATTGGGAAATCAGCATCCGGCGCAAATCCTAATGTTGGCATTTCTTCTTTTTCTATATAACGCTTAACACAGCGGAAACCAGTTTCTTCATCTGAGCCAACGATCATTCGAACTCTACGATCTAATTTAATGCCTGCGTCTTTGACCATTTTCATAGCTAACCATGCTGCCATCGTTGGTCCTTTATCATCAATAGACCCACGACCAAATAATTTACCATCTTCTACAACAGCACCAAATGGAGGATGTATCCAATCACTACCAGCAGGAACAACATCGACATGACAAAGGATACCGACTAATTCTTCACCTTCACCCATTTCGATATAACCAACCATATTATCGATCAATTTTGTTTTTAACCCTTGGCTTTTACCTTGTTCAAGCATCCAGTCCAATGCTTCTTTTGGTCCTTTACCAAATGGAGCATCAGCAGAAACTGTACTTTCATCTAACACACTGTTTATTTGTACTAATTCTTGTAAATTGCCAATTAACTCATCTTGGCGTTGTTGGGCATTTTTTAACCAATCCATTAAAATTTCCTCCTTTAAATAACTAATTACTATTTTACACCCTTTCATTCTTTCCACATAGGAATATCAAAAATCCGTATATTAAAGTAAATTTTTGATATTTCATTCGAGTTTAAAGACTTGTACTTTGTTACAAACATAAAAACTTAATCAAAAGTATGGAAAAGTCAAGTAACATTCGCTATAATGAAATTGTCAGACAATAAAGTCTGACCATTAAAATTGAAAAGGGGATGTCTAAGGCAAACTAAATTAGGAGCCTGAATACCTCACAATTATTTTCGTCCGCTAGTCTTGAGAAATAAGATGAAGGAGTGGTTCACCAATGAAACCAACCACTGATCGGATGCTTAATCGGATAAAAGATGTGTATATGTACATTCATAGTAAAGGTACTGTGACTACGCAAGATTTAGTCGATGAATTCGGCATCACTCCTCGCACCATTCAAAGAGATTTGAATGTGTTAGCCTTTAACGATTTGGTCGAAAGCCCAAGTCGTGGCAAATGGACAACGACGCGTAAGAAAGTGAAAATGACATCTTAGAAAGGTTCAACGAGTTGGATCTCACGCTTTTCGTTGAATGGACGGTCAACTCGCCATATGCTGGTGGCAAATTCGTCTAACATGTTAATACGCAAATTATGAACGTTTAAAAAAAGAATGACCTTGCTGCGTCGCTCGGTCATTCTTTTTATTTTTATTTTATTTTAAATGCTGAGGGCGCTCGATTAAGGAAGATAGCCTAAGTTCGCCACGTCCTGTGGCAACGGCTATCTGACCCACTTCCTGTGGTCCCGCGACAAGCACTGGAAGGCCCGAATCGAAAGCATCTTCTCAGCTTTCGAATGAGGGTCTGAAGTGTCTCGAGCAGCTAGCGCCCGAAGCTGGATATCTTAAATGCTGAGGGCGCTCGTCTAGCTGCGACAAGCACTGGAAGGCCCGAATCGAAAGCATCTTTTCAGCTTTCGACCGAGGGACTGAAGTGACTCGAGCAGCTAGCGCCCGAAGCTGGATATATTTTAAATGCTGAGGGCGCTCGTTCTGTTAACGAATACTCTCAATTTCTTCAGCAGTTAGCTCTCGGTATTCTCCTAATTTCAATCTATCGTCTAACAACAAATTCCCCATTGATAATCGTTTTAGATAAATCACCTTTTTACCTACTGCTTCGAACATTCTCTTCACCTGATGAAATTTCCCTTCTGAAATTTCCAACTCAATTTCAGAAATCTCACCAGAATTTATAATTGTTAGTTTACCAGGTTTCGTATGATATCCATCATCTAAAATTACGCCTTGGCGAAACTGTTCTATATCTTCATTTACTACTCTACCGTCCACTCTTGCATAATACACTTTTGGAACGTGCTTTTTCGGAGACAATAAGTTATGTGCTAAAACTCCATCATTCGTGATTAATAAGAATCCTTCTGTATCCTTATCCAATCTTCCTACTGGGAAAGGATTGAAATGTGCATGAACTGGATCAAGCAAATCAATTACAGTTTGATCATATAGATCTTCTGTAGCAGAAATCACACCTGCTGGCTTATTCATCATTAAGTAGATATATTCTTGATAGATGACTCTCTCACCAAGCACTGTGACACTTTGCTTGTCTGGATCAACGTGGAGTGATACATCTTTTGCTACCACCCCATCAATAGATACTGCCTTCATCTTTAGCAGTTTCTTCACTTCTTTACGTGAACCATAACCCATATTTGATAATAATTTATCTAAACGCATTGCTACCTCCTAAAGTCCAAATTTACGACCAATTTTAGTAATTTTTTCACCAAGTAGTTTTTGCGCTAGTCCAATTCGTAAAGATAAAAAGCCATAAACAACTACAGCGATAGTAATACATATAACCAAATATAAAAGCGCAAGTAATTTCGAATGCGCAACGCCGAACATCAATACTAATACTTTATGTGTCACAATGACAAATGCTGCCATAATAATCGTTAATGCAATAATGAGTATAGAACGTCTTATAACCATTTTAGATTTATAATTTAAGGCTTTTTTCAAAACAATGATATTGATCAAAATTGAGATTAAATAGCCAATCGCTGTTGCCATAATAGCACCTTTTGTTTCAAACGATTGGATTAAAGGAATGTTAATCGCTAATTTAACTAAAATTCCCGTTAATAAACTAAAGACAATCCATTTTTGATAATCAATTCCTTGTAATAATGCAGCAGTAACCTGGAACAAAGCAAAGAGAATGGCTACTGGTGCATAGAAAGCTAATATGCTAGAACCCATAGCACTTTCTGAATACAATAAATGATATATATCTGTAGATAACAACGAAATACCCACTACAGCAGGCAATGTGACAAATAATAAGACTTGATAGGTCTTGTCCATTGCATTGATCAATGCACCATTTTGTTTTCTTGTATAGTAGTTTGTAATTGCCGGTACTAATGCCATCGAAAAACCAGTTGCAAGCATTACCGGAATGATAACAATTTTCTGTGTTGTAAAGTTTAACATACCCAAATACTCATCCGAAACTTTTGCTAAACCAATATTAGACATTGCGGTATTAAATGTTAACATATCTACTAATTGAAAAAGCGGGTTCGCAATCCCCACAAATACATAAGGAATAGAATATGTGATAACTTCTTTATAAATACTTGTATATGATAATTGACCTGATGATACACTGCTTTTCAACTTTAGATCGAACTCTGGCTTTAACCTACGCCAATAATACCAAAGCGCAATTAAGCCTGCTAGTGCTCCGATAAATGCTGAAAATACAGCAAATGAAATAGCTGTTTGTGCAGTTCCATGGAAAACTCGCATTACAAGGAATGCGCCTACTAAAAGAACAATAATACGAATAATTTGTTCTACAAGTTGGGAAATAGCTGTAGGCTCCATATGATCATAACCTTGGAAAAATCCACGAACCAAGCTCATAAATGGCACTACGATTAACGCAAAGCTAATCCATCGAATAACTCCTGCAATTTGTGATACAGAAAATACTTGCTCTTCATCTTTAATGACTAGATGCGCAATTGGATCTGCTAATAAAAACAAAGCCAAAAATGTTACAAAACCAGTAAGCGTCATAATCATCAAGCCTGATTTGACAAGCTTTCTACCGGAAGCATAATCACCTAGACTGTTATATTTTGCTACAAATTTTGATACTGCAATCGGTGCGCCAGAAATAGCTATCGATAGCATAATTGTATATGGAACATAGGCATACGAATATAATGCCACGTTTTTTTGCCCAATAATGGCGTAAAACGGGAATATGTAAACGAGGCCAAGTACCTTTGATAAAAACATGCCAATAGTTAATATGGCAGTGCCCTTCATTAAAGATGACATAATACCCTTCCAATCTATCCAATTCTAATAAACCTAAATTTTAGTTTACAACTCGTCATACAATTACTCAAATACTTTCTTTACTTCGTGTATAATTAATTTAAAAAAGAGAAAGTGAGTTCCCCAAATGTATGATGTAATTGTGGTGGGTGGTGGCCCATCTGGTCTAATGGCCGCTATTGCCGCCGGTACTGAAAAAAAGAAAGTCCTTCTTCTAGAGAAAGGTAATAAGTTAGGACGTAAATTAGCCATTTCAGGTGGTGGACGTTGTAATGTTACTAATCGCCTACCAATTGATGAAATCGTCAAAAACATCCCAGGAAATGGACGTTTTTTATACAGTCCATTCACTGTTTATAACAATGAAGATATAATTGCCTTTTTTGAAAATCTTGGTGTTGCGCTAAAAGAAGAAGACCACGGTCGAATGTTCCCTGTCTCAAATCGTGCACAAGATGTCGTCGATGCTATGCTAAAAGAGTTGGATCGTTTAAAGGTAGAAATCCGCCAAAATACTCCTGTCGCAAAATTATTAATGGATGATGAGAAAATTCTTGGTGTTCGTTTAAGAGATGGACAAGAGATTAAAGCTGGTGCAGTTGTCGTTGCTGTTGGTGGAAAAGCAGTTCCAAAAACGGGTTCCACAGGTGATGGCTATCCATGGGCTGAAAAGGCGGGTCATTTAGTAACAGAACTTTTCCCAACAGAAGTTCCCTTGCTTTCCAATGAGACGTTTATTCGAAGTAAAGAGTTGCAAGGATTAGCATTGAGAGATGCAATAATTTCTGTTTTAAATAAAAAAGGAAAACCAATAATCTCCCATAAAATGGACATGCTTTTTACACACTTTGGATTGAGTGGCCCTGCAATTTTGCGTTGTAGTCAATTTGTGGTAAAAGAAATGAAAAAGAACGGAGGAAATCCTGTTACTATTCAAATACAAGCTTTAACTGAATATAATGCAGAATCCGCATTCCAACTATTATTTAAATTAGCAAAAGCTGAACCGAAAAAAGCTTTAAAAAATGTCTGGAAGGGACTTACCCCTGAACGTTGGTTGTTATTCTTAATGGCTAAAGCAAATATTGATGAATCATTAACTGGCGCAGACCTTTCAGCTGAGCAAGCTAGACATCTTGCTAAAAATCTTGTTGGTTTTGAAATGACTGTCAATGGCACACAACCATTAGAAAAAGCTTTTGTCACTGGAGGTGGGGTATCTACGAAAGAAATTGAACCTAAAACAATGGCTTCCAAAAAGAAAAATGGGCTCTATTTTTGTGGTGAAATATTAGATATCCACGGCTATACTGGAGGCTATAATATCACCTCTGCATTAGTTACAGGGAGAATTGCAGGTATGAGTGCAGCTAAATATGTTGGAATAGAGATATAGAAAACGCTGCTAAAAGAATATAAAAAAGGTGAATTCAAATGTTTTAAATACTGGATTCACCTTTTTTCTTATTTAGTGCATTTTCTAGTACTATTATGTTCATAGACAAGTTTGCCACCAAAAACCAGTTAGGGTATTATTCGTCTGAATATTCATCTAAAGAATTTGAATAATCCACAGAAGTATTAGAATTATTTTCGTAAACAATTTTACCGCCTAAGTGGCCAGTTACTGCTAATGCTGCTATGCCGCCAAGACTTAGAAGTACGATTAGTACAGAAGTAATTCCACCTCTAAGTACTTTACTTTGTAAAAAGCTGAATTTGAAAATATTGTGTCTGAAAAGAATTTTAATAACCGTTAATACGCTAAAGATAATCATTGAAATGTCAGCAAAATTTTCATGAGGTTCTATCTGGCTTTTTACAGCATCTCCCCATTTACTTTCTGCAAAATGCTCTGCTCCATCTTCTGTAGCAAGTGCTACAAAACCTGAAATTAACCCTAAAATAAGTAATAGAGTACCGAATTTATTTAATAATTCTTTTTTCATAAAAACATTCACAATTTCGATTACCCCTGCTAAAATTAACAAAGCAATTGGAAAATGAACAACTAATGGATGTAATGGCATGTTTATACTCCTCTCTTTTTGTTCTTTCTGTTTCCATCATAAATATTGAATCTGAAAAAAGTCTGAAATTTTATTTAATTCCTAAAGTTTGAGGTCTGTATTCCAACTCTATACCATTCTTATGTAAACTAGCGTTCCCATGATAAAGAGCATCTTTTCAAACGTTTTTTTATTTTCCCCAGATTTCTATTTATTATTCCTGTCATTTAAGTGGATTTAAAATTGACAATTTCCTGAGATTTATGAATAGAAAAAAGGGCAAACCCAATTGGGATTTACCCTCTACTTCTTCTTGTTCTTACTGTTTGAGTTGCTTTTTTTGTGTATTCTCCGTAAACTCTGAAACTACCTGCTATTATAATAATGCTTCCTGTTACAATATAGAAAATTTGAACGAAATGGTTTGAACTATCTGTTCCAATAAAGACACCATGTAAGAAGGACAACGCCCATGCAGGGAGTACTAAAAAGTGAATAGACTTCCAAACCTTTCTATTCATCACACCAATTAAAATATCAGATGTAAATATGACAACTAAAAATACATATAAACTGATTGAGCCAAGTGCTGATAATAGTGGTTTATACTGAGCACTGAAAGGTACTAGAATCTCTTTTATTTGATAAGGTTGGTATTGGTCGATTAACAGTAATAAGACATGTATCATTAATGCCAATAACCCTATCCACCCGGCGTTTAAATGTAAATGAAATAATAAGTTTTTCTGTTTTTTAATCGATGGCGTTTTTCGAAGTAAGCCAAAGATAACCGAAACGGTAAAATAAAAATATGCAAGAAAACCGCAAATTCGGATCCATTCCCAAGTATTAAACATTCTTTCCATCTCCTGTTTTAATCCATTTAGTCGTTTCATCCTCATTGACGATAAAACGAGCTACGCGCCATCTGCTCTGTTCGAACCATTGATTTAGTTGCTGTTCATCCATTAAAAAGCATAACTTGGTACTCACTTCACATTGATACAAGCTATCCGTAACAACTGTTGCTTGTAGAACATTTGTTTTCGCTACTTTTCCTGTTTGACCATTAAGAATATGATGTTTCTTTTCATTTTGATAGATCCAGCTTCTATAAACTCTACTAGAAGTCGCAATTGCACCGTTTTGTATTTTTATTCTTCCAATGCTTTCTCCATTAAAGGGATCGGCTATGCCAATTGTCCATTCTTTTTCTCCGTTAGACCATAGCGTCATATCCCCTCCACCATCCACTATTCCATATGGGAAGCCTTGATCTTGCAGCCATTTTTTTATATGTTCTACTGCATATCCCTTCGCAAATCCTCCTAAATCGATTGGCTGATTGGCTATTTTCAAAATTTCATGATTGTCCAAAAAGTCGATTGGATTTTTATCGATTGGATTTTCAAATTCATAATTTTGTTTGATCTGTTTCCCCACTTTAAAAGGAAAAGATTGAACATATCCTTGGCTTTCAATTTGTCTTTTTAAATAGGGAGAAAACAGCCCTTCTGTTTTTTTATAATACTCATGTGCCTTTTTCAAACAATCATATAACAAAGGGTTTATTTTCAACGTTTTCCCAATAGGCAATTGATTGATCTGGTCTAATTCGTTATTTGGGATAAACCGTGACCATTCATTTGCTACATAGCTTAACCAATTTGTTACGTGCTCTTTCCAACTATCAGAAGATGAGGGAACTTCTATATAAAATTCCGTATTCATCATGTGAAGTGTTAGAGATTCCATGATTTTCACCTCTATGATCTTTGTGTCATACGGTCTGTTCCTTGATTTTCGCTATATGATGGCTGTGTTGAATTTTGTTCTGATGGCTCTTTTGTTACTTGAAAATTAGTCCAATCTAATTGTAATAATTCTTTTTCTGTTTTAGGTGAAGTTGATTGGTTAACTGCTGTTTGTTGACTAGTTGTGGCATTATTATTTGTATTTAAAGCTCCAGTTCCATTCATTTGAGTTAATAATAAACCTGATAAAAGAACTGCTGATGAACCAACTAACCATTTTGCTTTTTTGGGATCTTTCATCTTCAACATTCCTCTCTATTTTTTTCACTTAAAGTACTATAAATTGCTGTGTATCCTCTTGCCAATCAATTGAATAACCAAGAGAATTTAAAATCACACTTACTGGAACATAGATATCATCTTTGTATTTAAATGATTTTGCAGGAATCGGCGTTTTCACAAGGTTTTCATATACTACATTTGTATTTGCTCGGAAAATAAGCTGACTTCCATTCACATTCGTATTAATAATTTTTGAGTTTTTATAATACTTTGATTTTCCTCCTAATTTCGTTGTTAACTCTCCAGCAGGGACAAATAGTTCTCCTTTTTTAGGAACAACATATAATTTAAATGTATTATTATCTATTTTAAAAGTTGCGGTCTTTGCATCTTTAAAGGGCAATGTACTGTCTGTGTTTAAAGTTGCGGTTCGTGTCCAAATATTCCATTGACCTTGCGTAACTGTATTGTTTTCAGCATACTGATTATTTTCTTCGTAATATTTATCTTCGTCGTCATCATCGTGTTCATATTCATCATGATCATCATACTTATCTTCATCGTGTTCATCATCATCATGTTCATATTCATTGAAATCCCCAGATTTCTCGTGGTGCTCATAACCTTCATCATCATCAGCCTGTGCAATATATTGTCCACCTAACAAACTAAAAATCATAATAGGTGTTAAAATCCATATGCTTTTCTTCACCTTTATCCTCTCCCTTCATTTATAGTGTATCTACCAATTATGAAATGAATCTGAAGAAATTTAAGAAACATAAGAAAAAGTTTTTAACAAATGGTGAACTTCTATCAGAATTTTTTGCAGGCAGATACTCTCCAAGGGTACGTCCTCATCCTTCACCTTCACAACACTGAACACAAAAAAAGACTAAATCCTGTTTAAAACAAGATTTAGTCCTTTTTAAGAATTGGAAGAGAAACGATAAATTTAGTTCCTTGACCAAATTCACTCTCCACTGAAATATGTCCTTGATGATGAGATACAATGGCTTGTGCGATTGATAAACCTAAACCAGTCCCTTTTTTTTGCCGATTTTTGGTTGCTTGATAAAAACGATCAAAAACATGCGGTAAATCACGCTGTGTAATGCCAATTCCTGTATCCTCTACGATTAGTTTAATATAGTTGTTTATACTTGTAAGTGATACTCTAATAGAACCTTTTTCTGTAAATTTTGTTGCATTTTCAAGCAAGATATATAGGAGTTCCCTTATACTTGTTTCATCACCTATAAACTTTATACCGTCAGCTATTTGTGTTTTCAATTGTATAGAATCTGGTAAGGTTCGTTCAAAGGATTTCGTTATACTATTTACTAACTTAGATAATTCGATATCCTCTTTTTTGGTCTTTAACTTGTTTTGATCAAAACGTGCCAAAAATAATAGACCTTCTAGCAACGTCTCCATATGCTGAGTTTCATTTTTTAAATCTGTTAACACTTCTTGTCCAAAAGCACCAAATTCATTTTCATCATCATTTTCTAACACTTCTAAAGAGCTATAGAAAACGCTTAAAGGTGTTCGTAATTCATGCGAGGCATCAGATACAAATTTCCGTTGTCGCTCAAAGGACTTTTTAATCGGTACCATTGCCTTGCCTGCAAGATAATGACTTAGAAAAGCAATACATAAAGTTCCTATTAATGTTAATGCGATAAATGCATACATCATTCGTTCTAGTAAATGATGCTGTTTCGTAACGGACTGTCCAATAATCATATAACTTCCATTATGGGAATGTGGTGAATCGTATTTGATTAAGAGTAAATCTTGATCTTTCCATTCAACTGTTTGGGGGTCTTCGTCTTTTGCATGCATCATTAACTGTGCAACATCTTTATAAAGTCCATAAAAAGATTCATCACCATGCACTAATTCGTTATTTTTTGAAAATACATAATAAAAATTAGATCGATTCGCATCGTATTCTATCTTCATGCCATCTGTTATTTGATCATCTTTATTATGATCATGAACATCATCTTCATCTTCATCGTCTTTTTCTAAATGGTAGCGTTCTTTACCAAAGAATTGCTCTAGTTCTTGTACTTGTTGTTGTTGCATAATAGCAGAAATCGAAATATAAAGTGCAGCCATTAATAATACTACAAATAACAAGAAAAAGAATGCATACTGTATAGTGAGCTTACGTTGAATTTTATTGAACATGGGCATCTCTCAACTTATAGCCAATCCCTCTAACCGTCTGAATAATTGAAGGATGATTGCTATCATCAATTTTCTTTCGTACCAATTTTACTAAAGCATCTAATGCGTTATTAGAAACATCCTCATTATAACCCCAAATGTGATTATAAATTTGTTCACGCGTTAAGATGCGCCCCTTATTGATAAAGAGATATTCTAACAATAAAAATTCATTTTTGGTCAATTCTATTTCTTGGTTATCCCGATAGAGCGTTCTGGCATCTAAGTGTAGCGAATAAGATTGGATTTGAATGACTTGTTCTAATGGTTTATTTTTTCTACGTAAAATAGCACGAATTCTAGCTAACAGTACTTCCATTTTAAAAGGTTTTATCAGGTAGTCATCTGCTCCATTATCAAGGCCTAAAATAACATCTCGTGAATCATCTCTAGCCGTTAACATCAAAATGCCACCCCCATAACCATTTTTCCGTAGTTCATTACATACTTCGATTCCATCCTTTTCAGGCATCATCCAATCTAAAATGATTAAATCATAATCTTCATCAAGAGCAAAATCTAATGCTTCTTCACCATTTTTGGCAGTATCTACTTGATAAAGATCCTTCTTTAACATAAAAGCTATATTTTTCAATAATCGTAAATCATCTTCGGCAACAAGAATTTTCATCATTTCACCTACTATTTCGAAATTATTATCTTTAGTTTAATGTATCTAACTGAAATAGGTCTGAATATAAGCAAAAAAATAGTGAAAGCTATACTTTCAGCTTTCACTATTTTGTCAAATTTAATCTTCATCCAATATATTTTTCAAATGGTAAATTAGTTTAAGTAACTCTGTAAATAAATTGATGAAGTCGAGATAAAGATTTAATGCGACTAGTGGCACTTCTTCATCACTAATATAATTATGTGCGATTTGGTTCATATCGTACAACGTGTAACCAACGAAAAGTAATACACCAATTCCACTAGCTATGACCATGACAATGTCACTAAAACCTATAAAAATGGTAATAATGGAGAAAATAATTACACCGATCAAAACGATGAAAAGAAATTTACCCCAGTTTCCAAAATTTCGTTTTGTATTATAACCAATTAGGCCAGCGACTATAAAGATTGCTGCTGTAGTACCAAAAATAACTAGGACAAGACTTCCACCTAATGCACCAATATAGAAGTTTAATAAACTATATAGAGTGATCCCTGTTAACAATGCAAACACTATAGAAATACCTTTACTCGCTTTTCTAGCTGCTCGGCTAAACATCACGATTAATAGTAAAACAACTGTTGCAATACTTATTGGCATGATGAAAGCAGGTGGTATAAACACTCCAACAAACAACCCAACTGCCGTAACTACCCATAACAGCGTAAAGAACCGAAGAACCTTCGGAAATTGCGATTCCATTTAACATAACCTCTTCTCAAATATTTCATATATATTATATACGATTTAAGTCTTTGAAAGTTTCAAAAGACATTAAATGTTTTTGAAATGGTTATGAAGTATAATTACTCAAACAATTTGAAACCAAACATCTTACTTATTCGTAAATATTTTAATAATACTTTGGAGGGAAACTAAATGTTCTTTATTCCATCAATTATCGCATTTCTCTATGAGCTGATTCTAATGATTCCTGTTCTAGGAGGCACTATTATCATCGCTTCTGGCTATACAGCTATAACCACTGCTCTCGTTATACATGTAATTGTTCTTGTAATGCGATTTGTTACTGGACATTCGAAAATTGTGCCAACACTTGCTATCCTTCTTACTTTGTTAACTTGGATACCTTTCCTTGGCTGGACAATACACGTAATACTCACTATCCTCTATTTTATCGATATCTTATTTGGTTTGTTGAAAAGGCCTTAAAAAAAGGAGCTAAATACAGCTCCTTTTTCTTTCGTTATTGACTTTTTAATTGAATTAATATAACCTACCTACTACCATTTTTCATATAATTTAATAGCGTCGACTAATGCTTGTACCTCTTTTTTGGAAAGCTTTTTTACAAACGTTTTTTGAGAAGTTGTAAAAGTTACTTTTACCTCACGCTTTATTGATATATTCTTTTTAAAAAACTCATACTGAGAGTCCTCTAATATTAGACCATTCTTTTCTAACTTAAAAGTTTTCTTTTTGTTATTTGAAGCAATAACTACTTTTTCTATTTTTAAATTACCTGAAGATCCCACTAAAGTCATAACCTTTAAATGTTTATCTGTTGCTGGTACCAGACCAATCATGTTTTCATAGTTATCTCTCCATTTAGAATCCACTAAGTTCTTATGAAGATAGAGTATAACATCTGCCTCATAATATTTTCTAAATTTACTTTCAAGGGAATTATTTTTCTTAACAGTTATTATTCTTTTTTTCACTGTTTTATTGCCTGAGGAATCCTTTACTGAGTATGTCAAAGTATATTTCCCCGTTTTTTTAGTATTCACTTTTCCTTTG
This sequence comes from Rummeliibacillus sp. TYF005, assembly GCF_003844195.1. NCBI lineage: Bacteria > Bacillati > Bacillota > Bacilli > Caryophanales > Caryophanaceae > Rummeliibacillus > Rummeliibacillus sp. TYF005. Next base: position 82,285 of record NZ_ML122552.1, read on the forward strand.
ACTGTAATCTTCTTAGTAATATTGCCATCATAATTATCAGTTGCCCTTACGCCTGTTCTAGCATTAAACTTACTTTTTAAATAGACTGTTTTATTGGAAACACCCGATAGAACAGGCTTTTTT
>NZ_ML122553.1:0-74931 GCF_003844195.1 Rummeliibacillus sp. TYF005
AGTATTTTCTTCAATGATTGGATCTAGTTTGACGGGAACAATCGTTAATTTGTTTGTTGGCATAAGTAAGCACCTCCTTAAATTAATACCTTTATAGTACCGGAGGTGCTGCTTTATTTATATGCGTTGTTTGAATACGGGTTTACGATTTAACGGAAAGTCGCCTGTTTTTTTGAAAACTGACTTATTCATTGTCCTAGCTTGTCCTGGACTTTAGAAAGATTATTTAGATGAGCTTTTGAATTGAGCTAATGCATCTTTTAAATCGTCATCTTTAATTTTTACGTCTGCATCTTTGATCAATTTGGATACTTTTGTTAGTAATTGAGATTGATCAGCTTCTTGAAGTTGTAATTTTTTCTTGATTTGAGCTTTATTGTCTTCGTAAGAACCTTCTACTTTTGCATCTCGTTCATCTTCTAATTTGATGATATGGTAACCGTAAGAAGATTTTACAGGTTCGCTAATTTCACCTTTTTTAAGCGCATATGCAGCTTTTGTGAATTCAGGAACCATTTTATCTGGACCAAACCAACCAAGTTCTCCACCTTGAGCTTGTGAACCTGTATCAGTAGAATATTTTTTAGCTAATTTAGCGAAATCTTCGCCTTTATCTAATTTAGCTTTCACTTCTTTAGCTGTTTTTTCATCAGCAACAAGAATATGACTAGCTTTTACTTCTTTTTTCATTTCTTCATAATAAGCTTTCATGTCAGCTTCAGATACTTTAACACCATCAGCTAATGCAGCTTCTTGTAACAGATTTAGTTTGACGCTACGTTTAAATGATTTTTCAGTCATATTTTGAGCTGCCAGAGCTTGTTTAAAGTCTTGTCCTTGGCTTTCCATTTGTTCTTTTTGCTTTTTGTATTCAGCACTTACTTCTTTATCAGATACTTTATATTTATCGCTTAATACTTTTTCGATGATGATTAATTGTAATGCGGAGTCACCGACTGAATCTTTCATTTCTTTGTAAAGTTGATCTTTTGTTACGTCTCCAACCTTTGAAGTAGCAACTTTTTCGTCACTCGCGTTACCGCAAGCTGACAATGCAAGTACGGATGCTGCAAGTGTTAATGATAAAACTGTTTTTTTCATCTTCCTTATCTCTCCCAACTTAAGTCACTTGAATATATGCAAATGTAACTATACCATAGAACGAAAAAAAATGGAAAAGGTTGCTGCAAAAAGCGCCTAGCAATGCTCTAAACAAATGCATAGGATAGGTAAGAAAGGGGGTGACAGACATGAGTGGAGGTTACCAAAATAACTACGGTTCTAACTCCTTTGCACTTGTGGTGGTACTATTCATCTTGTTGATCATTGTAGGTGCAGCATTTATGGGTTACGGAGGTTACTAATCAATAAAAGACCATTTACTAAATGTAAATGGTCTTTTCTATAGTTTTACAGGGCACGAGAAGCATCATGACCATGCGCAAGCCTATTCTATAAAGTAAACATCATTTCTAAGTAAAATGAAATTAATAAAATGGTAATAAGCACATTAATGGTGCGATAAATTTTAGGTTGCTTTTCCTCGGGAATTTCTTTCTGTGCGCACAAAGCGTACGTCATCCGATTAATTTGGAATAGATAGAACACCGAGAATAGGACGACAATGGCAATGATCAAGTCTTTTCCTCCCCTCTATATATACCCTTTTAGCATATCAAAAAAAAGACAGAAAATACAAGTTTGGTATCATTTAGTTATTTGTAGGCGAAATAAGGATTTCGAAGCCTTTATCTGTCTCTTCTATTAACGCTTGTTTGGGTGAACGTATTAAATGTTTTACATAAAGTAAATCCATTACACATAATCCACAGTGATAAGCTAATAAAATAGCAAAGTAATGTCTAAATGTAGGGAAAATAATTGCCCCAACTATGAGTATACTATTTAATACCATGAAAGGTACTATTAAAGCGACTATATAACGTGATTTCAAAATAGGCTCATGAATGCGCATAGCTAATACAGGAATAATTTTAAAGTGTTTTTCTATAGAAAAGCGTAATCTTGAACGATAACGCATCAATGGCAAAAAATGCAAAAGCTTATGAATAGGGTAGATCATTAAAAACACTAAAATGAATAGTGGAAATAATCGATCAGAGACTGGATTGTCTTTATAAGCCGTTATTGAAATGTAAAAAACAGAAAAGACCATCATAACAAATATTGCTGATATTAAGAAGATACGATGATGTCCATATTGTTTTTGTACATTAATGGTTTTCCAACAATGCAACTTGTAGCATCTCCAATTTTTTTATTTAATAAAATCATCGATACATAACATTAAAGGTTTTTAGAAGGAAAATCAAGCTTAATTTTTTTAAACAAGTTGCTATTTTTAAGAAGATACCATGTTAGATTGGCTTCTAATGCTGATTTGAATGAAATAAGTAGGTAGTTAAAGTTAGTATAAAAAAAACAACATCAAAATTTAAAGGAACCATTCATTGATGTTGGAACGATTATTTAATCTTCTATATTTTTTAAAGAATCTTCAAATATATCCATAAAGTCATCCCCATAAATGTTACGGATAAGGGCGACTAATTCTAAAAATTGCGGGAATTTACCGTACATTCCTTTTAAAGGAAGAGAACCTTCAATAATACTATGTCTAGAATGATTGAAGTTTTCGTATAGCTCTAAAAGCAATGATTGACCTTTTTCGGTGAGCTCAACATATGTATTTCTTTTATCATCATCACGTTTAGAGAATGATAGCAAGCCGCGTTCTTCTAAATTTTTTGAAAAATTAAAAGCTGTCGATACATGCATTACACCGAATTTAGCAATATCAGATATGGAAGCACCTTTCAAATTGTTAGCAATAAGTAACACATGGTGTTCATTAATATTCAAATCATAAGGTTTGATCCATGCTTGCCAATCTTTTTCTACGGCTTTCCAAAGGGCTTTTGATAATTGTGCAACACGTTGTGAGTAGAGCATGGCTTCTTTAGCCGTAAGTAATTCTTCAGACATAGCTATCACCACTTTCGTAATTTCTTAATATTATATCATTCTCTTACAAAAATATACAATAGAATAAAGAAATGTTATGCGAAGAAAATTTATCGTTATAATATTTTGTTTATTATTTAGCTAATTATTACTCTCTTTTTTGGCTTTTCTATTTTGAAACGCATTTATTTGCTGTTGAATTTCTTCAACAGAGCTTTGCAATGAAGAAATTTCTTGTTGAAGATGTTGTTGAATAGGAGCAGTTTCTTCTTGCCATACAGAAATAGATGATTTCGTATCCTCTAAAACAGCTGGAACAGCAACTTTTACTTCACTTTTAATATTATTAATGGAATTTTTGATATTCGTAACATGATGGCTTAAATCTTTTACTTGTTCATTTACAATATTTTTACCCGTTTTTAAAGTAGAGCGTAATTCTTTTCCGGATTGTGGTGTAGTTAGTAATACCGCTGCAGCACTACCCAATAGACCAGTTGTAAGTCCGAATAAAAAAGTTGAGGCTTTCATAAAATTCAGTCTCCTTTTTTCTTATAGTTATTTCCTCTTAATACTATATTAAAACAAGATATTAAAAAAATAAAATGGGGATAACTCGTGAGCTAAGTAAATACTTAAGAGTTATCCCATTTATCATATAAATAGAAGGAGTTGACCTATATAATACTGAAGGTCAACTCCTTCTTTTTGTTAGGCTTGATGTAAAGCTGTTGTAAATTTTGAACGTTTTACGAGATTCATAATAATTGGGTAAATTATTACGAAAGCTACAATATTAATAGCTACAGCGGGTAAGACCACTGTTAAGAATAGTGCTCCAAAAGGAATGTTAGCACCAGTAACTACAATTGCAGAACCTAAAAATACACTACCTGAGATAATTGTACCAATACCGGCAAGAATAGCTGATACAACAATTTTTTGAGCCATTTTTTTCAATAAAACAACAATGACATAAAAGATAAATGCTGTAACAAATTTGTCGATTATATTTGGTACAAATCCACCTGGGAATGTAGAAAATAGTCCTGAAATAATGCCGGTAGTCACAGCAAGAAGAAATACCTCTTTTACTCTAGGGAATAGTAGAATTCCGATGAACATCATTGTTAACATGAAGTCAGGTTTCATCCCACCATTAAACCCAGGAATAACAACATATAATGCTGCTCCCACACCAACGAGTAGTGCCATTAATACTAAATTTTTTGTATTCATTTCTCATCTCTCCTATTCAGTTGCCTAAGCTAAGCTAATGTTCTCCTTCCGTATCCTCTTGATCGAAAGCGAAAACTTATAATGATTTTACAATTTAATTGTTTGAAAGGCAATAGCGTATTCGGGTCATAAAGCAGAAAAAGCACAGAACAATTTCTGTGCTTTTAATACTCTCTATTCAATAGATAGAATTCTATTATTTGTTCAAGTTAGCTTTAATTTCTTCAGCTAGTTTTTGTAGGATTTCAGGAGTATATTCGTCTTCTTTTGTATTCCACGTAGGTTTAAAACCATCAGTTGCATCATATCTTGGTATAAAGTGTAAATGGAAGTGGAATACGCTTTGACCAGCGGGAGCACCATTATTATTTAATAGATTCATGCCAGCTGGCTTGAAAGTATCTTTAATCGCATTTGCGATACGAGGTGCAACCTTGAAAAGATTAGCAGCTGTTTCTTCGGACATTTCAAAAACGTTTGCCACATGCTCTTTTGGAATTAGTAAAGTATGTCCTTTTGTTAATGGACCGATATCCATAAACGCATAGACATACTCATCTTCATAGATTTTAGTACTTGGAATAGACCCATCGATAATTTTGCAAAATAAACAATCGCTCATGTAAAAACACACCTTTCACTATTTTGCTATTCATTTTACCACATAGGAACTGCTAGAAAGAGGAATTTTTGATAAACTGTAAATAAGAATGGGAGTGACTTTGAATGACGGTATTAGAATTACAATCTGTAACAGGTGGTTATACACGAAAACCTGTTATTCATGACTTATCTTTTTCTATTGAACCAGGGGAGCTGGTAGGATTAATCGGCTTAAATGGTGCTGGTAAAAGTACTACGATCAAACATATTATTGGAATAATGACACCACAAAAAGGAGAAATTTTGTTAAACGGTGTATCCATTAAAGACAATATGGATCAATATCGTTCTTCTTTCTCTTATATTCCAGAAACCCCGGTTCTTTACGATGAACTGACATTAAAAGAGCATCTTGAGTTGACTGCTATGGCTTATGGAATTGAATTAGAAACTATGGAAGAAAGAGTAGCACCCTTACTAAAAGAATTTAGAATGGAAAAAAGATTGAATTGGTTTCCTTCTCATTTTTCTAAAGGGATGCGCCAAAAAGTAATGATTATGTGTGCCTTTTTAGTCAATCCTTCTTTATATATTATTGATGAGCCATTTTTAGGTCTAGATCCATTAGCAATCCAATCATTATTAGACCAAATGGATGAAAAGAAAAAAGAAGGGGCATCTATTTTAATGTCAACGCATGTATTGGCTACCGCAGAAAAGCATTGCGATAAAATCCTATTATTGCATAACGGTCGTTTGCGTGCATTTGGTACAATGGATGACTTACGCCAAACATTCAATATGCCGAACGCAACATTAGATGATTTATATATCGCGATGACAAAGGAGCAAGATGATGAATAGCTTGCATGATGTTTGGCGTGCGCGGTTTACCCATTATATGGGGGAAGTTCAAAAGTATTTGCGATTCGTCTTTACTGGTCATTTAGCTATTGTTATTATGTTCGTTCTTGGAGCAGCGGGCTATAAATACAGTGAATGGCTAAAAACAGCATCCAGTGATTTTCCTTCAATATTATTAGCGACAGTAATTCTGGGAATTGTATTGGGAATTAGTAGACCTATTACGTTAATTCGAAAACCAGACGAGGTATATTTACTCCCTCTGGAGACAAAATTACCTCTATATTTTAGCAAGGCTTTAAGATATACATTTGGCTCACAAATTATCCTTGTTGCTCTTCTTTATATTGTGACATGGCCGATGCTTCGACAAGTTGCGGGTCTAGAACCGTTAACGATATTCATCGGATTAGTTGTAGCACTTCTATTGAAGTGGTGGAATATTTATAGTGAGTTCAGTTACAGATGGGCTTATAAGGGTCACAATGTTTGGATGGATCGGATTGTTCGGATGGTGTGCTCATTTGCCATGCTTTTCTCTGTTTTGAACGTTCAATTTATTCCGATGATTGTTCTGATCTTAATCATCGTATCTTATCCGATGTCATGGAAAAAGAAAGTTCAACAAACACCATTCCCATATGAACATTTTGTTAGATTAGAAGAAAATCGTATGATGGGGATTTACCGATTTGCAAATTATTTTACAGATGTACCTAATATACATGGAAGTATAAGACGTCGTGCATGGTTAGATGGAGTTTATAAACTTATACCATATGCAAAACAAAATACGCAGGAATATTTAATATTCCGTTCATTTATACGGACAGATGATCATTTCTTTTTATGGCTTCGTTTAACGGTGATTTCTGCATTAGCTGCAGCCTTTGTTAACATTCCTATTGCCATTGGCGTAGTCGTGGCAGCATTATCATTTGCAACTGCTATTCAGTTGAAACAAGCATTAATAACATCAAATGATTTCAGAATGGACATGTTGTATCCTTTACCAAAGAATGCGCGTGAAAAAGCAGCGGTTAAAATAGTGCGGTATACTATTATTGTACAAGCAATTGTTGTGTTACTTGCAGGATTAGGAATACCATATTTCTATGTACAAGGATTAATCGTACTAGTAGTTGGTGAACTTACACTTCGTTTAAGTAAATAACGAATTATAAAAGGGTGCCCTTAAGGAGTTTTTATTCTTTAAAGAGCATCCTTTTTTATGATTGTTCTCAAATGATATATATTGATTGTGAGAGATTAAAGTTTAACCTCATGAAAGGGGATTGAAATAAGTGACGAAAAAGCAAAAGAAATTAAAGGATATTGAGCTTTCTGTGTTAGATTTAGTATCTGTATTAAAAGATCATGATGCATCATATTCTTTCCAACATAGTTTGGAGTTAGCGCAAAATGTAGAAAAGTTAGGGTACAAACGTTATTGGTTTGCAGAACATCATAATAGTCCGAGTATCGCTAGTTCCGCAACATCATTGTTAATCGGTTATGTTGCACAAGGAACGAAAACAATTCGAGTGGGATCAGGAGGTATAATGCTTCCTAATCATGTCCCTTTAGTAATTGCAGAACAATTCGGTACGTTAGATGCATTATATCCAGACCGCATTGACTTAGGTCTAGGAAGAGCACCAGGTACAGATCCAATAACAGCTCAAGCACTTCGTAGGAATTTGCAAAGTTCGGGTGAAGATTTCCCAGAGAATGTACTAGAATTACAACGTTATTTAAGCAATAATCCAGATGGTCATGTACATGCATATCCTGGTGAAGGTTCAAACGTACCATTATATTTACTAGGATCAAGCCTTTTCAGTGCACGCCTTGCTGGAATGTTAGGATTGCCATATGCATTTGCTAGCCATTTTGCACCGACATATTTAATGGAAGCACTTCGAATGTATAGAGAATCATTCCAACCATCCGAGCAATTAAAAGAACCATACACGATTGCTTGTGTCAATGTAATTGCGGCCGATACAAATGAGGAAGCAAGAAAAATGTCGACGAGTCTATATTTGCATTTTTTGAACATTGTTCGTAATACAAAAAATAAATTACTACCACCAGTAGATGATATGGAAAATTATTGGTCAGAATCCGAAAAGAATATGGTTATGCAGTCATTGTATTATTCATTTATCGGAGACCAAGAAACGATTGAACATGATCTTGGAGCTTTTGTTGAAAGAACAGGCGTGGATGAAATAATGGCTGTTTCACATATTTATGATCCAGCCTCACGTATACGTTCATATGAAATATTAGCTTCGGCAGTAAAAGAGTAGAAATAACAATATCTATGGGTAAGTTGAGAGCCTCCTAACGTGAAGGAGGCTCTTTTCATCCGTATAAAGAGTGATTCAGTAGTGAAAATCAACCACAAATTCGGAGAAGATAAATTCCTTTTAGCCGAGCGAATCACTCAACTTTTAATGATTTATAGCTCCTCTTCATCAGGGCGCTTTGTCACATATATTTTTACATAAGGAGCACTTGTGAAAATATTTCCACGATCTACTCCATTTACATCTTCATGGGTTTCTTTATAGGAACTGGATGCCTTCCATGCTTCAAATGAATGTGGACCAGTCCATTCAGTAAGAGAAATATATGTTTCGTCATGCAAAGGTCTTAGTAAACGAAATGCGATTAAACCGGGTTCGTTTTCAATCGCTTTAATCGTGTCTAAGAAACGATCTTCAAATATTTTTCGACTTTCACTTTTAACAGGAATATGGTTCATAACAAAATAGCCATGTTCGTCTAAGGTATTGATATTACCTATAACTTCATAGCTTCTCGGGGTAGCAAACACACTTTTTTTATCAGATTCATGAAGTAGAACTGTATTTCCTTCACCATATAAAACAATCATATCTTCTTTCGAAAACTTCTTTTTTAGACTTTCCATAAATTCTGGTGTTCCAGAAGTTAAATATAAATACATAGAAATTCCACCTTTGTAAGCTAATTTGAATTCTTGCAACAGTACAAGAAAATTTAATACATTATATTAGAGAAGTATGAACGAGTAATCCTATCAAGAAAAATCAATGTCTATCTCGGAAATCATCCCTCTAAATCGACAAAAAATGGTATAAACATTATGAAAGAAAGTTAATAATAGTATATCCTTTAAATTAGAAAATATCATAAGTAGACACTTTGTCAAAAAGATGTCATCAATTTATACATTTTTTTGACAATCAGCTCGTTGAACTATACAACGCTTGAAGAAACGTCTATTATGAACAATGGATATGAATGTCGAATTAAATAATTACTGAATTGATGAAAGGACGGTTTACTGTTCATGGGAACATTTAATGATACGCTTTTACGCGCAGCACGAGGTGAAAGGACAGCCTATACACCAGTTTGGTACATGCGACAAGCAGGTCGTTCACAACCTGAATATCGCAAGATTAAAGAAAAATATTCACTAGAAGAAATAACGCACCAACCAGAATTATGTGCTTATGTAACGCACTTACCAGTACAAAATTATGATGTGGATGCAGCGATTTTATACAAAGACATCGTTACTCCTTTACCTGGTATGGGAATAGATGTGAAGATTAAAGGCGGAGTAGGCCCTGTTATTTCCAATCCTATTCGCTCGGCGCAAGATGTAAAGAATCTTAGAGAATTTAATCCTGAGGAGCATGTTCCGTTCGTCCTTGATACGATAAAGTTATTGACTAAAGAACAACTTAATGTACCTTTAATCGGCTTTGCCGGAGCACCATTTACATTGGCAAGTTATTTAATAGAAGGCGGTCCCTCTAAAAACTATGCGTTGACAAAATCATTTATGGTGTCACAACCAGAAGCATGGTTCCTTTTGATGGAGAAACTTGGAGATATGGTGATTACAGATTTAAAAGCACAGATTAAAGCAGGTGCTAAAGCATTCCAAATCTTCGACTCATGGGTGGGTGCTTTAAGTCATCGAGACTATAGCATTTTCATCAAACCGGTTATGGAACGTATTTTTAATGAGCTAAAAGGCGAAGGTGTACCGATGATCTTATTTGGTGTAGGTGCAAGTCACTTAGCACTAGATTGGCAAGATCTACCGTTAGATGTAGTTGGATTAGATTGGCGTTTACCTATTAGAGAAGCGCGTGAAATGGGTATTACAAAACCTGTTCAAGGAAATCTTGATCCAACATTATTATTAGCTGATTGGTCAATTCTTGAAGCTCGTACAAAAGAGATTATTGATCAAGGGTTAGAAGTGCCAGGTCATATCTTCAATTTGGGCCATGGAGTATTTCCATCAGTAAATCCAGATGTTTTAAAACGATTAACAACTTTAATACATGAATATAGTGCGCAAAAAATAAAAGCGCATTCATTATAATCTTGAGGTGATTAGAAATGAAAAAACAAATCGGACTATTAGTAATGGCTTATGGAACGCCAAAAAACGATGATGATTTAATTCCTTATTATACACATATTCGCCACGGACACCGTCCTAGTGATGAACATATTGAAGATTTACGCAGCCGTTATAAAGCAATCGGTGGAATTTCACCACTTGCTGAAACAACTGAAAAACAAGGAAAAGCATTAGAAAAACGTTTAAATGAAGTACAAGATGAAGTTGAGTACAAATTATATATTGGCTTAAAACATATTGCGCCTTTTATCGAAGATGCAGTTGAAAAAATGCATAATGATGGTATTACTGAAGCAGTCTCACTAGTTTTAGCACCACATTTTTCTTCATTCTCAACAAAATCATATAATACTCGTGCAACAGATAAAGCAAAGGAACTTGGCAATTTAACTATTTATACTATTGATAGCTGGTATAAAGAAGAAAAATATCTTCAATATTGGACAGAAAAAATCAATGCAGAATTTGCTGCAATGTCTGATGAAGAACGTGAAAAGGCTTGCTTAATCGTTTGTGCTCATTCTCTACCAGAAAAAATTATCGCTATGGGTGATCCATATGCAGATCAACTACATGAAACAGCAGAAATTCTTCAACAACGTACAGGCGTGAAAAACATGGAATTTGGTTGGCAATCTGCCGGTCAAACAAAAGATCCATGGCTTGGACCAGATGTACAAGATTTAACACGTGAGTTATATAACAAGAAAGGCTATCGTTCATTTGTATATACACCAGTTGGTTTTGTAGCTGAGCACTTAGAAGTTCTTTATGATAATGATTATGAATGTAAAACTGTTTGTGAAGAACTAGGAGCAAACTACCATCGTCCAGCAATGCCAAATGACAATCCATTATTTATAGATGCATTAGTTGATGTAGTACAAAAAACATTAGTAGCTCATGCTTAATAGAAAGTGATGATTGATGTGACTGAACAAAAGCGAAGGGTTGCCGTTATCGGAGGGGGGATTACGGGCTTAACAGCTGCGTTCTTTTTGCAACAAGAAGCAAGAAAACAGAAGCTACCGCTTGAGATTGTCCTTATAGAAGCAAGTCACAGATTAGGTGGCAGTATTCAAACAGTAAAAAAGGATGACTTTATCATTGAAAGAGGTCCAGATTCTTTTTTTGCGAAAGATCAAGTAGTTGTAGATTTATCAAAACAGTTAGGGATTGAAGACCAGCTAATCAGTAATTCCCCGGGAAAATCTTATGTAGCTATCAATAATCAACTTTCCCCCATTCCAAAAGGTTCTATTTTAGGAATACCAACTGAAATTTTGCCCTTTGCTAAGTCTGATGCGATTTCTTGGAGTGGAAAGTTAAGGACGGCTTGTGATTTATTATTACCTCCATCTGACATAAGTCAAGATCAATCATTAGGTAAGTTTTTACGTAAACGATTTGGAGAAGAGACTGTTGAAAATTTAATCGAACCTATATTATCGGGAGCGTATTCGGGTGATATCGATTTATTGAGTTTACATGAAACACTTCCGAATTTATCTAATGCTTGTAGAAAACATCGCAGTGTGATTAAAGGTATTCAAAAGGAAACATCTAAACTAAAAGAAGGTGCAAATGGATACTCTTATCTAACGTTAAAGGACGGTTTGGAGAGTTTAATCGATGCTTTAGAGCAAGCGTTAGAAATGGCTATTATTTATAAAAGTGTTCGGGTTCAAAGTATTACAAAATCGAAGGATAAAATAATACTGTCACTAAATAATCAGCATTCTATCTTTGTAGATGGTGTGATTGTTGCGACTTCACATCAAATGGCAACAAAGTTATTTGAGCGAGAAGGTATTTTGAAAAGTTTACTCGATATTCCAGTGAATTCATTTGCGACGGTTTCAATGATTTTTCCACACAACACCATCAAGAAAGCGTTTGATGGATATGGCTTTTTTGTCTCTAGAAGTAGTGAATATTCTATCACTGCATGTTCTCTTACTCATCGCAAATGGCCACACAAAGTCCCTGGAGATTATGAAGTGATTAAGAGCTATGTAGGACGAGCAGGTGATGAATCTATCGTTGAACTGTCTGATTCAGAAATTGAAAAAATTGTCTTACAAGATTTAAAAAGCACCCTTAAAGTTGCTGGAAAACCAATTCATACAGTAGTATCCCGTTTTAAAAAGGCAATGCCGATTTATACAATAGGACATCAAAAAAGAGTTGAACAGGCGAAAAAAGAATTGCATGAGTCATACCCGACTATTCGTCTTGCTGGAAATGCTTATGAAGGCTTCAGTTTAACCGATTGTATTTTACAAGGGGAAAATGCGGCAAAAGAAGTTATAGCATCAATATTCCAAAAAGAACTCTGTCTCTAGTAAGAGATGGAGTTCTTTTGTTTTAATAGTTACATTTAGCTTTGCGAACGTTATTATTTCTTCAAAAAATAGCTAAGAAGACTTCATTTATATTTCACATTTACAAAGTAAAATAGTATATAGAGGTGATGCTTGTGATTTGGAGAAAAATGTGGATTTTATGGATCGTCAGTTTTGCACTAATTCTTAGTGGATGCGGTGAGACTACATACCCTGCAATATCTAAAACAAAAAATTTTGTAGCATCTGTAAATTTACAAGCACCATCAATCAGTTTTATAAACGATAAAGGAAAAGTATTTACAACATGGAAACTAGATGAAGGATATACTGGTGCAACATTAATAGATCATGATTATATTTTGCTGTATGGATATCAGTTAAAAAAAGCAACTGTCTATAACTTGAGCACGGGTAAACAAGAATACACCATTGCTACTGGAATTGGTATAACAAATGCTATTTATGATAAAAAACATCAAAAAGTGTATCTAGCAAACGGGAAAACCAACCGTATTTCGGCATATTTTAGTAATGGAAAATTAGCCAAAACTCAAAAGGTAGGAAATTACCCTATGTCCATGATCATCCATGATCAGCAACTTTATATAGTAAATTACAAAGATACTACTTTATCAATATTGCAGACAAATACTTTAAAACCTTTAAAAGAGTGGACTATTGAGAAGTCATCAAATGGTATGCAGATTGTTAAGAATAAGGAATTATGGATTGGTGGTCATGGTGAGGGGATTAAACCAAACTCAACGGCCGATATTTATGACTTACAAACAGGTGAAAGAATATCACAGATTAAACTACCTTTAATGCCTGTTGGTTTTGCAAAGAGTCAAGATCGCGTCTATGTTATTAGTCATGGTGATAGTGCACTTTCTGAAGTGGATTTCAATGGTAAGGTAATTCGTAAAATGGAAGTTGGGGCGAATCCCTTTACTGTAACAATCTTTAAAGACAACATAGTGGTAGCTGGATATGATGATCATCACGTCTATTTTTTACAAAATGGGAAAATTGCTAAAACAATCAATGTAGGTAAAGGACCTTTCCAATTGCTTGTCAGGGGGAACGAAGAATGACGACAATATTAATTGTAGATGATGAACAAGATATGAGAAATTTAGTTGAAGTAATGTTAAGCCAGTCTGGTTTTCAATCTCTTCAAGCGAATGGAGGACAAGAAGCGTTTAAGCTGCTAAAAGAACATCATATAGACTTAGTTATTTTAGATGTAATGATGCCAGAGATGGACGGCTTTTCTGTTTGTGCTGAAATAAGAAAGGAATCTGATGTCCCCATTATTTTCTTGACAGCAAAGGATGCGAATGAGGATAAAGTAAAAGGACTAACAATTGGTGCTGATGATTATGTAGTAAAACCGTTTTCTGCATCAGAGCTAATAGCTAGGATACAAGCCGTATTAAGAAGAACTGAAGGAGAAGTTGTTGAAGATACCAATCATCTAATTGTTAAGGGAGAAATAGAATTAGATGATGTGTCAAGAAAAGTTAGTGTGAGTGGTAAAGTTGTTCCATTAACATTAAAGGAATTCGAAATCCTGCATTTGTTTATGAATAACGAAAGTGTAGTCTATACACGAGAACAACTTTTAGAAATTATATGGGATGCACATTATAGCGGTGGTACTAGAACGGTTGATACACATATTAAAACATTAAGATTAAAACTAGGAGCAAAGACCGGAAAATATATACAAACTGTATGGGGATTGGGGTATCGATTCGAGGTTGCAAAATGAAAAAATTATCCACGAAAATTTGGACAGTCATTGTAGCTTTTTTAGCCATTACAATATTATTTATGTATGTTCTTACGGATTTCTTATATGAAGGCCTTTATGTAAAAGACGCAGAAGATTCAATGGTTGAAGTTGGAGAAAAATTGTCAACAATCTATAATGGTGGAAAAGTAACTGATGAATTTATCCAAAAGATTGATGAATATAATGATTACTCGAATATAAATGTGTTTGCAGTTCGGAATCCTAGAGAACTAAGTGCATGTGTACCATTTGATATCGATTATGATACTTTAATCGGTGCAGATGAACGACAGCAGCTTCTTGAGGGGAAAACAATCACAAAAAAAGGCTATGAAAAGCGTTTTGATCGCCAAGTAATTTCAGCCATTATTCCATTAACTGATCAAAAACGTTTAGAGGGGATTATCTATATATACTTCCCGCTTGCTAAAATAACAGAAATGGCTTCAAAAGAAGTCTTTATCTTACTTGGCAGTGCAGCTATCTTTATAGTCTTAATTGGATTTGGTGTGTTTAAAGGTATCAAGCATATTATGAAACCATTAAAAGAGTTGCAAAATGCAGCTGAAAAGATGGCCGTGGGTAATTATGAAACTCGAGTTGAAGTAAAATCTAAAGATGAAATAGGAGAACTTGCACAAACCTTCAACAAAATGGCCACATCAATACAACGCGAGGATGAAGCTCAAAAGCAATTTCTAGCAACAGTTTCCCATGAATTGCGGACACCCATTAGTTATGTAAAAGGATATGGAGAAGCATTGCAGAATGGATATATAGAGGAATCACAAAGACAAGAGACGCTTTCTCTTATTGTTCGGGAAGCAAATCGCTTAGAAAAACTGACAAATGAATTATTGCAATTATCAAGAGCTGTTAACCAAACAGAATCCGGACCCTTATATCCTTTGCCGCTGGCGGAAACTTTACGTGAAGTTGTAACAATTACGGAGCAAAAAGCTTACTTAAAATCAATTAGTTTGAGAACAGACATTGATGAAGATATCATTATTAATGCAAACGAGGAAAAAATTAAGCAAATAATGATTAATCTTATAGAAAATGGACTGCGATATTCTAAAGAAGGAACAGAGATTATTCTAAGTTCAAAGAGAAAAGAGAATATGGCAATTATAACTGTACAAGATCATGGTATTGGAATACCTGCTGAAGACTTACCACATATAACTGAACGCTTTTATCGAGTCAATAAAGCACGAAGCAGAAGTGATGGAGGTAGTGGATTAGGTCTTTCTATTGTAGATCAGCTTGTAAAATATCATAAAGGAACTTGGCATATAGATAGTGAATTAGGTAATGGTACAAAAGTGACTATACAAATACCATTAATAAAGGAGATTTAAATGATGAAAAAACTACTAATAAGTTTAGCTGTAATAGCTGGTGTACTTGTTGGCTGTAACAATGCAAATAGTTCAAAGACAGATGATTCTACATCACATAACGAAGGAACAACAGTAGAAGTAAAAGTAGCTATTCAAACACCTGAAAAAGTAAAAGTTGGAAAGGATGTTGAATTAGCCGCTCATGTTACTCAAGGTGGAGAAAATGTAGACGATGCTGATGAAGTGAAATTTGAAGTTTGGGAATCAGGTAATAGAGATAATGGACAAATGCTTGAAGGTAAATTAGATAAAGACGGCATATACAAAGCAACGACAAAATTCGATCATGATGGTGTCTATTATATGTATGCTCACACCACAGCTCGCGGTTTACACACAATGCCTAAACAAAAAATTGTAGCTGGCAATCCTGATATGAGTAAAGTAAAAGAGGATAATGACGATGGAAGTATGAATATGGATATGAATGATTCTTCAAGCGAAGACCATTAATCTATATTCGAGGAAGATTTAGTATTTATTAAAATGTCTTGCAACTAAAAATTAATAAGTGTAAAATTAATGACCAGATGACCGAAAATGTTTTCTGGTCATTTTATGTAAGCAGAAAGTAGGTAAGAAACCATATGGATAGGAGACAAGAGATTCTTGAAGCAGCATCCAAATCCTTTTCACTATTTGGATATAAAGCAACAACCATGGATCAAGTGGCGAAAATTGCGAATGTAGGAAAAGGTACGATTTATACTTTTTTCGAAAATAAAGAAATACTTTTTCAAGAGATTGTAGTAAAACTAATTTTGGAGATGAAATTAGCGGCCGAACAGGAAATTGAAACAAGCCGTCCATTTCAAGAAAATGCACATAATGTTTTAATGAAAATCTTGCAATTTAGAGAAGTACATCAACTATATGCAAAGTTAGTAGAAGAAGAAAAAGAGCTTCGAACTCCAACTGTTCAAACAATGCTAATTCGTATCGAAAAAGAAATTGTCTCCTACATTTCGGAAAAGATAAATATTGCTGTAGATAAAAAAGAATTGTGTCCATGTGATTCGGAACTTGTAGCCTTTCTATTATTTAAATCTTATATTGGTCTAGTCGCAGATTGGGGCGAAACACATGATTCGGAATTATCCGAAGAAAGAATCGCAACATTGTTTCGAGATACTATCTTTAAAGGTCTCTTACCATGAGATTCTTTTTGCAATAAAATGACCAAATGAGAATATTGGTCAGTCAGTTTTAGGAGGAGTAAATTGTGATTAAAGCAGAATGGAGTAAAATTTTTCATTCTAGAAAAGTTTTAGTTGCTATAATTGCTGTTTTATTTGTCCCTGTTCTATATGCTGGTATGTTCTTATGGGCATTTTGGGATCCATATGCAAATTTAGAGGATTTACCAGTTGCTATCGTAAATAATGATGAAGGTGCAACAATTGATGGCAAGACAAAGCATCTAGGAAATGACCTTACAGAAAATTTAATTGATAGTAAAAAGTTTAAGTTCACGGAGACTACCCAAGAACAAGGGAATAAGGGATTAAAAAATCGCGATTATTATATGGAAGTTGTTATTCCAAAAGACTTTTCAAAGAATGCAGGTTCAATCTTAGAGGATGATCCTGAACAAATGAAAATAATATATAAGCCAAATGAAGGCTATAACTTCTTAGGCGGACAAATTGGTAATACGGCTTTAGAATTAGTTCGTAAAGAGGTAAATAAGCAAGTCTCAGCAACTTATGCGAAAACGTTGTTTGCGAATATCAAAAAAATGGGTAACGGTTTCGGAGAAGCTGCAGATGGAGCAGGTAAATTAGAAAATGGAGCGGGCAAATTAAATAAAGGCGCCAACCAATTAAATGATGGGCTTCAAACTGCAAAAGATGGAGCAACTCAGTTAGCCGATGGAGCAAAGTCTGCAGCGAATGGATCGAGTGACTTGAAAAATGGAATTGATTCAGCAGCAAATGGAGCAACCCAATTAAATGATGGAACAAAATCTGCAGCAAAAGGCTCTAATGATTTAAAGAATGGAATTGATTCAGCAGCAAATGGAGCAACCCAATTAAATAATGGGGCAAAATCCGCAGCAAAAGGATCAAATGAATTAAATAATGGTATCACCTCAGCAAAAGATGGATCAGGTCAATTACAAACAGGTTCATCTGATTTGAAAAAAGGAACCGAAACTTTAGTTTCAGGTCTAGAAGGCAATACAGCTAATATCAATGCTTTAAATGATGGAGCACAACAAGTGAATACAGGTATTGGTACATTGAGTACTGGATTAGCTAAATTAGCTCCAGGTGCCAGCAATGTATCAAATGGCGTATCACAGTTAGTGACAGGCTTAGGAGAAATGCCTACACAAGTTGCCTCTTTAAAAACAGGTGTATCAGATTTAAATAGTGGAGCAGCTAATTTAGCAACAGGTACAGCCGAATTAGAAGCAGGTACAGAAAAACTAATCCAACAGATTAATTCTTTAGGCTTAACTGATGAGCAAAAGAACCAATTATTAGCTACAGCAAATACTCTTAAAGCGGGAGCAACTACAGCAAAAACAGGTGCAAGTAATCTAAGTGCAGGAACGACTGCACTAAACGATAAAGTTTCGAAAATGAATGCACCAACTACAGGAGATTTAACTGCATTAAAAGAAGGTGCTGCACAAGTTTCAGCTGGTTTAGACCAGATGAATGAGAAAGTAAGCAAAGAGTTAGCGCCAGGTACAAAACAATTAGCAGCAGGAACAGATAAGCTCGCTTCAAATTGGAGTAGTTCAGTAGAAGGTGCTAAAAAATTAGATGCAGGAGCTGGCCAACTAAATACAGGGATAGCTTCACTTAATAATGGACTTGGTCAATTACAAACAGGCTCAGGAAAACTAACTGCTGGTTTGGGCACATTAAGTAACGGAACACAATCGCTTACTGATGGACTTGGTCAATTACAAACAGGCTCAGGAAAATTAACTGCTGGTTTGGGTACATTAAGTAATGGTACACAATCATTAGTAAATGGAATGGGTCAACTACAAGCCGGCTCAGGTAAATTAGCAAACGGTTTAAATACATTAAGTAATGGAACACAATCTTTAGTAAGTGGTGCAGGAAAACTTTCTGACGGATCGCAACAACTTGCAGATGGTACCACTAAATTAAAAGATGGGGCAGGAACACTACAAGATAAACTTGCTGATGCTCATCAAACTGCTTCAAGTGTTCATGCATCTCAAAAAACATATGATATGGTTGGCGAACCAGTTGATGTAGATAAACAAGAAGTAAATAAAGTTCCAAACTATGGAACAGGTTTTGCCCCTTACTTTATTTCACTAGGATTATTTGTTGGTGCATTACTAATTTCAATTGTTTTCCCATTAGTAGAACCAGCTATCAAACCAAAAAATGGCTTCTCATGGTTTGCTAGTAAAACAGTTATTTTAGCTGTAGTTGGTTTCTTCCAATCTATAATCGTAGTATTAATATCATTATTTGTATTAAAAATTGAAATGGCCAATATTGGTGCGTTTATCTTGTTATCTTTAATAACAAGTTATGTTTTCTTAGCTTTAATACAAATGCTTGTTACTATTTTAGGAGATCCTGGACGATTCTTAGCAATTATTGTCCTTATTCTTCAACTTACAACAAGTGCTGGTACATTCCCGTTAGAATTAGTACCAAAAGCGTTGCATGTATTTAACAAAATCTTACCGATGACATATACAGTTCAAGGCTTCAAGGCGGCTATTTCAACTGGAGATATGGGCTTTTTCGGATTTAATATCGCGATTTTGTTAACATATTTGGTTGCTTTCTTAGCAATTACGTTTGGATTTTTTGCATTATTATTTGCAAAACGCCATTCAAAAGAAGCTACTGCAGAATAGATCAATATAAAAGGCCAGGGAATAGTCCTTGGCCTTTTTAAAATATGAATATATCAAAGATTAATAAAAAAGCGTAAAGAGGGGTTCGGGCTCTTTACGCTTTTTTCGTAAGCGGTTTACTTATAAGTTCATCATCTGCGGTTCAGACAGTGATGAGGAGTGAGCGATTACTAAACGAATCTTGGGAGACGTTTAGTCTAGTAAGTAATATAAACTATTAAAGGTTATTGCAATGTTCACAAGTGTTAGTATAGCACTCGCTTTGTTCTTCAATTTTTTCTCCACATTCTGAACAATGTTTATCAGGTAAGTTTTTGAAAAATTCAACAACATTTTCTAACATTGAAAGTCCCCTCCTTTAAAATTCTGTTATATTACTGTTTCGTTATTAAGTATTGTATTATAACAGAAAGGTAAATGTCAATACAAAATTCCAAATTTAAGTTAAAATAATTTATGAATATATTGAAGGAGTGACGAGCATGTATTTTATCGATAATAAAGGAATCAACGATCCACGTATTAACCTTGCAATAGAAGAATACGCATTAAAGACAATGGATGTAGAAAAGGATTCATTTTTACTGTTTTATATTAACCAACCCTCAATTATTATTGGAAGAAATCAAAATACAATTGAAGAGATTAACACTGATTACGTTGAAGAAAATAATATCATTGTAGTTCGTCGATTATCTGGTGGTGGAGCAGTTTATCATGATCTTGGTAATTTGAATTTTAGCTTCTTAACAAAAGATGACGGAGAATCGTTCCAAAACTTTAAAAAGTTCACTCAGCCAGTTGTAGATGCTATGAAAAAGCTCGGTATTAAATCTGAACTTTCTGGTCGTAATGATATCCTAGCAGAAGGTCGTAAAATCTCAGGAAACGCAATGTTCTCAACAAAGGGCCGTATGTTCAGCCACGGTACATTAATGTACAATACAAATATTGATCATGTTGTATCTGCCTTAAAAGTTAAAAAAGAGAAGATCGAATCGAAAGGTATTAAATCTGTTCGTTCACGCGTCGCTAATATTGCTGATTTTATGGAAAATCCAATAACAATCGAAGAATTTAGAATGGAAATACTAAAATCGATATTCGGTGGAGAAGAAAATATTCAATATTATGAACTAACAAAAGATGATTGGGATAATATTTATAAATTATCAGAAGAGCGTTATCAACAATGGGATTGGAATTATGGGCAATCACCTAAGTTTAATATTCAACGAACTAAGAAATTCCCTTCTGGTTTTATCGATTTACGTTTACAAGTAAAAAAAGGTATTATGGAACAAGTGCATATCTTTGGTGATTTCTTTGGTGTCGGTGAAATGAAAGACATAGAAGAAGTTCTTAATGGTAAAAAGTATGAACCTCATGAGATTTCAAAAGCACTTGAAAATATTGATATACCTAAGTACTTTGGAGGAGTTTCAAAAGAAGAATTTATTAAATTAATCTATTAATTTTATAGATATGAAAAATAAGATGGAGGGGAGAATAATGAGTACACATCGAATTTTAATCGTGGAAGATGATGTGAAAATTGCATCATTATTAGCAGATACATTACGAAAGTATCACTATGATGTAAATGCCGTGGAATCTTTTGATAACATTCTAAATGATTTTAAAGCGTTCAATCCACATCTTGTTTTGCTTGATATTAACTTACCTTCATTTGATGGCTATTACTGGTGTCGCCAGCTTAGACAGTTAACGACCTGCCCAATAATATTCATTTCAGCAAGAGCAGGGGAAATGGATCAAATTTTTGCATTAGAAAATGGTGGAGATGATTTTATCACGAAGCCATTTAACTATGAAATTGTCCTAGCGAAGATTAAAAGTCATTTAAGAAGATCGTATGGAGAATATGCGATGAAGCAAGAGGAAAGAACGATAAAGCTTGGTCAATTACAACTATTTTTGGAACGTATGGAGTTGCATACAAAGAATGCACAAATTCCACTTCAAAAAAAAGAATGTGTCATTTTAGAATTGTTAATGGGACAAGCCCCAAAGGTAGTCTCTAGAGAAAAATTATTAGAAGAATTATGGGATGATCAAGCTTTTGTTGATGAAAATACTTTGAACGTTAATATGACAAGGGTGAGAAAAAAGCTTTCGGATTATCATGTGCTATCTACTATTGAAACAGTGCGTGGTGCAGGTTATCGATTTGTTTTATGTGAAGAGGAGCAATAATCATGGATTCTATAAAACTTTTTCTAAAGGAGCATGTTGGCTATGTCATATTTGATATATTGCTGGTGTTATTTATCCTACTATTATATTGGTTAGATGGTTTTCGTAATATTGATACAGCTATTTATTCTATCATTATCTCGTTAATCTTAACCGTAACTTTTTTATGTACAAGGTATATTATGCGCCGCTCTTTCTATAATAAGATCCTTCAACTACCTCATTCTATGGAAGACGCATTACAAAAAAACGCAAAAACCCCAGCAAATATTGCTGCAGAAGAATATATTCATGAACTATACAAAATTTATGAATTAGAAGCACAAGCTTTATATGCTCAACAAAATCGTCATCTTCAATTTATGAATCAGTGGGTACATCAGATGAAAACACCAATTAGTGTTTTGGAACTACTTTTGCAAGAAGATGGAGAGTTAGATAAGGTTAGTGTTCAAGAGGAAGTAGATAGACTAAAACATGGTCTGGAAACCGTTTTGATGAATGCACGTCTAGATACTTTTGAAGAGGATATGAAAATTGAGCAGGTTGCTCTTCGCCCATTGGTAAGCTCAATCGTAAATGAAAATAAAAGATTATTTATCACAAATCATGTATACCCTAATATTGATATCGCTGAGGATTGTATCGTCCCAACTGATCCGAAATGGATGAAGTTTATCATCGGCCAATTTATCACCAACGCAGTAAAATATACTTTTGAAGATGGAAAAAAGCTGTATTTATCTGCAGAAGTTAATGACACACAAATTATTTTAACCATTAGAGATGAGGGTATTGGAATACCACCTTCAGATTTAAAACGTGTAACGAAAGCATTCTTTACTGGTGAAAATGGTCGGAAAACAGCCGAATCTACGGGGATGGGTCTATATTTGGCAAAAGAGGTTTGTGATAAGTTAGGGCATCAACTAGAAATAGATTCAGAGGTAGGAAGAGGTACAACCATACGTGTTCACTTCCAGCATTCATAATAGAATTGAGGTAAACGTATATGTCAATTTTAAAAATTCAGGATGTAACGAAAGTATATGAAGGTAAAGTTACACATCGCGCGGTCAATCAACTTAGCTTCGAAGTGGAAAATGGTGAATTTCTAGCAGTGATGGGACCATCGGGAAGTGGAAAAACAACGCTTCTAAATATGATTTCTACTATTGATACACCAACATCAGGTGAGATTATCGTCAATGACATAAAACCTCATAAGTTGAAGAAAAATGATTTAGCTTATTTTAGAAGACGCCAACTAGGGTTTGTTTTTCAAGATTTTAATTTACTTCAGATGTTAACCGTAGAAGAAAATATTGTATTACCGTTAACGCTTGATGATCAAAATCTTGAAACAATGGAAACGAGACTTCAATATGTTACAGAACAATTAGGACTTGAAAAGATACTCGAAAAGCGTCCAAATGAAATTTCGGGTGGTCAAGCACAAAAGACAGCTATTGGGAGAGCCATTATTCATAAGCCATCACTTCTATTAGCAGATGAGCCAACAGGAAATTTAGATTCTAAGTCTTCAAAAGATGTATTAGAATTACTTAGACGTATTAACAAGCACGAAAACACAACAATCGTGATGGTGACTCATGATCCTATTGCAGCAAGTTATTGTGACCGGGTTCTTTTTATCAAAGATGGAGAGTATTTTAATGAAATATATAAAGATAACCATCGCCAAACTTTTTTTCAAGCTATTTTAAATGTGTTGAGCTTATTAGGGGGTCATGTCGGTGACTTTTCGACAGTTCGCCTTCCGTAATGTAATAAGAAATCAGCGTGTTTATGCAGCTTTCTTTCTATCAAGTGTTTCATCGGTTATGGTATTTTTTATCTATTCCATGTTAATGTTTCATCCAAAAGTTGAAGATGAATTTCTCCGGGAAATTGCCTTTCAAGGGATGTTCGGTGCAGAAGTTATTTTAGTGCTGTTCACATTGTTTTTCTTGTTTTATTCTATGCGGGCTTTTTTAGAAGCTCGTTCAAAAGAGTTTGGGATATTACTACAATTAGGGATTGAGAAAAGAAAACTCAATAAGCTAATTCTATTTGAAACAATGATTATTGGAATTGCTGCTATCATTGTTGGAATAGTTTTTGGTTATGCTTTTTCTAAATTTTTCTTTATGATTGTCAGAGAAATTTTGCAAATTGATAGTTTACCATTGTATTTTTCTTGGAAGCCCTTTGCGTTAACAATTGGTACATTCACAAGTCTATTTGTGATTATTTCATCTTTTAGTGTTATGTTCATCAAGGATAATAATTTGGTGAATCTTTTGAGAGGATATTGGCGTAATGAACAGATTGCAAAGTATTCCGTTTGGAGAGGGATTGCAGGCTTATTGTTATTAACTATGGCGTATGTAATGGCAGCCAATATTAATAAAGCCTATCTTATTGTATTTGTTTCTTTAACACCTCCCTTTGCAATGATTGGTACATATCTATTCTTTACAGATTCTGTACCTTTTATATTGTCACGAATACGTAGACATCGAAAATGGTATTGGCATAAATATCGGATTATCTCATTGGCCAAAATTTCGTCGATTATGCGAGAAAATTCGAGAATGTTCTTTATCTCATGTATGGTTTCTACACTAGCTTTTTTGGCAGTCGGCTCCTTAAGTTCAATGTCCACATTTACACACCAGTATCATCAATTAAATCCATTGGGAATGGTGTATTCTAGCAAAATAGATAACCCATATGAAAAAACGCATGTATCTGGATTAATCGAGGAATTAGAGGATAAGGGGTTAAGTTATCACCTCAATAAATTCGATGTAAAAAGACAAACATCGTCAAATACTCAAAAGACCGTAAAAATATTGACGCAATCAGATATTAATAGACTAGCTCTTTTATATAGTTATCCGGTCGTTAACTTAAAACCAGGTGAAGCGATGTTCCTACCTTATTCAATGGATTCTATTGATATGTTAAAAAAGAAAAATGTTGAAACAGTTTTACAAGAAAATAGTATTCCTTTAACGATAAATAAGGTGTATCCAAAAGTATTATTCTCACCTACAGAGCTTGGAACAAATGTCATCGTAGTTAGCGATGAAGATTTTCGTTTAATCAAAGAACCAATGGTAGGTGCAAATGCAAACCAATCCACGAATCATATTTTTGTTTTTTCAGTACCTGAATGGACAGAAACAAAAGATATCGGTCAAAACCTAGACGCCTTAATGACAGAAGCATATATGACTAATCATGAAAATGACTTGCCTTTCTATTTTGAAAACTCAGGGTTGGATTATTCTTTTATACGCTCAACGTTTGCGTTATTGTTGTTTATCGGATTATTAGCGGCTACAGTATTTTTCCTAGCATCAGGGAGCTTTATATACTTTAAACTTTATACGGGCTTAGAAGAAGATAAAAAGCAATTTGACGCATTACGTAGAATGGGCATTACCGATAAAGAGTTACGTAAAATAGTAAATAGTCAACTGATTCCACAGTTCTTTATGCCATGGGGATTAGCGATGTTTCATAGCACATTTGCATTTATGGCATTACAAGTATTCTGGAAAGGAATTGCGGATTTATCGATTATAAGAGAGATATTCCTCGTGCTAGCAGGCATCTCATGTATGCAATTATGTTATTTTTATCTAATTCGATGGCGATATTTGTCGCATATAAGAGCTATTTAATTTAGAGAATTCACTCTATATAAGGGCTTTAAGATAAATATGTTAAAAACAAAATAACATCAAAAAATAGAAAAATACTAACAACAGTTAGCGAAAAATAGAATGTCTGTTGTTTTATTTTTTCAACTTCTATATAATAGATATGGATGGGGAATGAATTACCGTTCATTTTATTCTTACAAAGGGGTTGAGAATATGAATTTAGTTTCAGCGGTTTATAAGACATCTATAGAACAAGCAGACAAAGTAGCTTATCATTTTGGGGGAAAAGATACTACTTACTCAGAATTTGAAAATTCTGTTTCAAAAATGGCAACTGCATTAAAAGAATTAGGGGTTGATAAGGGCGATCATGTTGCTTTCTTATTAGGTAATACACCTCATTTTATAATTTCTTTATATGCAACAATGCGAATTGGTGCAACAGCTATTCCGATTAATCCGCTTTATACACCAGATGAAATTACATATATTATTCAAAATGGTGATGTTAAAGCCGTGATTGCCTTAGATGCGTTGTTACCTTTAGTAGAAGCTGGTGTTCAATTATTTCCTAGTGTAAAAGCGTATGTAATATGCGAAACGAAACCAGATATATTCGAGAAAATGGAAACGCTATCACCAATTGTGAAAGAAAAAGTTCATCTTTTTACGCAATTATTAGCTCAATCAGAGCCAGTGGTAAAACCAGTAGAGATTGATGATGATGAGACAGCTATTATATTGTATACTTCAGGTACAACAGGGCATCCAAAAGGAGCTATGTTAACACATAAGAATCTATATTCAAATGCTAGAGATATATCTGATTATTTACAATTCAATGAGAATGATCGTATTATAACTACTTTACCTATTTTTCATGTTTTTGCTTTAACGGTTGTTGTCAATGCGCCTTTATTAACTTCAGCGCAATTAATCATTGTGCCTAAATTTAGTCCAAAAGAAATTTTTAGAATTGGTAGAGAACTTCAACCAACTGTTTTTGCTGGGGTTCCAACGATGTTCAATTTCTTGTATCAATTCCCGGAAGGAAATGCAGATGATTTAAAATCATTACGTTTAGCCATTTCGGGGGGATCTTCCTTGCCAGTTGCTTTACTTCATAATTTTGAGGATAAGTTTAATGTTAGAATATCAGAAGGATATGGTCTATCTGAGGCTTCACCAGTTACTTGTTTTAACCCACTGGACCGTGAACGAAAACCTGGCTCAATTGGTACGAATATTGTAAATGTAGAAAACAAAGTTTTTAATGAGTTAGGTGAAGAAGTACCGGTCGGTGAAGTCGGTGAACTTGTTGTAAGAGGACCTAATGTTATGAAGGGGTATTATAAAATGCCTGAGGAGACAGCTATGGTAATTCGTGGTGGTTGGCTTTATACGGGCGATTTAGCAAGAATGGATGAAGATGGTTATTTCTATATTGTTGATCGAAAAAAGGATTTGATTATTGTAGGTGGCTTCAACGTTTACCCACGAGAGGTAGAAGAAGTCTTTTATAAAAATCCAGGAGTATTAGAAGCGGCTGTTGTTGGTATACCAGATCCAAATCTAGGTGAAGAAGTACTAGCATACGTAGTACTGAAGGACAAATCTATTACAGTTGATGAATTAGATGCATTCTGTAAAGAACATTTAGTAAAATATAAATGTCCAAAAGAAATTATTATATTAGATGAATTACCAAAGAATACTACTGGGAAAATATTACGTCGTAATTTAAAAGACCAAGCTCTTTCTCGCGTTTAGTGAGATTTAAACAGAATATGAGAGTGCTTAAAGAGACACTCTAAATATACAAAAAACTCGTCAATCACTTTTGATTGACGGGTTTTTCATAATACAAATAGACTTATATTTAAGCTTTTTTATATTTTGTATAATAGAAAATAATTAAAAGGAGGATCCAAACTGGACCAACTTCAAGTGCAATTCTTGTATCTGGAAATACGCCCATTAGAACAATAACTAAAAGTAGGAACGCAATAGCGAAGTAAGAGCCAAATGGATACATATATGCTTTATAAGAAAGTTTTGAAACCTGTGTTTTCGATAAAGTTTTACGGAATTTCATTTGACTGATTAAAATAATAATCCAAGTCCAGATAGCACCAAAAGTTGAAATGCTGGTTACCCACATAAATACTTTTTCCGCTACAAAATAATTTAAAATGACACCAATTAAAAGAACAAACGATGAAGCAATAATAGCTGCTGTTGGAAGACCATTATGGCTTACCTTTTTAAGAAAAGCAGGTGCTTGATTTTGTTCAGCAAGGTTAAACAACATTCGTCCAGTGCTAAATATACCACTGTTGCAGCTTGATAATGCAGCTGTTAATACAACAAAGTTAATAATACCTGCTGCATATCTTAGTCCAATTTGATCAAACATTAAAACAAATGGACTATTGTTTGTATTGATTTCATTCCATGGATAAATAGACATTATTACAGTTAAAGCACCAATATAAAATATTAATATCCGCCAAAGTACTGTATCAATTGCATGAGGAATAACCTTTTTAGGATTTTTGGCTTCACCAGCAGTAATACCAATCATTTCAATTCCAAGATATGCGAACATTACAATTGGTAATGACATGAAGATACCCTTTATACCATTTGGCATAAATCCACCATGACTCCATAAATTACTAAAGCCAATAGCTATACCACCATTACCTATCCCGAATAAAATAATCCCTAATCCAACTATAATCATTGCGATTATTGCAAAAACTTTTATGAAGGCAAACCAAAATTCAAATTCGCCAAATGTTTTGACTGCGATTAAATTGACTATTGTCATAATTACAAGTGCAGCAAGTGCCCATATCCATTTAGGTGAACCTGGGAACCATAATTGCATGTAAATCCCGACTGCGGTTATTTCCGCCATACATGTCACAATCCATAAAAACCAATAGTTCCATCCAGTTATAAATCCTGCGAGTGGTCCTAAATAGTCTTTAGCATAGCGACTAAAGGATCCGGCGACAGGGTTTTCAACCGCCATTTCACCAAGTGCACGCATAATAATGAAAATTACGATACCACCAAGGGCATAAGCGATTAAAATTGCAGGACCAGCTAATTGAATAGCGCCTGCAGAACCTAGAAATAATCCGACTCCTATGGCAGCACCGAGCGACATTAGCGTGATATGTCGCGACTCCAAACCTCGTTGGAGCTGTGGTTTCTTGTTCATAGATAAAAACTCCTTCGATGCTATAAAATTAAATTGTAACTTCATTATGGTAACACAAAATAGAGATAATAAAAACGAATTTATGCCACTAAAAATATAAATATTCTGAATGATTAAATCCTAGATTTGGAATATCATTATAAGTTATGTATATGCGGTGGTGTTTGTAAATCTTCCATTTTAGAAAATTAAAAAGAATACAGATTTGTTTTCGAAGAAGGATTACTATTTTTAATGATATGTTCATCTGACTTGTCATAAATTTTGCAACATTCATCTAGCATTTAACGTTACAATTAGAGTGTTACGTATTTATACCGTGACAGAAGATAACATAAACAGTATCATGAATAAGAATATGTATAGAATGTGAGTGGAAGTAATGATAGACCTTATAAAAGGATTATTTGATTTTATCATGCATATTGATGTGCACTTAACTGAAATTGTTTCCCAATATCATGCTTGGGTTTACGGAATTGTCTTCCTTATTGTGTTTATTGAAACAGGCGTCGTTATTATGCCGTTCTTACCTGGTGATTCACTGCTATTCGCAAGTGGAGCACTTGCATCGCTAGGAGCCTTAAACTTATGGGTTTCTTTGCTTGTGTTTTTTGTGGCTGCCGTTTTAGGAGATTCCTTGAATTATGAGATAGGTCATAAATTAGGTAAATCAATTCCTGAAGATAGCTTTTTAGGGCGCATGGTGAATAAAGAACGAATGCAAAAAGCACAAGACTTCTTCAACAAACATGGTGGTAAGACGATCGTCATCGCACGTTTTATGCCGGTGATTCGGACTTTCATCCCGTTTATAGCCGGTGCAAGTAAAATGCGTTATAATTACTTCATTATGTATAATGTCACTGGGGCTTTACTATGGGTATTGGTTGGAGTATTTAGTGGTTACTTCTTCGGTAATATCCCAGTTGTAAAAAATAACTTTTCTACTGTTATTTTAGCCATTGTATTTGTTTCCATTTTACCGGCGATTATTGGAATTTTACGTTCCAAATTTAAAAAGTAATATAAACTCATCTCTTGTTAATATACAAAAATAATTTGATATTAGCAGAGGTGTTTTTTAACGAAAGTATTCTAAAAATTTAAAATAATGATAAAATAAAATTATATGAACATAAAAGGAGTTTTGCCTAATGGAAAAATTGAACGTGGAGAGTTTCAACCTTGATCATACGAAAGTTCAAGCACCTTTTGTACGTCTTGCAGGCATTAAAAAAGGTATCAACGGGGATGAAGTGTATAAATATGACATCCGCTTCAAACAACCAAACAAAGAGCATATGAATATGCCCGCATTACATTCTATTGAACATTTAATGGCTGAAAATATACGTAACCATACAGATCAAGTAGTCGATTTAAGTCCAATGGGATGTCAAACCGGTTTTTACTTATCGCTTATCAATCATACAGATTATGATGAAGTTCTAGATATAATTGAAAAAACATTTAACGATGTTCTTGAGGCAACAGAAGTTCCTGCTTGCAACGAAGTTCAATGTGGTTGGGCTGCAAGTCATAGCTTAGATGGAGCGAAAGAATTGGCAAAAGAAATGCTTGCTAAACGTGATGAGTGGAGCACAATTTTTGCAGAAGAAAAATAATATTGATTCATTTGGGTGTTACAAAGAGAATGTCTTTGTAACACCTTTTTTAAGTTTCAACGCCCTTTAAAATTAGGCTTTCTTTTTTTTGCAAATGCATCCAATGCTTCTAGACGATCTTCTGTTGGAATAGTGATTTCATATGATTTCCGTTCAATTTGAAGACCAGTTTCTAAATCTGTATTCATCCCATTTTTGATAGCAAATTTTGCTTGTTGAATGGCTATCGGTCCGTTTGAAAGTATTTGATGGGCAAAATTTAAAACTTTATCTGATAATTGAGACCGGCTGAAACAATCAGTAAGTAGCCCAATTTGTGTAGCTTCTTGAGACGTTATCCTCTTTGCTGTTAAAATGAGTTCTAATGCTTTTGCTTCTCCTACTATTCTAGGAAGTCTTTGTGTGCCACCCGCTCCAGGGATAATTGCTAGACTTGTTTCGGTTAGTCCCATTTGAATATCATCAGCAGCAAAACGAAAATCACAAGCAAGAGCAAGCTCAGTTCCTCCACCAAAAGCATAACCATTTAGCATAGCGATAGTAGGTTGTGGTAATTTTTCTATAGCTGTAAATAATGCACCAATCTTATTGAGATTTCGTTTGACGTCCCTTTCTGGTAAGTTTCTCCTCTCCTTTAAATCTGCACCCACACTAAAGGACTTATCACCTGCACCTGTGAAAATAACAAGATATAAATCTTCATCTGTACGAATAGATTCCACAACTTCATGTAGCTCAACAAGCAAATCGTAGTTAAATGCGTTCAATGCTTCTGGTCTATTCAATGTGATGGTCGCAATATGATTGGACTTTTCGAAAATTATACTGTTCAATAGTTAGCCCCCTAAATTACTTGATATAAAGTTAATCGTAGTAACTATAGCAATATACTCCAATATACAGTATTTTATAATTCCATTTTTTGTTGAAAGAATGAGTATTTTAGAGTATCTTTCTAGTGGGGCATTTTAGTTATCTAAGTATGAGTTGGGTGTTGATAAATCTGACTAGTTTTATAAAATAAATCATTATTAAGCACTATTTATTTGGAGAAAAATGATACAATATAGGTAAATGTGTATTGAAGGAGAAAGAAAATGGAGATCTTTATTGGAAGACAACCAATCTTTAATACTAATGAACAAGTCTATTCGTATGAATTATTATATAGAAATGGAATTGAAAACAATGCATTTCCTGATATTGATTCGGATATCGCTACGGTTGAGTTAATTATCAATTCCTTTTTATCAATTGGTTTTGAAGAATTATCAAATGGTAAACCTTGCTTTATCAATTTTACTGAAAATCTATTGATGAATGACATTATGGAACAGTTGAATCCATCACAAGTAGTTATTGAGATTCTAGAAGATGTCCCTATAACTAAAGGATTGATAAAGCGTGTAAAGGAACTGAAAGCAAAAGGTTATCGCATTGCTCTCGATGATTTTATAATGCAAGAAGATTCTAGCATTTATAACGATTTATTTCCTTATATAGATATTATAAAAGTTGACTTTATAATATCTTCAGTAGATGAAAGAGAAAAAATTGAGAATCGTATAAAAAAGCTATTTCCTCATATCATTTTACTGGCGGAAAAAGTCGAAACGATGGAACAATATATTGATGCGATTCAAAGAGGGTATAAATTATTTCAAGGTTATTTTTTTACTAAGCCACAGATCATTCGTGCAAATGACATTCCCGCAAACTTATTACAATATTATCGTGTTATCGCTTTACTCCGTGTAGAAGAACCAGATATTGATGAGATTACTGAAGGTATAGAGCATGATATCGCATTATCATATAAACTTATGAAGCTGATCAATTCCTCATCTAAACGGTCAAAATTTAAAATCCGTTCCATTAAGCAAGCAATCTTACATTTAGGACTAGAAGATTTGAAAAGATGGATATACATATTAACATATCGTGAATCTCAAAAATATAATCCTAGTGGCGCATATGATGAGCTTATGAAAACTTCATTGTGTAGAGCCAAAATGTGTGAACTATTAGCGAAATATAATAACAAGAGAAATACATCCGAATACTTTTTAATTGGTATGTTCTCACTAATTGACGCACTTTTACGTAGACCGATAAAAAGCATCTTAATGCAATTACCACTATCTGATGAAATAGTAGAAACAATATCAGGGAGTGATACATCTATGCAACCATACCTTCAATTAACAGTTGCTGTTGAACAAATGGATTTTGAAGTCGTCAATAAAATTGCAAATGATTTAAATATAAATATAGAAGAAGTATTTGAAAGCTTTAAAGCTGCAAATAAATGGACCAATCGAATTTCCTAATAAAATAAAATCAATAGTGTAGTAATTCGTAGGCTGAAGTCAACTAAAAACGCCACGTCCTGTGGCAATGTTGACATAGTATGTAGTATACGTCGGGAAACCCCTACTGTATTAAATGATAAATTACTATCAAAATACTAGATTGAAGGTTTAGAATTTTATAACAATTTACAAATTGGTCTTTTGAAATAGTCTATATGGCGCAAAATGGTCACAAATTTTATGTTTTATTCAGGTTTAATTTATTATTGAATTTGGTATACTTACTACGTAGGTTATTATTAAATTTTATAGGAGGGTCTATCATGCAAAAAGCTCTACTTGCATTGCTACTTGGTTCAGCTTTAGTTTTAGGTGCTTGTGGTAATAACGATAAGGATAACGCAGCATCCGAAGATACTAAAACAACTGATAACGCAGCAAATGATACAACAACAGATGAAAAAGCCACAACTACTAATGCCGATGGTGAAAAGATTGCAAAAGAAAAATGTATTTCTTGCCACGGTAATGATTTAACAGGTGCTATGGGTCCTGATTTAACAAAAATCGGTTCTACTTTATCTGAAAGTGAAATTAAAGATATTTTAAATAAGGGTAAAGGTCAAATGCCTGCAAAACCAGCCAATGGTCTACAAAGTGATGACGAAGTAAACGCTGTTGCTAAATGGCTTTCTGAACAAAAATAATAATTTTTGGACTAGCTTTCATTGAGGGGAAAGCTAGTTTTTTTATAATTAAATTGAAAAATTCTAGACCAGGTAAGGAATGACTTACTTGGTTTTTATTTTTCCTTAAAGCAATATTTACTTAGTTATGAATTGTACACTTAAAGTACATAATGCTTTTCTACTTTTCAGGTTTTTCAAGCATCTTCATACAAAGTTTTATGCTAAAATATGTTCATGTTGTTTATCTTGCATAAAGTGCAGTCAGCCCTATACATACAGACTGAAGTGAAATGCAAGTGAAGAGTAGGAGATTTACTCCGTGTGGCCTAGATTGGTACTTAAACACAGTAGAAACAGGTTCCAAGTATGAAAATCTATTTTATCTTATGGTTATTTGGAAGGTGGTATGAAGATGCCTTTGGATCAAGTTTGCACCAAAGATGTTATGGAAGTTTTAAATCTGAAGCTTATAAGCGGTGAGGAAGGAATCGGTAGACATATTTTAACGAGTGATATTTCACGACCAGGTCTTGAGATGGCAGGTTATTTTACACATTATCCTGCTAAGCGTGTGCAACTTTTAGGAAAAACAGAATTATCCTTTTTTGAAATGTTATCTCGCGAAGTTCAATTTGATCGGATGAATAAGTTGTGTTCTCAAGAAACACCAGCAATTATTATCTCGCATGATATGGAAGTACCTGAAGCTTTAATAGTCGCTTCAGAAGAACATCATGTACCTATTTTAACAACAAAGCTACCAACAACTCGTTTTTCAAGCCTATTGACGAATTACCTTGAAAGTCGTTTAGCACCAACGACAGCCGTGCATGGTGTGTTAATGGATATCTATGGGATAGGTGTTTTGATAACCGGTAAAAGTGGCGTAGGGAAAAGCGAAACGGCACTAGAGCTTGTTAAAAAAGGCCATAGATTAGTCGCGGATGATTGTGTAGAAATTCGTCAGGAAGGTGAAAGTACACTGATCGGTAATGCGCCACCTTTAATCGCTCATTTACTTGAAATACGAGGAATTGGTATTATTGATATTATGACATTATTTGGCGCAAGTGCTGTACGAAAACATAAACGTATCTCAATTGTTATGGATCTAGAAACATGGGATTCAGATAAAACTTATGACCGCTTGGGTTTAGATTCGGAGACGATGAAAATCATTGATACAGAGCTACCAAAGTTAACGATTCCAGTAAGACCAGGACGAAATCTATCTGTTATTATTGAAGTAGCTGCGATGAATCATCGTTTGAAAAATCTAGGCGTTAATGCAGCAGAAGAATTTTCACGTCGCTTAGATAATGTAATTGAAGGAAATGACGAATTCTAGTAGAAGAATTTAAAGATGATAGTAGTGAAGGGAGCTTACTATGGATTCAATTTTAATGGCAATAGACCCAGTAGCATTAAAACTTGGACCAATAACGGTTCGTTGGTATGGAATAATCATTGCTTGTGGGATTATTATTGCTTATTTTATAGGTCAAAGAGAAATGGTGAAAAGAGGTTTTGGTGAAGACCTATTAACAGATTTACTTATTTGGGCGGTACCTATTTCCATTCTTTGTGCCAGAATTTATTATGTTACATTTGAATGGCCATATTATGCGGCACATCCAGGTGAAATTATTCAAATTTGGCATGGTGGTATTGCCATACATGGTGCGCTTATAGGAGCGTTTGTGACAGCGATTATTTTCGCTAAAAAAAGAGGAATCAGTTTTTGGAAATTAGCCGATGTTCTAGCGCCATCGATCATTATTGGACAAATTGTTGGCCGTTGGGGAAATTTCATGAACCAAGAAGCTTATGGCAGTATAGTTGAACGTTCGTTTTTAGAAAGTTTACATCTGCCTAATTGGATCATTGAACAAATGAATGTTCAAGGTTTCTATCATCATCCAACATTTTTATACGAATCCTTTTGGAATTTAGTTGGTTTACTAATACTTTTATTACTTCGAAAAATAAACTTACGCCGAGGAGAAATCTTCTTAACTTATATTATTTGGTACTCATTTGGTCGATTCTTCATCGAAGGATTACGTACCGATAGCTTATTGATTGGTAATTTACGTATGGCGCAAATTGTATCACTAGTTGGACTTGTTGTAGGTGTTGCTTTAATCATCTACCGTAGACTTAAAATAAAACCAATAGTTCATTATAAGGATGAATAGGGTGTTTTTTCACATAGAGTTTTGCATGGGATTTTTGATGAATGATCTTTTTTATACATTACATTATTAGGAAACTCCCTTTTCAGTATTTTTCATAAAAAAGGATATAAAACTATACGCCGATATTACTTTGGTTAAAGAATAGATACCTGTTAAACGGTATTTAGATGCCATTGTAATACGGCGATTCTTTTAATATTGGGAAATTCTTTAATCTATTAACGTGGTAAAATTGAACAAGATGATAAACTGTTTTTATTATTTAAACAAAACTGTCATACAGGAAGTAAAGGAGCAATTTTAGAATGACAACAAATAAATTTAAAGGGTTGCTATTTGACTTTGATGGCACATTATTAGATACAAACGAATTAATAATTCAAACATTTTTGCATGTACTTGAACCTGAATTTCCTGGGAAATTTACAAAGGACGACATGGTTCCTTTTATAGGACCTTCATTAATCGAATCCTTTTCGACAATTGATGCTTCAAAAGCTGAGGAATGGGTGCGTCAATATCGTCTGTGGAACAGTGAACACCATGATGAACTAGCTAGAGAATTTGATGGAGTTAAGTCTACTTTACAAGAACTAAAAAACAAGGGGATTCGATTAGCGATTGTGTCAACAAAGCGATATGATTCTTTGATCAAAGGTATCCGTCTACTAGATATTGAGGATTTAGTAGAAGTTATTATTAGTATGGATGATGTAAAAAATGTTAAACCTGATCCCGAGCCTATCCTTTTAGCTCTTGAGAAGATGCATTTAAGAAAAGAAGATGTAATCATGATTGGGGATAATTCTCACGATATATTAGGTGGCAAAAATGCAGGTGTAAAAACAGCTGGAGTTGCTTGGTCTTTAAAGGGAGAAAAATTTTTAATGCAATTCAAACCAGATTATATGCTGCACGATATGAAAGATTTATTGACTATAGTAGAGGAGCATGCAAATGCGTAGGACGGAAAGATATTCGGTATCTGGTTCGACATCACTTTGGCAAATTTATAAAACAGTTTCTTTCTGGAAAGTAGTGAAATGTTTTGTTGTTATAGAAATTGCACGATATACGCCTTTTCTCTCTGTGAAGAATTGGCTTTATCGTACATTTTTAAAGATGAAAGTTGGGGAGAAAACATCTTTTGCATTGAAAGTAACCCCGGATACGATGTTTCCAGAACGGATTAAAGTAGGGAAAGACACAATTATAGGTTTTAATACAACAATACTTGCGCACGAATATTTAGTAAATGAGTATAGATTAGGAGATGTTGTAATTGGCGATCGTGTAATGATTGGTGCCAATTCAACGATTTTACCTGGTGTTGAAATAGGTGATGATGCGATTATTTCTGCCATGACATTGGTGAACAAAGATGTCCCAGCTGGTGCATTTGCTGGTGGTAATCCGATGAAGATTATTTATACAAAAGAAGAGATGGATAAAAAGAATTCAATTAATTCTAAAGAGTTGTAACATACAAATAAATTTGTCTGGAACTATTGACTTAAAGTGGTTGTTATTATAAAATACTTTCATACATCATCACTCTAACACTCTAGCGAACTAAAGTATATAGATTAGGAAGTGTAATAATGTCACCGATTCGAAAGTTTGAAAAACCATTAGGAATGCGCGATACATTTCCAAAGATATTTGCAAAGAAAGAAGTAATTCGACAAACAGGTATGGAGTTTCTACGTTTAAGAGGTTTTGATTTTATTCAAACACCTACACTCGAATATTACGATACAGTGGGTAAAGCTTCTGCTATAGTTGATTCTTCGCTTTTTAAATTAGTGGATAGTCAAGGAAATACATTAGTTCTTCGACCAGATATGACGACACCTATAGCGCGTGTCGCTACTTCAAAATTATTAAAAGAAAAAATACCACTACGCCTAGCTTATTTTGCGAATGTTTTTCGTGCGCAGCAACTTGAAGGTGGTCGACCAGCAGAATTTGAACAAATGGGAATCGAAATCATTGGAGATTCTTCAGTGTATGCAGATGCAGAAGCTATTTTAACAGCAATACGTTTATTAAAAACATTAGGTATTGAAGAATTTAAAATTACAATTGGAAACGCTGGAATCTTAGAGGCAATTATTAAAAAGAATGTCCAAGATCAACAACAATTTGAGGAATTACATAACTTATTAGTACAAAAAAATATCGTTGGATTTGAGGAAGCTGTAGTTTCCTATAATTTAGCGATTGAAAAAGAACGAACACTATTATCCTTTGTGGAAGATGCAAAAGAGATGAAAAGTATTCGAGAAATTGCAAAATATCTATATGAAAAAGATGCATTTATCTATATGGAACAACTAGCATCTATTTTAGAAATTGCAGATGCCACATCATACATTGCGTTTGACTTTACATTAGCAAGTCATATGAATTATTACACAGGAATGTTATTTGAGGTATTCGCAACTGGTTCTGGTTTCCCAATTGGAAACGGTGGGCGATATGACGGATTGCTTGATGAATTTGGAACTGAAGTCGGTGCGATCGGTTTTGGATTAAGAGTAGACCATTTACTAGAGGTAATACCACAACAATCGGAAGAATCTGATGAAGTGCTTGTTTTGTTTGTAGCACCACAATTAGCAGAAGCACTTAAAACGGCAGAAGAACTTAGAGCACAAGGAAAACGTACTACGCTACAATCGATGGAAGGTTTAGATAATTTAGCAGCATTTGAAAGTCACTTTGCTGAAATTGTACGAATTGGACAAGGAGGTAACGTCCATGAATGAGTTAACAATTGCTATGCCAAAAGGCCGTATTTTCGAAGAAGCTTATGAAATGTTGATAGAAGCAGGTTTTGAATTACCTGAAAATGTTGAAATGTCACGCAAATTGATGATCGAAATCCCACAAGAAAAAATTCGATTTATATTGGCGAAACCTATGGATGTTCCCACTTATGTTGAACATGGGGTAGCAGATATCGGAATTGCAGGAAAAGATGTATTACTCGAACAAAGACGGGAAGTACATGAATTATTAGATCTAAATATAAGTAAATGTCATATAGCTTCTGCAGGATTACCGAATACAACTTTAAACGAAATTGCTCCGCGTATCGCAACAAAATATCCGACAGTCGCTTCGGAATATTACCGCGAAAAAGGTGAACAAGTAGAAATTATCGGACTAAATGGTTCAATTGAATTAGCACCGATGATTGGTCTTGCTGATCGTATCGTTGATATTGTCTCTACTGGTCAAACATTAAAGGAAAATGGTCTTGTAGAATATGAATTTATCACAGATGTGTCATCAAGACTTATTGCTAATCCTGCAAGTTATCGGATGAAAAGTGAACGTATTTTAGATTTAGTAAAACGCCTTAAAAAATGTGTGAAATGAGAGAAGGATTTGCGATGAAGATTAAAGTGTTAACAGATGAAATTTCTTTAAAAAGACCTTTGGAAGGTGGCAATGAGGAACAGCTTAAAACAGTTCGCCAAGTGCTTGCTGATGTTCGAGAAAAAGGCGATGAAGCTGTAAAAGCTTATAGTCGGAAATGGGATGGTTATGCGCCGGAAAACTTACGTGTAACCGAACAAGAAATAGAAGAAGCTGTTAAATCGTTAGATCCTCAATTAGTACAAGATTTAAAAGAAGCAGCATCTAATATTCGCTTATATCACGAACAGCAAAAACGTGAAGGTTACAAACTTCAAATAGCAGATGGCTCTTGGCTAGGCCAACGTATTTTGCCAATATCTTCTGTAGGCTTATATGTTCCAGGTGGTTCTGCTGCTTATCCATCATCTGTTTTAATGAATGTTATTCCTGCTCAAGTTGCGGGTGTTAAGCGAATTGTATTAGCGTCACCAAGTGATAAAAGCGGTAAACTTCCGGCCGCAGTATTAACTGCAGCATCTATCTT
Source organism: Rummeliibacillus sp. TYF005 (assembly GCF_003844195.1). NCBI lineage: Bacteria > Bacillati > Bacillota > Bacilli > Caryophanales > Caryophanaceae > Rummeliibacillus > Rummeliibacillus sp. TYF005. The sequence continues at coordinate 39,410 of NZ_ML122553.1, forward strand.
AGGTATTGATGAGATTTATAAAATGGGTGGTGCACAAGCAATCGGGGCACTTGCTTTTGGTACAGAAACAATTCAAGGGGTAGATAAAATTACCGGACCAGGTAATATCTTCGTAGCACTTGCAAAACGTGAAGTTTTTGGTGAGGTAGCAATTGATATGATCGCAGGACCAAGTGAAATTGCGATTATTGCGGATGATTCGGCTTATCCAGATGAGATTGCCGCAGACTTACTGTCACAAGCCGAACACGATCCTATGGCATGCCCTATCCTTATTACAACAAGTAAATTGTTAGCTGAAAATGTACAGGTACAAGTAGAAAAACAATTACAAACCCTTCCTAGAGAAGCAATTGCAAGAAAATCAGTAGAAAACTTTGGATGTATATATATTGCTGAATCGATGCAACAAGCTACAAAAGCTATCAATCAATTAGCACCTGAGCATTTAGAAATTGTAACAGAAGATGCACTGAAAGTTAGTGAAGCCATTGACAATGCTGGAGCTATTTTTATCGGACGTTATAGTTCAGAGCCAGTAGGTGACTATTTTGCTGGAACAAATCACGTGTTACCAACAAATAGTACAGCACGTTTTGCTAGTGGATTAAATGTTGATGATTTCTTAAAGAAAACAAATGTTGTCTATTATACAGAAAAAACTTGGTCTGAAAATGCACCTAAAATTGCTCGCTTAGCAAGATTAGAAGGATTAGAAGGGCATGCGAGAGCAGTTGAGTCAAGAGGCTGGAACAAAGGAGAGGAATAATTTGGCGCGTTATTCAAAAATAGAACGTAAGACAAATGAAACGCAAATTGCTGTAGAAATCGATTTGGATGGAGAAGGGAAAGCAACAGTTGATACAGGTGTACCATTTATGGATCATATGCTTGATCTTTTCATGAAGCATGGCCTGTTCAATGGGAAGATTACTGCAAATGGTGACACAGATATCGATGACCATCACACAACAGAAGATTTGGGAATTGTACTCGGTCAAGCGATTAAAGAAGCGCTTGGTGATAAAAAAGGTATTAAACGTTACGGAAATGCGTTTGTCCCAATGGATGATGCACTAGCCCAAGTGGTTATTGACTGTTCAAATCGACCACATCTAGAATTTCGTGCTGAAATCCCGTCCCAAAAAGTCGGAACATTTGATACAGAATTAGTACACGAATTTTTGTGGAAATTTGCATTAGAAGCACGTATGAATGTTCATGTTATTGTTCCTTATGGTCATAATACACACCATATTATAGAAGCCATCTTTAAAGCTTTAGCTAGAGCGATTGATGATGCAGTACAAATTGATCCTCGAATGAAAGGTAAAGTTCCGTCTACGAAAGGGTTGTTAACATGAAAATTGGCGTAATCGATTATGGAATGGGAAATCTCTTTAGTGTTGAACAAGCGATTAAACGTTTAGGTTGTGAAGTGCTAATTTCATCAGATCAAAAAAGTTTGTTAACATGTGATGCTCTAATATTACCTGGTGTCGGTGCATTTGAGGATGCTATGAAAAAACTTAATGATACAGGGCTAGTTACATTTATCGATAAGATTGTAGCGGTTAATAAGCCTCTCTTAGGTATTTGCCTAGGTATGCAACTTCTGTTTGAAGAAAGTGAAGAAAATGGTTATTGGAAAGGTTTGGGAATTTTCAAAGGGGTAGTTAAACAATTTTCGGGTAAGGATCTTTCAGGAAAGTCTTATCGTGTTCCACATATGGGGTGGAATGATTTAATATTTGCTAAATCGCCAACATGGTTAGAACAATTACCAACAGATAATTTTGTCTATTTTGTACACTCTTATTTAGCAACGGATATGGATGAGGAAAATCTTATCGCTTATGCAGAGTATGGTGATATGAAAGTTCCTGGAATTGTACAAAAAGGAAATGTAACAGGTATGCAATTTCATCCCGAAAAATCAGGAGAATGTGGCGTTTATTTACTACAACAGTGGCTGCGTGCAGTTGCGAAAGGAGTTGCTGTTTCATGAGTTCAATTCAAATATTTCCAGCTATCGATATGAGAGGTGGGAAATGTGTTCGTCTATTAAAGGGCGACTATGAAAAGGAAACTGTTTATGCAGATTCTCCATTTGAGATGGTGAAGCGTTTTGCAAAAGCAGGTGCAAGCTATGTACATATGGTCGATTTAGATGGAGCAAAAGATGGAGAACGTAGACATGCGAAGGAAGTTATCCGTGTAGCAAAAGAGTTACCATTGAAAGTTCAAATTGGTGGGGGAATACGTTCCGAAGAAGATGTTCGATTTTATCTAGAAAATGGCGTTGATCGTGTCATCATTGGTAGCCTTGCTATTCGTGAACCACAGTTAGTGAAAAATTTCATCAAGGAATTTGGAGCTGAAAGAATTGTAATAGGATTAGATGCAAAAGATGGAATGGTCGCAACACATGGATGGATTGAAACATCCGATCAATCAGCTATTGAAGTAGGAAAAGATTTTGCAAATGCAGGTGCAAAGTATTTTATCTTTACAGATATTGCAACAGATGGAACATTATCAGGTCCGAATATAGAAGCAAATATTCAATTAGCACAAGCAACTGGAGCGAATATTATTGTTTCAGGTGGTATTAGTGCTTTAGAGGATATCTCAAAAGTTAAAGATGCTGCAAAGAATTCCTCAGTTAGTGGTGTGATTATTGGAAAAGCTTTGTATGCAGAACGGTTTACATTACAAGAGGCATTAAAGGAGGCGGAATAATGTTAACTAAACGAATTATTCCATGTCTAGATGTCAAAGAAGGTCGGGTCGTAAAAGGCGTACAATTTGTATCTCTTCGTGATGCAGGAGATCCGGTTGAATTAGCAAAGTTTTATAACGAACAAGGTGCAGATGAACTCGTTTTTCTTGATATTTCGGCTTCACATGAAGGGCGTGAAACAATGGTTGATGTTGTTCGTAAAACAGCAGCAGCACTAGCTATTCCATTTACAGTTGGCGGTGGCATTCGGACACTAGATGATATGAAACGTCTGTTACGTGCCGGAGCAGATAAAGTGTCGATCAATTCTTCTGCTATTAACCGTCCAGAGTTGATAAAAGAGGGTTCTGATTATTTTGGCGCACAATGTATTGTTGTTGCAATCGACGCAAAGTGGAGTGAAGAAGATCAAACTTGGATGGTATATACCCATGGTGGCCGAAACAAAACAGATAAAAAGGCAGTGGATTGGGCGAAAGAAGCAGTCGCACTTGGTGCCGGAGAATTACTTGTAACAAGTATGGACCAAGATGGTGAGAAGAACGGCTTTGACTTGCCGTTAACAAAAGCTATTCGAGATGCTGTCAATGTACCAATTATTGCAAGTGGTGGCGCAGGTAAAGCGGAGGATTTTTATGAAGTATTACATAATATTGATGCAGATGCAGCATTAGCAGCCTCAATTTTCCATTATAAAGAGACAAGTGTTTCAGAAGTAAAAGCAAGTTTAAAACAACAAGGAGTGCCAATACGATGATTGAAAATCTTAAATTTGATGAAAAAGGTTTAATAACAACAGTTGTTCAAGATGCACAAACAAAAGAAGTGCTAACAGTCGCATATATGAATAAGGAATCTTTAAAGAAAACAATTGAAACAGGTGAAACATGGTTCTTCAGTCGTTCAAGACAAGAGCTTTGGCATAAAGGTGAAACGAGTGGTAATACGCAAAAGGTTGTAGCGATGCGTGCAGATTGCGACCAGGATGCATTAGTAGTGGAAGTGTTGCCAAAAGGACCTGCCTGCCATAAAGGATCTGTTTCATGCTTTACAGAAGTTCTAACAGAGAAAGAAACTTCAATCGGTTCTCTTGATATTTTAGAAACATTGAAAAATGTGATTAAAGGAAGAGAAGAAGAGATGCCTGAAGGTGCTTATACTACATATCTATTTAATGAAGGTGTAGATAAGATTTGTAAAAAGGTTGGAGAAGAGGCAACTGAAGTCGTTATTGCTTCGAAAAATCGTGATCATGAAGAACTAAAATGGGAAGCAGCTGATTTAATTTACCATTTGTTAGTACTTTTGCAAGAACAAAAATTAGATTTATATGAAGTTTTAGGAGTTCTGCAAAAACGTCATGAGCAACACTAATTTATGATATAATATAGGATACGATGCTTAAGGAACGTAAAAATGCGTTCCTTATTATTTTGGAGGAAAACTGTAGGATATGAATAGTGAACAAAATACTCGAGAAAATGTTGTGTCCTTTATTCCAAATGGTGATTTTTATTATAAAAAAGCAGTACAAGCATTAGATCATGATCAAGTTGAAAAAGCGCTAAAATATTTAAGAAGAGCAACTGAGTTAAGTCCAGAGGATTCATTAATATTACTACAGTATGCTATTGTTGAAATGGAAGCCGGACGTATCGATCACGCATTAGAATTATTGAAAAAGGCAAATGAAATAGATCCAGAAGAACCTGAAATTTTATTGTTCCTAGCAGAAGCATGTGCACAAGCAGGATTTACTGATGATGCAAAGTATTATGCTGAGGAATATTTGCGCCTTGATGAAATGGGAGAATATGCTGATGAAGCAATTGATATTATCGATTTTGCTAAATCGATGGAAAAGCATATTGCTCCTGAAACCTCTGTAGATAGAGAAGTAGTATATTTACAAGAAAAGGCAAGAAAGTTCATGGAAGAAGGCAAACTTGAAGAAGCCATTACGCTTTTAGAAGATATCATTACGGATCATCCAGATTATTGGGCAGCATATAATAATTTGTCACTTGCGTATTTTTATAAAGGTGATTCAGAACAAGCTAGAACATTATTATATCAAGTGTTACAAGGAAACTATGGTAATTTACATGCACTCTGTAATTTGACTGTTATGGCCTACTATGAAAAAGAGGAAGAGGAGTTACAAGAGTTAACAGAATTACTTGTAAAACTTTGCCCTTACTCATTTGAACAACGATACAAACTTGGTGCAACCCTTGCATTAATCGGCTGTTACGAAGAAGCGTATAAGTGGTTAAAGAGTCTAAAAAATCATGGCTTTGAAGGAGATTCTGGCTATTATTTTTGGTTATCTCATTCTGCATATTTTTCCGGATTTGAAAAGGAAGCTAGATTGTTTTGGAAACAATTGCTTGAAATCGATCCTGACAAAGTTGGATATGAGCCATGGACATTTGAGCAAGATCAACTTCAGGCCGATTCAATTGAAAGAAATAGAAGTTTTATCATTGAAAAACTAGAAAGTGAGTATAGAAGTGAACGATTGTTAGGCATATTTTTATTGGGGAAATCGCCTTATCAACAAGAAATCGTAGCTCATCCTAATTGGATTAAACTTGAAAATTACACACCACTTGAAAAATTGTATCTAGCTTATTCTTTGGATCATAAATTTCTAGATGATGATCGTACTTTAAAATCATTTTTACATTCAGCAGAGGTTGCTGAGATTTTATATGAAGAAATGAAACCTTTAGATATGAATGATACTTTCTTATTTCAAATGTGGTTTGTTCTATATGAACGTGCTTTTGAAAACGATTATGCGTTTAAAAATCCTAAGGCGCTTGCTGCTGCAACTGAATATATGTATAAATCATCTCGAGTGAAGAATATTACTAAAAAAGAAATAGCTGAATTTTATGGGATTTCCCCAGCCACCCTGACAAAATATGTGAACGAATTGATACAATATTTGCCGCTATTTGACAAATAACGTACTAGTTATAAGCAGATATCTTGTCATACTGAAAGGCAATCCTCTAAGATAAAGAAAAATAGAATAGCCACAACTTAGGAGGAGCAGATATGTCAGAAGAAAAAATTTATGATGTTGTCATTATCGGTGCTGGTCCTGCAGGAATGACTGCAGCAGTTTATACTTCACGAGGAAATCTTTCAACTTTAATGCTAGAAAGAGGAATTCCTGGTGGACAAATGGCTAATACAGAAGAAGTTGAAAATTATCCAGGCTTTGAGTCAATATTAGGCCCTGAATTATCTACAAAAATGTTCGAACATGCGAAAAAATTTGGAGCAGAATATGCTTACGGCGATGTTACTGAAATTGTAGATGGCGAAGAGTATAAAACGATTAAAGCTGGTACAAAAGAATATAAAACACGTGCAATCATTATTAGTACTGGTGCAGAATATAAAAAAATGGGTGTGCCAGGTGAAAAAGAACTTGGTGGCCGAGGCGTAAGCTATTGTGCTGTTTGTGACGGTGCATTCTTTAAAAACAAAAATTTAATCGTTGTTGGTGGAGGAGACTCTGCAGTCGAAGAAGGTATGTACTTAACTCGTTTTGCAGATAAAGTAACAATTGTACACCGTCGCGATAAATTACGTGCTCAAAAAATTATTCAAGACCGTGCTTTTGCAAATGAAAAGATCAATTTTATCTGGAATAATACAGTAAAAGAAATTCATGAAAAAGATGGAAAAGTAGGTAGTGTAACACTTGTTTCTACTGTGGATGGTACTGAACAAGAAGTACAAGCAGACGGAGTATTTATCTACATTGGTTTGTTACCACTTACAAAACCTTTTGAAAATCTAGGCATTTTAAGCGAAACTGGCTATATTAAAACTAATGCAGAAATGGAAACTTCTGTACCTGGTATTTACGCTGCAGGTGATGTTCGCGATAAAACATTGCGTCAAATCGTTACAGCAACTGGTGATGGTAGTATTGCAGCACAAGCTGTTCAACACTATGTTGAAGAACTAAAAGAAAAATTCGCAGTAAAATAACTAGCAATATAAAGGGGTCAATATGACATACTAGTGCCAAATGTTGCAGTAGGATGTGTTTTTACTTTCCAAAACATTGATGGGTAGTTGAACCGATAGGGATTTTACAAGGAGTTGTTATTTCTCAAACTAACTTTTCCACTTAAGTTCTTAGTGCCCTCATTAAAGTTGGATAAATTAATTTTACTTTAATATGGTTGTCATCAAGTTGCAATAATAATTGTGTATAGTATGAATTGTAATAACCCCTTTTATAATATTGAACATTGGTATGGCTGTTTCCTTCGGATCACTTGACCGTATGGAGCAGCCTCTTTTTTATAAAATTTCATGTTAAGTATCAGTGTTATAATCAGTTAATCTATCCATTTCATACAACTGGATAGCTGAATTTCTATATTTTGATTATTCTTTTTTACTCAAGCAGTTGAAAACGGTATAATAATTATTATAAGAATTGTTAGAAATGAGGTGTCGTGTGTGCAAAGAATCGCCAATTTGTTAGTTAAAAAAGACGACCAAGTTCTATTATTAAAAAAGCCACGACGCGGTTGGTATGTTGCGCCCGGAGGAAAAATTGAAAGTGGAGAGTCTATTTTCGAAGCAGCAAGCCGTGAATTCCAAGAAGAAACAGGTGCTAAAGCTGTCAAACCACATCTTAAAGGCGTTTATACAATGGTGATAAGACGTGGAGAAGAAGTGGTCAATGAATGGATGCTCTTTACTTTCTTAGCTGAAGATTTGGAAGGAACACCCTATAAAGAAAATCGCGAAGGTTTACTTGAATGGCATCCAGTAGAAGACTTAAATCTTTTGCCTATGGCAGAAGGTGATCGTACAAATCTGTTATTTGCAGTTGAACAAGAAGGTACTCAATACGGAACTTTTACATATACAGAGGATTTCCAATTGTTAGATGAAAAAATTCAGATGTCTTGTGAAGGGGATGAAAGAAATGCCTAATCCACAGTCAGTAAACGAGTTAATAATTATTACAGGAATGTCTGGAGCAGGTAAAACTTTGGCTATTCAAAGTTTTGAGGATCTGGGGTTTTACTGTATCGATAATTTACCGCCAGCATTGTTGCCAACTTTTTTAAATTTAATGAAACAATCAAAAAAAGAAATTTCTCGTATTGCTGCTGTAATGGACCTTCGTGGAGGAGATTTTTTCTCTTCTTTGATCGATGCATTAGATCGAATTGAAAGAGAAGATCTTGTTGCAACTAAAATTTTATTTTTAGATGCAGATGATGAAACGTTAGTTAGACGCTATAAAGAAACTCGTCGTTCTCATCCGTTAGCAGAAAATGGGTTGCCTTTAATGGGCATTAAGTATGAACGAGAATTATTAGCAGAAGTCAAAGAACGTGCGCAATTTATCTATAATACATCAAGTATGAAACCGAGAGAGTTACGCCAGCGGATTATTGCTCAATTTTCTGATGTGGATTCTCGAACATTTACAGTAAATGTTATGTCGTTCGGATTTAAGCACGGTATGCCTATTGATGCAGATTTGGTATTTGACGTTCGTTTTTTACCAAATCCATATTATGTTGAGTCACTTCGTTCTAAAACTGGATTAGATGAGGATGTTTCGTCATATGTATTAAAGTATGATGAAACGAAAGCATTAATCGAAAAGTTAATGGATTTATTTGAATACATGATTCCGCTTTATCAAAAAGAAGGAAAAACACAGTTGGTGATTGCTTTTGGATGTACTGGGGGTCAACATCGTTCAGTTACTTTAGCAGAGTACTTCGGTAATCATCTTGATCAGTTTGCTCCAACTGTAATTACCCATCGTGATATTGCGAAGAGAAAGGGATAGCTGAATGCCAAAACGTCAATCGCGAATAGTCATTATTGGCGGCGGTACAGGGCTTTCTACTCTATTAAGGGGCTTGAAAAAATGCCCAGTAGATTTGACAGCTATTGTAACCGTTGCCGATGATGGCGGAAGCTCAGGTAGAATCCGTGATGACTTTGCAATTCCACCACCAGGGGATATTCGAAATGTTATTGCGGCACTTTCAGAAGTAGAACCATTAGTAGAAGAAATGTTTCAGTATCGTTTTAAGGGAAAAGAAGAATTGGGAGGTCACTCTCTCGGAAACTTGATGTTAACAGCATTAACAGAAATAACTGGCGATTTTTCACATGCAATACGAGAGATGAGTCGTGTATTAAATGTTCATGGTAAAGTTTTACCTGCTGCCAATCAGCGAATTACATTACTTGCTGAGTTGAAGGATGGCACCATTGTGCAAGGCGAATCAAAAATACCTACATTTGGGACTCGTATTAAACGAGTTTTTCTGTCACCACCAGATGTCAAACCGTTGCAAGAAGCGGTGAATGCTATATTACATGCAGATATTATTATCATTGGCCCGGGAAGTTTATATACTAGTATTTTGCCGAACTTATTAGTAGAAGGTATAAAAGAGGCAGTATTAAAAGCAAAAGGACATAAAATATATATATGCAATTTAATGACGCAAGCTGGCGAAACTTCTGGCTATACTGCTGGGGATCATGTGAGAGCGCTTTATGATCATGTTGGTGAAGATTTTATACAAACAATTTTGATCAATAAAGAAGAGGTACCAAAAGCAATACGAGAAGCATATATCAAAGAATCATCAGAACCTGTCCAATTCGATATTGAGCGTTTAGAAAATATGGGTCTCGAAGTTGTAAAAAAAGATATTGCCACGATCCATAATGGTGTTGTACGTCACGAAACCAATAGCGTTGCTGCATGGATTGTAGAATATGCAACAATCTATCAACAAAAGAAGCAATCATTGTCGAATTAGCGTAAAATAGATAATTGAAAGAGAGGGGGAATCTAAATGTCATTTGCTTCGGAAACTAAAAAAGAGCTTACTCAAGTTGAAGCAGAAGATACTAGTTTAAAAGCAGAACTCTCTGCCATTATCCGAATGAACGGTTCTCTGTCTTTTGCTAATCGTCAGTTAAGTCTTGATGTGCAAACTGAAAACGCAGCCATTGCTCGAAGAATGTACACCATTTTGAAAAAATTCTATAATTACCGTATTGAACTTTTAGTACGGAAAAAAATGAGACTGAAAAAAAACAACGTATATATATGTCGGGTTCGTGATGGAGCAAAAGAATTATTAGAAGAGCTACATATTCTCTCAGGTAATTTTCTATTTAATCATACAATTTCAGAAGAGTTGATTAGATTTGAGGCAGATAAAAGGGCATACTTACGAGGAGCCTTTCTAGCTGGAGGCTCTGTTAACAATCCTGAAACTTCCTCCTATCATTTAGAAATATATTCTTTATATAAAGAACATGGAGAAGCTTTGATGGACCTTATGAACCACTTTGATCTTAACGCTAAGACGATTGAAAGAAAAAAAGGGTTTGTAACGTACCTAAAAGAAGCGGAGAAGATTTCAAATTTCCTTAGTCTTGTTGGTGCACATCAAGCTATGCTAAAATTTGAAGATGTACGAATTGTCCGGGATATGCGAAATAGTGTTAATCGACTAGTAAATTGTGAAACAGCTAATTTAAACAAAACAATTGGTGCTGCTATTCGTCAGGTTGAAAATATCCGCTTTATCGACAACATGATTGGTATCGAGCAACTACCCGAGAAATTGCGTGAAATTGCACGATTAAGGGTAGAATATCAAGAAGTAACCTTAAAGGAACTTGGTGAAATGGTATCAACAGGTGTCGTTAGTAAATCGGGTATTAATCACCGCCTTCGAAAAATCGACGAAATTGCCGATGCCCTTCGAAGAGGCGAAAAATTTAAAGAATAGTATCTAACACATATAAACATAAGATAAAAATCTTTTTTATGTAATTTATCATTCCAAAAAGTATAAGAGTTTTTGACTTTGTACTTATTATTAAAGGGGGAGTAATTGTGGTAGAAAAACAAGTAGAAGTAAAACTAAAATCAGGCTTGCAAGCAAGACAAGCAGCATTATTCGTGCAAGAAGCAAATCGTCACACAGCAGATGTGTTTCTTCAAAAGGAAAATAAAAAAGTAAACGCTAAAAGTATTATGGGTATTATGAGTTTAGCGATTGCTAGAGGTACTACCGTCACTCTAAGTGCAGATGGCAATGACGAAGAACAAGCATTAGAAAAACTTGTGAAAATTATTCAAAACGAAGAATAATCATTAATCCAATGAAAAAGCACTCAGTAGCAACTGTATGATTGTTACTGAGTGCTTTTTATTCGTAATAAAGGAAGCATGAGTTGTGCAAAAGGGGTTTCGAGTTGTGCAAAAGGGACTGAGTTGTGCAAAAGAGAGCTTGAGTTGTGCAAAAGGGGTTTCGAGTTGTGCAAAAGGAGATGAGTTGTGCAAAAGGGACTGAGTTGTGCAAAAGAGAGCTTGAGTTGTGCAAAAGGGAGCATGAGTTGTGCAAAAGATCTTCAATTTGCAATAAAATATCCTCTTTCATNAGCATGAGTTGTGCAAAAGATCTTCAATTTGCAATAAAATATCCTCTTTCATCTGTTTTAATTCCAGCATCTACAAAAAAAGCAAGACTCAATCAAGAGCCTTGCTTTTTACATGGTGCCTACCTAATTATTTTTTAAGGTCATTACGTTCCATGATTTGGTCGATTAAACCATATTCTTTTGCTTGTTCAGCTGTCATGTAGTTATCACGATCTGTGTCACGAGCAATGATGTCGATTGGTTGGCCAGTACGTTCTGAAAGAATACCATTTAATTTTTCGCGTGTTTTTAAGATATGTTTTGCAGCAATTTCAATTTCTGTTGCTTGACCTTGAGCGCCACCAAGAGGTTGGTGAATCATTACTTCACAGTTTGGTAGAGCAGAGCGTTTGCCTTTTGTACCAGCTGTAAGAAGGAATGAACCCATAGATGCACACATACCCATACCAACTGTTTGTACATCTGGTTTGATAAATTGCATCGTATCATAGATGGCCATACCAGCTGTTACACTACCACCAGGCGAGTTGATATAAAGGAAAATATCTTTTTCAGGATCCTCTGCTTCAAGGAATAATAATTGTGACACAACAGCATTGGCAACATTGTCGTCAATGGCACTGCCAAGCATAATGATGCGGTCTTTCAATAAACGTGAGTAAATGTCGTATGCACGTTCGCCACGGTTTGTTTGTTCAATAACTGTAGGTATTAAATTCATGTAAATAGCCTCCTCAGATTAACAAGGTAATTTTCCATATCCGTATGCTGAAAAATTCCTTTGTTTCAGCTTATTCTTATCATACACATGATGGTCAATAAAGGTCAAATGTTATGATTTCTTTTTTTCTTATGGAATTATATGTGCGCGTTTTTCAATTTCTTCTGCCAAAAAGTATCCACCAGTTTGGGCTTATACAAAAATAAATTGATAGAAGTCAACTAACAAAGTAATATCCAAAAATAATAGCGTACATACATTTAATGGGGACAAAATGAACCCCTTTTTATACGAAATAATCACAGCTATTATTCCATATGAATAAGAAAACCTTCTCAACATAAAAAGGAAAAAATCCCCATATATCGAGAAGGTAAGTATAGTGAAAAAAGTCATTACAGCAGGATTACGCTGTGTTGAACGCATATTAGCAAGTAAATGCAAAATATGAGTATAAATAATGCCCCCGGAGGGAATCGAACCCCCAGCCTAAGAACCGGAATCTTATGTTTTATCCATTAAACTACGGAGGCGAATATGTTGCGACCTTATATATTATATAAGTTTTCTCGAAACAATTCAATAAAGATTTCTCATGTCGTTAATTTACAAGGGATTAATAGTTTATATATAGAAAATATTGTATACTTGTAATATTTATTTTAATATAACAAACTGAAAGGAAGGGACCTATGAATGGGAAAAACAATTAGGACAAAGCTTCTAATTTCTTATTTAATATTTGTGCTTATCATTACATTTACTGATGTTTTATCCATTTTTTAGTTTCTAAAGTAAATAATAATGGTAAAGAAATGTACAACAATCGCGTAGTTCCCCTTACAAGCTTAGTAAGTATAGCTGAGAAAGCGGGAAATGTTCGGTTACAAATGGTACAAGCACTTCTTAGAAAAGATAGCTCAATGACCGAGCAAGCAGTAATGAATTTAAAAGAAATCGATAGCATCATCAATAAATATGAAAAGCATAATCTTGGAAAAGAAGAGAGAAAAGTTTTTGAAAGTTTTAGTGCAGATTGGCATATTTTAGCCAAAGGGTACAGAAAAATATGGCGCTAATGAACAGTGGAGACTGGGAAAATGCAGATAAAGGAATTTTACTCGGAAGAACTGAATATAACACTGCAAATGAAGATTTGCAGAAATTAATCAAAATTAATGAAACGGCTTCAAAAGAAATCATTACTCAAAATAATAATAGCTATTCAACTATTATTACAATTTTAATCAGTTCCTTAATCATATCCATAATCTTTGCAATTATTATTTCTATAGTAATTGGAGATAAATTCTCAAACACTATTAAAACAATCTTACATAGAGTAGTGGAAATTTCTAAAGGAAATTTAACTGGTGAAACCCTTTCAATTAAATCAAGAGATGAATTTGGTCGACTAGCAAAAGCGTTTAATCTTATGCTGGACAACTTAAAAGCTTTAATAAGCGACATCAAATCGACTTCTGAGCAGGTCGCTGTATCGTCTGAAGAGCTAATGGCAAGCAGCGAACAGACAACAGAGGCCACCAATCAAGTAGCTATGTCTATACAAGAAGTATCGAATACAATTGAAACTCAAAGTCAAAATACAGAAAAAAGTGCACATTCAATGGGGGAAATCGCTATTGGTGTACAACGAATTGCAAAATTTACATCTTCAGCAGCAGGAAATATAAAAGAAACTGCCAATCAAGCAAAAAAAGGAGACGAATACATTTATAAAGTGGTCGAACAAATGAAACTAATCCATCAAGAAAATATCAAAACCAAAGACGTGATGGAAAGGTTAGAAGATAGGTCCAAAGAAATTGATAAAATTCTTGATGTAATCACAGAGATTGCAGAACAAACCAATTTACTAGCACTAAATGCAGCTATTGAAGCAGCTCGTGCTGGTGAAAATGGAAAAGGGTTTGCAGTAGTAGCTGAAGAAGTTCGTAAATTAGCTGAAGAATCAAGGCAATCTGCTAGTCAAATTGCAGAAATCATCAAACAAATACAAACGGATACGTTGAGCGCTGCTGAAATAACCAAAAATGGAAACGTAGTAACGAAGAAAGGGTTAAATCTTGTAGATGATACGGGAAGAATATTTAAACAAATTTTAGAACGAATTGAAAATGTAAATGCACAAGCACATGAATATCTGCTGTTTCAGAAGAATTGTCTGCAAGCACTCAGGAAGTCAATATATCCATTGAAAAAGTCAGAACGTCAGCAAAAACAATTTCAGCTAATTCAGAAGAAATTGCTTCTGCGTCAGAAGAACAATTGGCTACAATGGAGGAAGTTGCTTCATCTGCTGCTGCATTAGCAAATTTGGCGGATACGTTGAAAAATTCAGCTAAAAAATTCCAAATATAGTTGGGGAATCTTTTTACGAACAAATCAAACGTCTTCAAAATGATACATGAAAATAGATTAAAATAGAACAAAGAACTCCCTCGTTTTTAAAAGAAGGGAGTTCTTTGTTCATTTAAAATTCTCCAACAGGTATACCTTGAAAGACATATAGAAAAATGTCGCCTTTGCCCATAAAAGCTCGATTGGTTCCGCTAAACCCTAAGTGGGGAGAAGAAACCCCACTTAGGGAAGTTTCACAAATAGCTTCTTTCTGAAAAAACTGTGTATAAGGTGCGTATATTCTTTTCTCTTTTTGTCAAAACTCTGTATATCAAAGAAGAGTTAGAAGGTTTTATACGATGAAAAATATGGAATCGATCAGTATTTTGCATGCACTGCTGTTGGTGATGACATTTATAGGACTAAAAAATCATGTCACCATTATTCCTTCTATTTTAAAGGCTGTTGGAAGAGATGGATGGGCATCTGTTTTAGGTGCAACAATCAGTACGTTTTTTTGGTTGTTTCTTTTAGTATATATTCACAATAAAACAAAACAAGGATCGGTTCGAGAGTGGCTACAGCAAAAAATAGGTAAAGTTGGTGCTACCATTGTTTTATATATAATCGCCTATTTTTTAATCATTCTAGCGGCTTTTACGATGCGAGAAACTTTACTATGGATTTCTACTACTTTTTTACCTGAGACCCCTATGCTTTTTTTATTTCTTCTGTATCTTCTTCTAACGGTTTATCTTGCAACAGCAGGATTAACAGCCATTACGATTGCCAATACACTGGTTTTAGCAGGTGTCATTATACTAGGGTTCTTTATTTCAATTGTCAATCAGAAAGTAAAGGATTATGAGTTACTTCTTCCTTTCTTTGAACATGGTATAAATCCTATTCTAAAAGGCATGATTTATCCAGCATCTGGTTTTGTCGAATTATTGATCTTACTCTTTTTACAACATAAAATAAAAAATCAGATGAAGTGGTATCATTTTGCCATTATACTGCTCATACTAACAGGGCTAACATGTGGACCACTTGTCGGTGCGATTACAGAATTTGGTCCCGTTGAGGCCGCAAAACAAAGATATCCTGCCTATGAAGAGTGGGGGTTAGGATCCATTGGTCGATTTATCGAGCATATGGACTTCTTCTCCATTTATCAATGGTTAACAGGTACGTTTATAAGAGTAGGTTTTCTTCTATATATCAGCGCAGAGCTTTTAAATTTAACAGAAAATAAAAAAGAATTTTGGAAGAAGCTAGCGCCGCCATTTGCCATTATTTGCTTATCGCTAGTTCTAATCAAGGATACCACTTTTCTAAAGTTAAACGAATACTATTTGTTAATCGTTACATTTATCTTTTTTGTATCACTATCCATCTTTTTTTCAGTTGTTGCAATGTTTTCGAAAAAATCAACAAATAAAGATCCAACTGGTCAAGAAAGTGGTGAACAACAATCGAAACAAACAGAAGCACGATAACCATTCATACACTACAGCAAATGTTTCAAAAATCTGAAGATATAAAATTTCAGCAGTATCACTTTGACGGGCATACGATTCATATGATTATTTGTGAGGCAATGGTAGATTATCAATTATTAAATGAAATGATTGTGCCACGTGTTGGTTATTATTGTAGCCATTTAACGGATGAGCTATTTGAGCAGCAAACACTTTCCCATTTATATATTCCCCAACTAAAAAAAGTGGAGAATAAGGAAGAAGCCATTTTACTAGCGTATACAGGATTTGTACTAATTCTATTTGAAGAGGAATCAATCCTTTTTTCCAGTAATATTCAAAAAAAACCAAATCGTAATCCGGAAGAAACGCGTACAGAAATAACAGTAAAAGGACCGAGGGATAATTTTATCGAAGATTTATCGGTCAATATTGCTTTAATCAGAAAACGGATGCCCACCAATTCTTTGTGCGTTGAAAAATTTGAAGTAGGAAAACGTACAAAAACTTCAGTCGGCTTGCTGTATCTTGATGATGTTGTCAACAAAGATACTTTAAATGAATTAAAAAACCAAATCAGTAAGATTGATAAAGATATTTTAATTAGTGGTGATGAGTTTATGGATCATATCAATAAAGCCTCACCACTTTTTCCAAGACATGAATATACAGGTAGGGCAGATTACGCCATTCAAGCATTAGCAAGGGGAAGATTTATTCTTTTTGTGGATGGTACAGCTTATGGGGTGATAACACCTGCTAATTTATTTCTGCTACTGAAAACGAGTGAAGATAATGAATACCCGTCTATTTTTGGATCTATTGAGCGAATGATGCGTATTATAGGCATATTAATTAGTATCTTTTTACCTGCATTTTGGTTAGCGTTGACCACATTTCATCAAAACCAAGTGCCTTTTCAATTATTGGCGACTGTGGTACAGGCAAATACTGGGCTTCCATTACCTACTGCCTTGGAAATGTTATTAATGCTGGGGATGTTTGAGCTATTTCGAGAGGCAGGGCTGCGACTACCATTGGTATTGGGAGGAACTATTGGCGTGGTAGGGGGATTAATCATTGGAGATGCCGTGATACAAGCAGGGATGACGAGTCCAGCGATGGTTGTTATTATGGCAACGTCTACGATTGCTTCTTTTACACTTGTCAACCAATCTGTTGTAACTGCTGTCAGTGTCTTAAGAATCTTTGTGATTACACTAACTGCTTTTTTGGGGTTATTCGGTTTCTTTGTATCCTTTTATTTTATCATCGTTTATCTATCAAAAATAAAAATATTTGGAGTGCCATATATGAATTTAGCCATTGATTTGAGTTGGGATAATGTGACGAAAACTTTATTCCGTTTACCGACAAAAGCGTATAATACACGACCAACCATGCTAAAAACAAAAGATAGTACACGAAGTAAAAAAGGAAAGAAAAATGAATAAGAGAATATTACTAATCATCATGCTATGTTCACTCTTGCTTTCTGGATGCTGGGATTCGAATGAAGCTGGGCGAATGTTTTACCTTTTCGGAATCGGTGTTGATTACAAAGATGGAGAATATAAAGTCTATGCGCAATTGGTCGATTTTGCGAGCATTGCAAGGTCTGTGCAACCACCGAATCCTGATATTGTTCAATCAGTAGTAGGTGAAGCAAATGGAAAAACGGTCAATGAAGCATTTAATAATTTGTATAACTCGTTGGATGAGGAGTTATATTGGGGGCATATTACTTATTTAGTTTTTTCAAATGATCTGTTAGAGCAAGGCAAATTGAATCCTGTGATTAATGCTTTTATACAATTTCATGATACACGTTATCAGACGTGGGTTTTTAGTACCAAAGAATCTATTCGGAAAATCATGTTAGCAAAGCCAGTCTTAAACAAAGCCATTTCACTATCCAAATTAGCGTACCCCATTAATTCCTATAAACAGCATTCCTTTATTGAACCTTTAAATTTAAGAAAACTGATCATCAATATGGATGAACCAAGTCATCAGACCAATATTCCTTTAGTATCACTGATCAGTAATTGGGAAACTTATAAAAGCGATGATACAGAAACATTAATAAATGGCGTGAGTGTTGTTACACCTAAAAATGTACTAGGTGAGCTAAAAAATGAGCAAGCTCAAGGATTGCAGTGGTTGTCTGATGAAACGATACGTGCCGGATTATCTGTAGATATAGCTGATGGGCAGGAGGACGATGAGAAAAATAGGATTTCAGTGGTTATTGAGAAAATGAAGGCAAAAGTGATACCTATTATTAGTAGTAGTCAGGTTCGATTTGATATTCATCTTGATATGGTAGCACTCCTTAGTGGATATAGAGGGGATATAAGTGTAGCTGAAATACAAAAAGCGGTGAAAAAGAGAGTGGAACAACAAATCCAGACAACGTATCAAGAAAGCGTGAAATTCGATTCAGATGTTTATCGACTCTCTGAATATCTATACCGTAAGCATCTGAAAACATGGAAAAAATTTGAACGTAACGGAAGAATCGAGCTGACAAATGATTCGCTTCGAAATATAACTGCTGAAGTTCGGGTGACTTCAGGAAGAAAATCTTTTAAAAATACCATTGAAAACTAAATGTATTGGTGTTTTTTGAAAAAGGGCTATTCAAAAAACTGAATAGTCCTTTTTACTATTCCTCTGAATGTTGTGCATAAATTTCTAAAAGCCTCCAGATGTGATTGGCAATTTCTCGTGATTCTGCAGCATGGGTTGTATTTGAGAATGCTTTTCGGAAAGGCGTAAGAAGCGCTTTTAGAATATAAACTTTTGTAGGCTCGCTCTGTAATTCATGTAAGATGTAATGAGCGAATTCCTTTCCATCTTTTGGGTCTTCATCCTTTAAAATTTCTATAAATCCACTCAATTGATGCATAACAGTATCTTTGCTTAGTACAATTTGTTCTACACTATTTTTGATGCATTGAATGGTTTCAATATTTATGATGACTTCTTTTGTTTCTAGCATTCTTGGAATAATGGCGTCAATATTTCGTAGTGCCATTTTAATGACAGACTCTGGATTTATTTGATGTTCTTTTGCTATTTTCAATGTTCGAAGTGTTTGATGAATCATGGCAAAAGTTTGAATGGCACACTCATAACTTAATTCATTGATTTTCTCACCATAAACTTCCACTAATCTTGAAGCAAGCCATTCAATTTCTTGAAGATGGTGTTTCATGACCGCTTTTTGTAAATCCTTATCATTTGAATGATAAATGGCTTCAAAAATTTGTAATAGATTTTGCTCACGATTAATATGCATAAGTACTGCAATTTGTTTGGACAAAATTTCGATATCTCTTGGATCTTGATCAACAGCAAGTTCATATCTACGAATACTTGCTTCTTCACGACTTTCTCTCAAAATAGCGATGAAGCACTCATTTTTGGAAGTGAAATAATTGTAAAAAGTTCCCTTTGAAATTTTCGCTTCTTGAATAATATCTATAATAGAAGTTTCATAGAATCCCTTTTGGATAAATAAACTTCGTGCTACATCCAATACTTTTCTTTTTCGTGTATTCATATTGTCACCTTTTTACTAATTTATACTCCAATTCTAAATCAAAAACGCTTTCATATCAATGTTTTAAAATGAATAAAATTTTTTGTTTGAAAAAAATAGACTGCCAGTATAAAATAGAAATCACTGCTATGAAAAAGATAACGATAAAGAAAGAGTGAGAGAGTTTATGGGAAACGAAACATTAAAAAAACCACCTTATGCCATGTTGGCTATTTTATTTATTGGTGCGTTTGTTGCTTTTTTAAATAATACGTTGATGAACGTAGCATTGCCTACAATTATGAATGATTTTAAAGTTACGTATTCACAAGTACAGTGGCTAACAACAGGGTTTATGCTTGTCAGTGGGATTTTAATCCCAGCTTCAGCATTCTTTGTCGTGAAATTTAAAAACCGTTCGTTGTTCATTGTTGCAATGTCTTTATTTACCATTGGTACAATTATCGCAGCAGCTGCACCGAACTTTTGGGTTTTAATCGCTGGACGTATGGTGCAAGCTGCTGGTTCAGCTGCATTATCACCGTTATTGATGAATGTGATGTTAGTTAGTTTTCCAATTGAAAAACGTGGATCTGCGATGGGGATGTTTGGATTAGTCATGATCGCTGCACCAGCAATTGGTCCAACATTATCGGGATATATTGTGGAACATCACAGTTGGCGCATGCTTTTTGAAATGATCATTCCATTTGCTGTGTTAAGCCTACTATTTGGCTTATGGAAATTAGAAAATGTTATGGAAACACGTAAAGTTTCTTTAGATTACACATCTTTAGTTCTTTCAACAATTGGTTTCGGTGGTCTTTTATATGGATTCAGTTCTGCTGGTGATAAAGGGTTCAATAATCCTTTAGTATATAGCTCCATTGCAATTGGCGCTGTGACGTTAGTTATTTTTATCATCAAACAAGTCAAAATGGAAGAACCATTGCTCGATGAAAGAATTTATAAATATCCAATGTTTGCATTAGGTTCTGCTATTTCAATGGTTATTTCAGTTGCTATGTTTTCAGGGATGATTTTAACGCCAGCTTACGTGCAGCAGGTGCGTGGTATTTCGCCATTTCATGCTGGTTTAATGATGCTTCCTGGTGCTATTATTATGGCTTTGATGTCACCAATTACAGGAAGACTATTTGATAAAATCGGTCCACGCATTTTAGCGTTTATCGGCTTATCGATTATTACAGTTTCATCATACTTTTTAACAAAATTACAAGTTGATTCTTCCTATGCTTACATTATTACGGTTTATACGATTCGAATGCTCGGAATGTCTATGGTGATGATGCCGATTATGACGAATGGATTAAATCAGTTACCAATGGAGAAAAACCCACATGGTACAGCGATTAATAATACAGTTCAACAAGTATCAGGGGCAATTGGTACAGCCATTCTTGTGACAATAATGGATGCACATATAAAAACAAAGGCGAATGATTTAGTAGCAGAAATGAAAGCGAAAGCAGCAAAGACAGCCAAAGCAGCAATGGAAGCAGGGCAAAAACCTTCTACACCAACTACAGAACAAATGGTACAAATGAAAGCACATATCACACAAACAGCTTTGCTAAGTGGCATTAACTATACGTTTATGGTCGTTACTGGAATTTCAGCTGTTGCGTTGATTCTGTCTTTATTCTTAAAAAGAGTAAAAGTAAATAAGGCAGTTCAAAAACCTCAAATGGGAAAATAAGAAAAATGCTTTTGAAGTTCAATAAGAAAACTCTCGACAAATTGCCGAGAGTTTTTTGTATCACTTTAATTGAACTGGGAAGACTGATGTGTAGTTCCTGTAGTTGCAGGCGCATAGCAATTGGTGATGATAACGGTATCTTGGGAAGACAATTGAGGCACTTGATAGTAGCCTTTGCGATTTTGGTAGATCGATATTTCATACGCCATTTCAATGCAGTTTGGAATTGAGTCAGCTAATACACGACGTACAACGGGATTGGTCGTTTCGGTTGCGGCAGTCGCCTTCAATGTGGCAAGTCCTTTATGCCAGCTAAGGATAAAACCAGAGATGATTTCATCATTGATTTCATTGGCTTGTGTAATCGGCTTTTTAGGTTGCCCTGGTTGTACACCGAACGTAAATTTATTGTTTTCCGTCATTTCATAATGGCCTGTTGGTTGAGAGGGATCTTTCCCTGTTTGAAAGGCTTCAACCAATGTATTGTAATCGTCTAAAGCAAACTTATATTGGCGATCAACAATATTACGCAATTCATTGTCTTGAATGCGGTCACGTAATAGTACACATTGATCTAAACCACCAATCATAGCCCCCAATGTTTCATGTAAGTCCATCAATTCATGACCACCATGATTAAATTTTGCTGAATCTACATGATACATGGTATCGTTTTTCATTTGGTTCTGTGATTGCTGTTGCAAAAAAAATGACCTCCTTTTTTCTCTTGCGCTTGTAACGCAGAAATAGTATGTTCAAGAAGCCCACTTCTATACATCAAACAATTTGTATACTCTTGATATATGTGATGTGAAAACAAATATTAAATAAACTCTAATAATTCTGAGAAAGTTGGGAATAGTGTATGAGGAAAATTATTTATTACAGCAGACCAAATTGTGAGCTCTGTGAGGAAGGTAGACTAATGTTGAATCTCGTCAAAGAAGATATTCCTTTTGATATTATAGAGGTGAATATTGAAGAGAATGACGCCATTCATGAAAAATACATGTTGATGATTCCTGTAGTCGAAAAAGATGGCGAAATTATTCAATATGGCTCATTGGATTATGTGACTTTATTAGAAGGAATTCGTAAATAGCAAAGGAAGCTTTTTTGAATCTTGACGGATTAGGAAAAAGCTTTCTGTTTTTATTCAATTTGGTTGCACTTCTAAAGGTGCAATTGTATACTGAACGTAGGAAATTTTTTTTGTAGCAAGTGGGATGTTTTTTATCTAAGTGGGATAAGAATAATCCCACTTAGAGAGGAACACTGAATATGATTTCATTATTAGAAGCACAATTAAAAATAATTCCTGAAATGTCTGCACTTCTTCATACTCGCTATCGTTTTTTACAAATGATTGAGATGTTAGGACCAATTGGACGGCGTGGCCTTGCAGAACAGCTCTCCTTAGCTGAACGTGAGGTTCGAAAAGAAACAGATTTGCTTCGAGAACAAGGTCTAATTGTTGCAAGTCGCTCAGGTATGAGAGTTTCTGAGATAGGAAAGGAATTGGTAGAGGTTTTAAGACCACTTGTCTATGAATGGTCAGGAATTTCCACAATGGAAAAACAATTAACGCATATATTTGGCATTCAAAATGTCATCATAGTAGATGGAGATTTAGATACAGTTCCCTCTATTAAATCGTTACTTGGTTTGGAGGCAGCAAAACAATTAGAATTAGTAGCTAAGAAAAGTAAAGTTGTTGCTGTAACAGGTGGAAGTACCTTGGCTGCTATGGCAGATAGTCTGATTCCTTCAGAAGACCTGACAAATTTATGCTTTATCGCTGCAAGAGGTGGTATGGGCGATGATATGAGACTCCAGGCCAATACTATTGCTGCTAATTTTGCGAATAATACTGACAATCAGTATCGAAGTTTATATTTGCCAGAACATCTAAGTGAGACATCCTATAATGTTATTATGCAAGAGCCCATGGTGAGAGAAATGATCCAGCTTTATGACAGGACAGATGTCGTTATCCATGGGATTGGTTCTGCAATCGAAATGGCGATTAGACGTGAATCGAGTGAAAAAGTAATCAAGACATTACGAGAAAAAGGCGCTGTTAGTGAGGCTTTTGGCTATTATTTCGATGAACAGGGGAATATAGTTCAAAGAATCCGTACAGTCGGTATTCAGTTAGACCAAGTGAATAAATGTAAGAGTATTATTGCAGTGGCTGGTGGAAAGGATAAAGCAAAGGCGATTCTTTCTTATTTCAAACATGCGGCAAAACAGTCTGTTCTTGTCACAGATTCAGCAGCTGCAAAAGAAATGCTTCACTTACTACAATAAGATTAACAAACAAATATTGGAGGAAAAAAAGATGACTTTGAAATTAGCGATTAATGGATTTGGACGAATTGGACGTTTGGTATTTCGTACAGCTTTAAAACGCCAAGATATTGAAATTGTAGCTGTGAATGATTTAACAGATGCAGCAATGCTTGCACATTTACTAAAATACGATTCCGTCCATGGAAAATTTGATGCTGAAGTAACATCTGAAGGGGACTATTTAGTAGTAGATGGCAAAAATGTCCGCGTCTACGCAGAAACAGATCCCGCCAAACTTCCATGGGGAGATTTAGATGTGGATATTGTTGTCGAATCAACAGGACGTTTTACAAACTATGATGCAGCTCATAAACATATCGAAGCAGGTGCTAAAAAAGTAATCGTATCAGCTCCAGGAAAAAATATGCCGACTTACGTAATGGGTGTGAACAACGATCAATACGATGCTACAAAGGATGTAGTCGTATCAAACGCATCTTGCACAACCAACTGTCTAGCTCCAGTCGCAAAAGTATTAGATGAACAATTTGGCATCAAACGAGGCATGATGACAACCGTTCACTCTTATACAAATGACCAAAGAATTCTAGATCTTCCACATAAAGATTACCGACGTGCACGTGCTGCTGCTCAATCTATGATTCCAACAACGACTGGTGCGGCTGTTGCGGTTGCAAAAGTGTTGCCTCAACTTGCAGGCAAATTAGATGGAATGGCCATTCGCGTTCCGACACCAAATGTTTCTCTTGTAGACCTAGTTGTAGAATTAGAAAAAGATGCAACAGTTGAAGACATCAACACTGCCTTAAAAGAAGCTGCAGAAAACGACTTAAAAGGAATTTTAGCGTATTCAGAACTGCCACTAGTATCTATTGATTACAACGGAAATACAGCATCCTCAACAGTGGATAGCTTATCTACAATGGTGCTTGAAGGAAATTTAGTGAAAGTATTAGCATGGTATGATAATGAAACAGGCTACTCTACTCGTGTTGTAGATTTAGCTGAATATATCACAAAACAAGGTTTGTAATCGAAAAAACATAGCCATATTGTTTCGATGCGTATATAATGGATTAGGATAAAAAAGGAGAAGCAGCCTCATACTTCTCCTTTTTTTATGACAATAGTAAGCGCTTCAATGAATCACTATCAACAGTCATAATTGGATTCAAAAAGCGATGAAAATAGCAATAGTTGCTCATCATAGTAGAAGTCAAGTTACAAGAGATAAAAGCTGCTATATGAATAGCCCTTTGCCAAAACATGTGCTTGATGAAATCAATATGCCTATTTATTGGTGAAAATAGTGTTCAATTTTTAATTTTATTTCCATTTATCCCACTTTAACGGGCAGTAAGATCTTCATCTCAAGAAATGAGTGACAAAGATATTTCAGAGTGGGGGAAAACTGCCCGTAAAAGCCCGATTAGTTCAACTAACAATCAGTGGGGGGATGAAAGAAACCCCTACTGATTAAAATTTCACTTTATAGAGAATGAAGTGGAGGATTGCTCGAGTCCTCGAAAATGCAAGCATTTCCTTCGTGCGGTGTTATTCGAGGAAGAAAATTCAACGTCCAGCGGGATAGCGAGCAAGCTGGAGCGGAAGTCAATGGGCTAGCTAATTAATATGTTAAGAAGAGAACTTGATGTAAAGCCATGAAAATGTATGAACAATTTCGAGGAGGTACGATCATGTATCACAAAAAAACGATGAAAGACATTGCAGTAAAAGGAAAACGCGTATTTGTTCGTGTGGATTTTAATGTTCCCATGGAAAATGGTCATATTACAGATGATACAAGAATTGTAGCGGCACTTCCTACCATCACTTATTTAGTAGAACAGGGAGCTAAAGTTATTTTAGCAAGCCATTTAGGACGTCCAAAAGGCGACATTAAAGAGGAATTACGCTTAACAGCAGTTGGTGAAAAACTGTCGGAGCTAATGGGTAAACCTGTACAAAAATTAGACGAATCTATTGGGGAAGCAGTGGAAGCAGCCGTCAGCAAAATGGCGGATGGTGACATCGTACTTTTAGAAAATGTCCGTTTCCATAAAGGGGAAGAAAAGAATGATCCAGCACTTGCTCAACATTTTGCCAAATTAGCCGATTTGTATGTCAATGATGCCTTTGGTACAGCACACAGAGCGCACGCTACAACAGCGGGTATAGCCAACTACTTGCCAGCAGTATCTGGCTTTTTATTAGAAAAAGAGATTGCGGTTTTAGGCAAAGCACTATCTAATCCAGAGCGTCCATTTACAGCCATCATTGGTGGTGCAAAAGTCAAAGATAAGATTAATGTTATTGAAAATCTATTAGACAAAGTCGATCACTTAATCATCGGCGGTGGTCTATCGTATACATTTACAAAAGCACAAGGCTACGATATCGGACAATCGTTATTAGAAGAAGATAAAATTGAGCTAGCCAAATCATTTATCAAAAAAGCAGCTGAAAAAGGTGTGCAATTACATATGCCAGTCGATGCTGTTGTTGCAAATGAATTTTCAAAAGATGCGGATACAAAAATCGTCGATATTGACCGAATTCCAAGTGATTGGATGGGACTTGATATAGGCCCAAAAACGGTTGCTGAGTATGCAAAGGTCATCAACAATTCGAAACTCATCATTTGGAATGGACCAATGGGCGTCTTTGAAATGGATGCTTTTGCAAATGGCACAAAAGGCGTTGCAGAGGCAATGGCGACAACGGAAGGCTATACGATTATCGGTGGCGGTGATTCAGCTGCAGCAGTCGAAAAATTCCAAGTAGCCGATCAAATGAATCATATTTCAACAGGTGGCGGTGCTTCTCTCGAATTTATGGAGGGCAAAGAATTGCCAGGTATTGTCGCTTTAAATGATAAATAATGATGGATGGGAGTTTTAGCGATGCGTAAAACAATTATTGCAGGAAACTGGAAAATGTATAAAACATTATCGGAGGCCATTGATTTCGTACAAACTGTAAAATCATCAGTTCCAGCTTCAGACCGAGTGGATGCTGTAATTTGTGCACCAACCTTATTTTTACCATCTCTTGTAAAAGAGGCAGAGGGTTCAAATTTAGCTATTGGCGCGCAAACCATGCATTATGAAGAGGAAGGCGCCTTTACAGGAGAAATCAGCCCAGCGCAATTAGAAGATATTCATGTTCAATATGTTATTCTAGGTCACTCAGAGCGTCGCCAATATGACAATGAAACCGATGAAAAAATCAATCAAAAAGTACAAGCTGCATTTAAGCATCACTTAACACCTATTATTTGTGTGGGTGAAACATTGCATGAACGTGAAGCAAGTAATACAGTAGTCAAAGTTGCTGGTCAAGTAGGTGCTGCTCTCAAAGGATTGACGCCTGAACAAGTAGCACAAACAGTCATTGCATACGAACCTATTTGGGCAATTGGCACAGGTAAAACGGCAACTGCGCAGGATGCCAATGTCGTATGCAAAGCGATTCGTCAAACTGTACAAGAAATTGCTGGCGATATTGCTGCAGAATCTATTCGAATCCAATATGGTGGTAGTGTGAAACCGGAAAACGTAGTAGAATTATTATCGATGGAGCATATTGATGGGGCTCTAGTTGGTGGAGCAAGTTTAAAACCAGATTCATACTTAAAATTATTGGAGGCCGGGGCAAATGCCTAACAAACCAGTAGCATTAATTATTTTAGATGGTTTAGGCTTACGCGATGAGATTTTCGGTAATGCAGTAGCGCAAGCGAAGAAACCAAATTTGGACCGTTATTGGAGTTCTTTTCCACATAACACATTAACAGCATCAGGTGAAGCTGTTGGTCTTCCTGATGGCCAAATGGGAAACTCAGAAGTTGGACATTTAAATATCGGCGCAGGTCGTATTGTCTATCAAAGCTTAACTAGAATCCACAAAGCGATTAAAGACGGTGACTTTTTTACAAATAACGCTTTGTTGGATGCAGTCAATCATGTTAAGCAAAACAACTCAAAACTCCACATTATGGGACTATTATCTGATGGTGGTGTGCATAGTCATTATGATCATTTATTTGCCTTATTGAAATTGGCAAAAGATCAAGGGCTTGAAGAAGTATTTGTACATGGATTTTTAGATGGTCGAGATGTCGGTCCTAAAACGGCTGTAGGTTATATCGAAGAAACAGAACGCCAAATGGCTAAAATCGGTGTTGGTCAATTCGCATCTATTAGTGGTCGATACTATGCAATGGACCGAGACAATCGTTGGGATCGTGAAGAGAAAGTCTACAAAGTATTAGTAGACGGTCAAGGAATTGAAGCATCTTCTGCTAAAGAAGGTGTCAAAGCATCTTATGCAAATGACATAACAGATGAATTTGTTGTTCCATTTGTGATTAAAAAAGATGATAAACCTGTTGCTACCATTCAATCAAATGATGCAGTGATTTTCTTTAACTTCCGACCAGACCGTGCAATTGAATTATCCACAGCTTTTACAAATCCAGCATTTGATGGGTTTACACGAAGCGAAAATCACCCACAAAATTTGAAATTTATTTGTTTCAAAAAGTACAGTGATAAGGTTATTGGTGAAATTGCATTCCATGATGAAGATTTGAAAAATACCATTGGTGAAGTTTTATCGGATAACAAACTTCGTCAGCTACGAATTGCAGAAACTGAAAAGTACCCTCATGTTACATTCTTTATGAGTGGAGGTCGTGAACAAACTTTCCCTGGAGAAGAACGTATTTTGATCAATTCACCTAAAGTGGCGACTTACGATTTAAAACCAGAAATGAGTGCATACGAAGTAACAGATGCACTTGTCGAAGCAATTGAAGCGGACCGATTTGATGGTATTATCTTAAACTTTGCAAATCCTGATATGGTTGGACATAGTGGTATGTTAGAACCAACTATTAAAGCAATCGAAGCTGTAGATGAATGTTTGGGTAGAGTAGTAGAAGCTCTTCTTGCAAAAGGAGGAGCAGCGATTATTACTGCCGATCACGGGAACTCTGATGAAGTAGTAACCCTTGAAGGTCAACCGATGACAGCCCATACAACTAATCCTGTGCCAGTAATTATCACAAAAGAAAATATTGTGGTAAGAAATGGCGGAATTTTAGCCGATTTGGCTCCTACCATGTTAAAATTACTAGGAGTGGAACAACCACTTGAAATGACAGGTAAACCATTATTTTAAACTGAGGAGAGTTAAACAATGCCAATTATTACAGACGTACAAGCTCGTGAAGTATTAGATTCACGCGGTAACCCAACAGTAGAAGTAGAAGTATTTACAGAATCAGGCGCATTTGGACGTGCAATCGTTCCTTCTGGTGCATCTACTGGGGAATATGAAGCAGTAGAATTGCGCGATGGTGACAAAGGTCGCTACCTTGGTAAAGGTGTTTTAAAAGCAGTTGATAATGTAAACAACGTCATTGCTCCAGAACTAATTGGAAATTATTCAGTTCTTGATCAAGTTTCAATTGATCGCATGATGATTGAATTAGATGGTACTGAAAACAAAGGTAAATTAGGCGCAAATGCTATTTTAGGTGTTTCTTTAGCTGTCGCTCATGCAGGTGCTGATTACCTAGACCTACCTCTATATCAATACATTGGTGGAGTCAATTCAAAACAACTTCCAGTTCCAATGATGAACATCTTAAACGGCGGAGAACACGCTGATAATAACGTAGATATTCAAGAATTTATGGTAATGCCTGTAGGCGCAGAATCATTCCGTCACGCTTTACGTATGGGTGCTGAAATCTTCCACTCTTTAAAAGCAGTTCTAAAAGAATCTGGTCACAACACAGCTGTAGGTGATGAAGGTGGTTTTGCACCAAACTTAACTTCAAACGAAGAAGCATTATCTACAATTGTAACTGCAATTGAACGTGCAGGTTACAAACCAGGTGAAGAAGTAATGTTAGCAATGGATGTAGCATCTTCTGAACTTTATTCTGATGAAGATGGAAAATACCACCTAGATGGTGAAGGTGTTGCAAAAACTTCTGAAGAAATGGTTGCTTGGTATGAAGAATTGACTGTTAAATACCCAATCATCTCTATTGAAGATGGTCTTGACGAAAATGACTGGGCTGGTCACAAAATGCTTACTGAACGTATCGGTAAACGTGTACAACTAGTAGGTGATGATTTATTCGTTACAAATACGAAAAAATTATCTCGCGGTATTGAAGAAGGCGTAGGTAACGCAATCTTAGTTAAAGTTAACCAAATCGGTACATTAACAGAAACTTTAGATGCTATTGAAATGGCAAAACGCGCTGGCTACACAGCAATCATCTCTCACCGTTCTGGTGAATCAGAGGATACAACAATTGCTGATATCGCGGTTGCTACTAACGCTGGCCAAATCAAAACTGGTGCCCCATCTCGTACAGACCGTGTTGCAAAATACAACCAATTACTTCGTATCGAAGATCAATTATCTGCAACAGCTCAATTTAATGGCATTAAATCTTTCTACAACATCAACCGCTAATTTGAGTATGAATTTTTAATATATTTTATAAATAGAAAAGCTGCTATCTTCAATTTTGCAAGATAGCGGCTTTTCTTTTGGTGCGCCCAGCATGAACGTAATCTATAGGGTGCAAGTCCCGAACCGCGAAGACAGAAGTAGTGGTTAGCCAAACACAAGGGTGTCCGTGGTGACGCGGAATCTGAAGGAAGTGAGCGGCAAACCTCCGGTCTGAGGAACACGAACCTCATATAAGGCTAGATATGATTGGATAAGTGTGCCAAACAACATAAAGTCCTTTCTGTCAAAGGTTATATCTAGTAAATGAGGCAGATAGATGGAGCGAAAGAGTACGTTCTTACCTGGGGAGACCTGATAGAAATGCTAAGTACACTTAGTAACCTGTTTAGTGATAAACAACTGAACTATCAGGAGTCAGCAGACGTCATAGTACCATTTGATTCTAGAACAAATGGGAAGGACTGAACAATTAAGAGAGAATAGCCCTTGGCATTCAGTACTCTATGATAAACACAGAAAATCCAAATGGACTTACTTGATGGAGGTAATGGTGAATTCCATGAGGGACATCAAGAGGGTGTAATAGAGACTGGCATAAGAAGATAAGCTATTCACGGAGGAGTCAAACGAGATGTTAATGAGTCAAATTCTGTCACGAGAGAATATGCTTCAAGCGCTCAAAAGAGTCGAAAAGAATAAAGGTAGTCATGGAGTAGATATGATGCCCGTACAAAACCTACGTCAGCATATAGTCGAAAATTGGTTAACAATCAAGGAGCAAATTCTAATGGGTACCTACAAACCGCAACCAGTTCGCAGAGTCGAAATCCCGAAACCTGACGGCGGAGTGCGATTATTAGGTATTCCAACCGTAACAGACCGACTCATTCAACAAGCAGTAGCCCAAGTATTATCCCGAATATATGACCCGACATTCTCTAATCATAGCTATGGATTTCGACCAAATCGAAGTGCCCATGATGCCATTAGAGAAGCCAAGGGCTTCATTAGAGAGGGATACCGTTGGGTTGTAGATATGGACTTAGAGAAATTCTTCGATAAAGTAAATCATGACCGACTAATGGGTACATTAGCGAAAAGAATTCATGATAAACCCTTATTAAAGCTTATTCGAAAATACTTACAATCCGGAGTTATGATAAATGGAGTTGTAATGGATACCAATCAAGGGACACCACAAGGTGGACCACTTAGTCCGTTACTTTCTAATATAGTTCTAGATGAATTCGATAAAGAATTAGAGAAACGTGGCCATAAATTCGTCCGCTATGCGGACGATTGCAATATCTATGTAAGAACACAAAGAGCCGGTATACGCGTCATGAAAAGTATTAGAACCTTCATTGAAAAGAAACTACGATTGAAAGTAAATGAAAAGAAATCCATAGTAGACCGTCCTTGGAATTGTAAATTCCTTGGATTTAGTTTTACTAACAATAAAGAACCTAAAATTCGAATAGCAAAACAGAGTATCAAACGAATGAAGGAATTCAAAAGTTAAATCGATACTTAATTGGGTGGTGTGGATACTTTGCTTTAGCAGATACTAAATCTATTTTCGAACAACTGGATGGGTGGATTAAAAGAAGGCTTCGAATGTGCTTATGGAAGAATTGGAAGAAACCAAGTACAAAAGTGAGAAATCTAGTACAACTAGGTGTTCCAAAATGGAAGGCACATGAATGGGGAAATACTCGCAAGAGTTACTGGAGAATATCAAAAAGTCCGATATTACACAGAACCCTAGGTAACTCCTATTGGAGTCACCTAGGGCTCAAAAGTCTAAAAGTTCGTTATGAAATTCTGCGTCAATCATCTTAATTGAACCGCCGTATACGGAACCGTACGTACGGTGGTGTGAGAGGTCGGGAAGGAGTTAATCACTCCCTCCTACTCGATTGCGGTTTTACTGGGTTCTCCGTTTTGATATATAATAAGATACATAATATGTATGAAAACGGATGAATTGAGGGGTTTAAATGACCAAAGAAAAGAACGTGCAGCCATTACGGACAAAGGCAGAAATTGAGGATTTTCGGTGGGCACTCTCCAAATATGCGAGCGCTAGAGATCTGTTTTTATTTAATTTAGGGATTAATGTGGGACTACGTGTGAGTGATCTCGTCCCTTTAACGGTTCAAGATGTACGAGGAAAAACGCATTTAGTCATGACGGAGCAAAAAACGAAGAAAACGAAACGATTTTTAATTCCAAGAGCTACTCGAGAGATGATCGAGGATTATACACGCGATATGAGCCCTTCTGCGTGGCTTTTCCCGAGTCAGAAAGGAAATAGCCATATTTCTACTACTCAGGCTTACAGAGTGCTTCAGAAGGCCGCAGAAGCGCTTGGACGGGATGATATTGGCACACATACGATGCGAAAGACGTTTGGGTACCATCATTACAAGCAAAACAAAGACGTGGCAGTGTTGCAGCAATTATTTAATCACTCAGCCCCGTCGATAACCATGAAGTACATAGGAGTGACAGAAGATGAAGTCGATGCGACTATGGAGGATTTTTCGATTTGAATTTAAGTTGACTCTATTATCAACTTTTTAATTTTAGAATATCAAAAGGAGTTCGAAGTTCTTACAAAAAGTATATTTTTTTAATATTAAACTATTAAAAATGTAAAAACTATTGATATATCAATAGTTTTTACATTTTTAAAATCCTTTCTCTTCATCCTCTCTCTAAAAGGAATTCCCATTCATGATGTTCTTTTAAATCACGTATGCGGGGAAACTTCTTACCTAGATGTAAAACAATAATACATTTATGGTTTTAATTTACATAAATATAAAATTAAACTTTTTATGAATATTTTTTTATGATATACTTTAAAAAGTAAAAAATAGGAGGGAAAATATGAATCTATTAATGTCAAAAAGTTCTATAGCAAAATCATTTCTACTTTTATCTGTTTTGGTACTTATTTTTGCAAGTTTCCCATCATCATCTTCAGCAGCGGGGAATATAGAAAACCACAATTTAACACAACTAGAAGATGAATTAGAATTTATTTTTGACAAAGCAACAACTTTAGAAAATGATAAATATATTTTAGATGAAAATAAAATAATTGAGTATTTTGGTAACGAAAATTTAGAATCTATTAAAATTTTTATTAAACTTGTAAATGGAGAAAGTATAACAGAAACAGAATTTACACAAGCAGGATTAACTCCAATAAAAACCCCAAGTTTTAATACTGGAGGAGAAATTAGTACTTTTTCTTGGACAAGCTGTATAAAAGAAAAAATTATGATTGCTACTGGTATTGGTTTTATTACAGGTGGAATGAATAAACTGATTGAAGAAAAAGCATGGAAAAAACTTTCTTTAGAAATTGCTAAAATTGTTGGGAAAAATGCAATAAAAGGTGGAGTTGTTGGTTTAACAGCTTCTTTAGCAGTATGGAGTATTGTTTGTGTGGGTGAATAATAATTAAGAATATATTAAAAAAGCAACCATCTTTATTAGGGATAGTTGCTTTTTATTTGTTTAATTTGTAATTTTACATATTTTTATTTTTTTTATAGGAACGTTTCAAAGATATTCTATTGATTATATATATTAATATTCCAATTAATAAGATAGGGACTATCATATCAAACTTATCGCTATTACTTTTAGGAACACCGAGTATAAACATGTAACTTATAAACAAAAGGATTAAGAAAAAAAGACTTTGAATAAAAATATTTCTTTTTTTCTTTTTATACTGTTTTTCAGCAAAAATATCAGTATATTCAATACCAGACCAAATATATCTTATTAAGATATAAATAAAAAATATAAAGAATGGGATTGCTATAAAAATTATAGGGTTTCCTCCATTTAGACTATAGATAACAAGCAATATAATAGACAAAATCATTTGTAAAAATGCAGCCTCTGCAATAAATATTAAAATTTGACGTTGTTTATATTCGTCACTGGAAAGAAAATTTAACCATGATTTCATTCTTCTTCAACCTCCCAGAATAACTGATCTAATGTTTTATTTAATGCTTTTGCAATAGAAATACATAATTGTAAGCTTGGATTATATTTTCCTTTTTCGATTAAACCTATTGTTTGTCTTGTTGCATGGACTTTTTTTGCCAATTGTTCTTGTGTAATTCCTTGTTTCATTCTTGTGAATTTCACATTATTTTTCACATCGTCACCTACCACAATAAAAATGTAATATATAATTAACATTTGCAATTTATACATTACATTATTGAGTAGTGAATGTCAAATTCAAATAGAGGTATCGTCACCTAGCAATCAAGCTAATAAGAAAAGAACGCAGCTATTACGAACAAGGGTAGATTGATTCCAAGGGCTACCCGAGAGATAATCAAGGACTTTAGAAATTTTAATATAAATATATATAATTCAAGTCAACACAGTTCTACGTATTCAGGTGCTTTTGAAAAAAATAAAAAGTTTTTTTAGAGAAAGGAAAGAGCATAAGGGAAAAATGCCCCCAATTCCATTGGCGGGTTAGGCAGCGCCTAACTTTTCCGTGGGTCCACGATTTTTGCGATTGCTGTACATTTGCCATACATTTTGTTTTTAACAAAAGAGGCGAAAAAAATCGTTATGATTCATTAATTTAATAAAAAAGAATAGCAAAAAGCACCTTCTTAGTTGCTGAAAGAAGGTGCTTTTTTTTAGAATTCCATCAGTTTTTTATAATCATTGGATCATCTAAAAACATTTATGAGCCAAATAAAAAACAATTGAATGCGAAAAAATTTAATATGAAAATCTACTGGTGGCAAAATAGCAAAAATAAAAAAGATGGACTACTAATAGCAGCCACTTTTTTTCGTAATAAAGTTTTAATAAGCCATCTAAAAGACGTAGCAAAGTTTAAATTAGTTAGCTAAAGAGGCCAAAATACCAAAATCAAATGGTTTCTTTTTTTAAAATTATTGTATTAATAATGTATTAATTTTTGAAAAATCGTGTACCCACGGAAAAGTTAGGCGCTGCCTAACCCGCCAATGGAATTGGGGGCATTTTTCCCTTATGCTCTTTCTATTTAGCAATCAGCAATTCTTTTCAAAGATTTTAAACAAAAAAGCATCTTCTTTTTAGCGGAAGATGCTTTAATTCTAGTTACATTTCTTTTTGATATTTTAATTTTAATTCTAGGAACAAGTTGAAAATAAAAAGTAATACGCAGATTGAATAAATACTTATAATCACAAAATCCGTTGTTTCTGGATTCTTAAAGTCTACAAAATAAAAAAACAGTATGAACGAAATTCCAAGTGCAAATAGGTTATCTTTTTTTAACATTTACTCGCCCTCTTTTTCTTTTTATGTTGAAATTCAATAATTTATTTTTAGAAGTATGTAATAGAATGATAAAAAAAATTACCAATTCTAGCAAACTTGTTTTGCAGATTGATAGTCTTTAGCGTACAATATGGGTATAAAAATTGTGCGGAAAAATAAAAAAAGCCATTCAACGTGATTATATAAGTGTTGGCGCACTTATATGCTCATTACAATCGTATTCCCGGTACGATGCAAATTGTTGAATAGACTTAGTTTACATTTGAAAGTAGATTATATATAAATTATATATAATTTATAATATCTATATGCTATTCTATAAAGTTTTTGAG
>NZ_ML122554.1:0-68863 GCF_003844195.1 Rummeliibacillus sp. TYF005
TTGGTGGAGCCTAGCGGGATCGAACCGCTGACCTCCTGCGTGCAAGGCAGGCGCTCTCCCAGCTGAGCTAAGGCCCCAAAAAATTATTGTATAAAAGCTTTATATCACACTTTAAATATTTCAATATAATAATAAACTATTTATAGAGATGGTGCCGAGGACCGGAATCGAACCGGTACGGTAGTCACCTACCGCAGGATTTTAAGTCCTGTGCGTCTGCCAGTTCCGCCACCCCGGCATCTCTTATGGAGCGGAAGACGGGGTTCGAACCCGCGACCCCCACCTTGGCAAGGTGATGTTCTACCACTGAACTACTTCCGCTTAATGACAAGATTTATTATATATTATATTTTTTAAGAAGGCAATACTTTTTTGAAAAAATATTTTAATTTATTTTTATTATAGTAATAGATATTTTGAAACAATCTTTTTAAATCAGAAAAAATATATCATTATTCTTCTTCATCTATGTCCGGCCAAGGGAAATCATTTTCATAATACACTTCTTTTAATCGATTTAAATCAAATCTCCACTTTTCAATAGCATTTGCATATCTTTTTTTGTCTTCTTCTCTTCCTAACTTTAGCCTAATTCTTTTATTTAGTTCATTTACAGTTTCTTGTAAGCTATGTTCATTCAAATACTTTTGTAAAGATTTCCACCTTTGTTCGTCTGTACGATTTGTTATTTGATATCCATAATTACGTAACTCGCTATAATTTGGGTGACGATAAATATAATCTTCAGGCTTAATATAAGTTTCTTTTACATAAAGATTATTGAAATGTTCAATTTTAATATTAAATATTTTGTTCAAAACTTTTTTAATCATCTCTGTTTTAAATAAATCAATACATGCTTCTTTATTACGAAAAATTTCAACAATAGATTGTAGAATACTAATATCCTTTTTTATCGAATATAGTTTATACAAACTGTAGATTTTTCTAGAATAATAAATTCGTTCACTATTAAAATATTTTTGAAACCTATCATACTTCTTAAATTGTTCGATTTTATCGTAATATATTATGTATAGAAAAATGTTCAATGCATCTTCATCAATATAATTATATAAGCATTCTGAATGTATCAGTTTTTCTAATAAATCATCAATTGGATCGATCAATTTTTCAGAATGATATACAATTAAAATTTTCCTAATATCCGATAGTTGAGCATTTAGGAATAATTGGTTGAAAACATCATAATTCTTTTTAAGTTCTCTTTTAATAGTCCTTTTTTGATAGTAATCCATAAAAGTAAAGGCATTACAGATAACATGAATAAATTCTCTTATATACTTAGTTATTTTTTCTTCATGCATTGCTAACTTAAGCAATTCTTTTAACAGTTCGATCTGTTTATCATTTTCCAGTTCATCTTCGCATAGTAAGATGGTGAGGATTCCTGTAACGCTTGACCTACTTAATTTTTTATCGAGCTTCTTTAACAGCATTTCTCGATCATTATTTAACTCAAGATTTATTTTTTTCAGGGTTTTAATCGTTACAAGTAAAGCTTCTTTTTCCTTCTGCATTTCCTCCATTTGATGCTTCTTATGTTCAGTTTCTAGTTCAAGGTTTTTGATTCTTTCTTTAAAAAAATCATCCATCTCCCATAATCCTTGTTTTAATTGAAATGTCAACGATTCGAATAAAGTTTCTTTTGTTTTCATCAAGTCACCTCATTACAAATGATTGAGTAATACAAAAATATGGTTACAATCTTTATTCGACATAATAATTGTTTTTCCCTTTTATTTTTTAGATTTAACCTATTTTAAGTTACTATTCGAAGTCATATTATAAAAACAGCGCTGTTCTTTTTAAACAGCGCTGTGAAAGTTATTAGCGTACTACAACTGCATATTTCAATGCGTTATAGGCACGTTCAAATTCGTATTTATTGACCCAATATTCTCCTTTATTATTTGGATCTATTACTTTATATCGTTTTGTCTTGCTACTATAGCCTGCTAGTGTCATAACGTGAAGATTATCAACCATTTTCACTTTTTTCCCTGCAGCACCCATATTCCATTTTGTCCATATAGGTTTTGAGAAATCTAAAGTGACATATACTACAATTGGATTTCCTGCAGATAATTCTTGGCGTAATTTCTTTGTAGAAGCCCCCGTAATATTTTTAACAGAACTACTATACTTCTTACCATAATTCGCTAAAGGCTTAGGGAAAATAGATTGAAATACGCCATTAATCGAATAATAAGGAGATCCTGCAAATCCTTTATAAGGATTACGCTTTGTTTTCGGCATGTTGTTTAAAAATTTTTTATAACTAGTTTTTTTAGCATATCCTTTAAATTGCAAGGCTTGTAGCAAACTTGCTCCTTCGCATCCAAACGGGGCATAAATCGGTTTTAACTGATTGATATAGGGAACCTTTAATGAAATGGCTTTACTATCTCCGCTTGTTTTATAGATGATTTTTTTCGTCAATAGAGTACCTGAAATCCAACCATATGAAGAACCAATCTTTATCTTATACCAATATGTATTTTGAGAATTTTGCTTACGAACAATTGGTTTTATGGTTGTCCCTTTCTTAAGTGTTTTTAATATTTTATGATTTGTTCCAATCCCATTGCGTACATTACCATTTGCCTTTAACATATATTGGCTTGATACAGACTCTTCAACTGAAGCTGCTTGTGCAGATATAGGTTTTATAAAATCTGTGACAAAGGTCGTTGCCATTAGCGTTGTACTCAATGCGACAACGGTAAGTACTCTTTTGTATTTTCTAGTTGTGATATTAAACACTGTAAACCAACTTTCTATTTAAAACTCTATTATTTAATAAAAGAAGTGGAATCAACTTCTTTCTAAATCTCATTTTGAAATCTCTTTTGTATAAAGAAAAGAGTGCCATTGATTCCACTTCTATCATTTAATTTATTAGATATAGTTCTATTTAAATCTATCTATTTCCTTTTTCAACTTCATATTTTGTAATCCAGTCACTAAAACTACCTGTGTATAGTTGGACATTTTTATAGTCCATTTCTTTTAACATCGCAAAAAGTGGAGATGCAGTTACTCCACTACCGCAATACACCGTAATAGGATCATTTTTCGATACTACGTTTAAAATAGTATCATTAGGAGCGAGATAACCGTGTTGCTTTAGTTGTTCCCAATCATAATTTAATGCCCCTGGAATGTGACCAGCTACTTTATCGATTGGCTCTTCTTCTCCTCTATAGCGGATATTCGATCTTGCATCTAGTAAAGTACGTTTCACTTTTCCATCTACAATTTCTTTTACCCCATTTCGGTCTATATAAAGTTGCTCTTGCCAATCAATTTTTAGATGTGTTGGCTCAATTACTTTGCTTTCGTTTGTAGTATTAAATCCAGCTTTGACTAATACATCATAGCCTTCTTGAACAACTTTAACATTCGTAAATCCACCATATTGCAACATCCACCATGCTCTTGTAGCAAATGGAGCGCCACCTTGATCGTATACTAAAATATCTTGATCTTGTTGTAGACCACTTTGCTCAAATAATTTTTTAAGTTGTTCTTTACCCGGCATTGGGTGTCTTCCTGCATCCTTTGTCATATCAGATAAATCTTCAACCAAATCCCAATATACAGCATTTTCAATATGACTCTCTTTATACAAAGTTTGTCCTTCAGACGTATCTTGTAAGTTGAAGCGTGCATCAATCCATTTATACTCATGTTGTTTAGCTAGTTCAATATCTTTTACTGAAATAAATACATTCCCCATCAATTTTCCACTCCATCCATTAATGATTCATATATTGCTTTCCATTCATCTAGTTTGCTACTTTCATGAAGTAAAGATTTTTCAATTTCGATTTGTTCTATAGCTTGTTTACTAATGTATAAACGTAATTCTTCAGCTTCTTTTGTAATGACATCTTCTGACCATTTTTTCATTCGTTCAGATTGTTCATCAAGATATGATTTTGCAGCTGGTTTTGTTAACTCTTCAAGAGCTTCTCGTAATTTCATATTATCACCTTTTTCAAAGAAGGCCTTGTTATTCTTGTAATATGATTTTACAGATTCATATGGTTTCGTAGATGTAAACGGACCTGTAAATTCTAATATTTGAGGTTCCTCTACTTCAAATGGCATAAATGAGAAGCTTGCGTTTAGATCTTTCAATTGCTTTGTATCATAGACATAGCGCTCTTGAATTTTTTTCAAAATAAATTTAGCTAAGCGGAAATTTGTAACACGCATTTCTTGTTCAAAGTCAAAGCTTAAACTTGCTAATACTTCTTTCAAGGCTAGTCCTAATGCGATAGACGATGCTTTAGAAGCAAATGTTGTAGGATTATAACCTTCTTTAAAGAAATCAGGATAACGATAATAAACACGTTGTAAAACAAAGTACACTAGCTCACTTAACTCTTGCAATGTATCTTTTCCAATTGTTTGTGCTGCTGAATTTGTAAAACGAGTATGAATATATTGCTCTAATTTTGCTAATTCTACTAATCGTTCATCTTTACGTTTTAAATTTTCTTCTGTTTGCTGGATCAACAATCGTAACCGCTCTTGGGCTTTTTCCGTTTCTTCGACTAAAGCTTGTACAGCAAGTGCTGTCAATTCTTCAGATAAAAACTGATGGAAGTTTTCTTCAAATAGAGGCATTCCTGAACTCAAATTGTTTTTTTCTACTTTTTCTTGCAATGCTAGTAAACTTGAAACACCAAATAATCTTGGTTTACGTATACCAAATCGTTGTAATTCTTGTTTAACATAAGTTTTAACATCTTCTGCTTCCTCTTCAGTTGCAGCAAGATCAATCGCATTGACAACGAAGAACATCTTATCAAGTTCAAAGGCATCTTTTACACGGCCTAACTGAATTAAAAATTCACGGTCAGCTTTTGCAAATGCATGGTTGTAATATGTGATAAACAATATGGCATCTGCATTACGAATATATTCAAATGCTACCCCTGTATGGCGTGCATTGATGGAGTCTGCTCCTGGGGTATCTACTAAAGTAACTCCCATACGTGTAAGTTCACAATCAAAATAGAAATCGATTGTATCAACGAAACAGCTTCTATTTTCCTGAGCAACGAATTTTTCAAACTCTTCACGGTTTGTACGAATGGTATTGCCTAATTGTTCCTTAAATCCAGGATATCCTTCTTTAAATGCACGGATAAATGATTTATGGACATGTAATCGTTCGTCTTCTAATTTCTTCATTAATGCCTCATCAGCTTTATCGTAAGCAATCTCTAGTGATGAAACTTGAATACCAATTGCTTCATAGCTTGCAATGATATCTTCTTGTAATTGTTCAGCTGTTTTCAAGTGTACATCAGCTGTTTCATGCGGATGTTCAGGTGTAACAGGACGAATTTTATTGATCGCAGCAGTTGTTGGATTTGGTGATACAGGCAATACCTTTTGGCCCATCAAAGCATTTGAGAAAGAAGATTTCCCTGCACTAAAAGCGCCAAATAATGCAATTGTAAAATCTTTTTTCTCTAATCGCTGCACTTTATTTTTTAAATAATTAGCTACTTCTGAAAATCCATGTATTGGAGATACGGCATTAGCTGTTCTTACAGCATTTTGAAGAGCGGTCGCTGTATGAACTGACACGCCTTTTTCACTTTGTTCTTCATCTATACCTTCTAAATCTGATTCTTCTTCTTTTACTAACATAGATGGATCAAATTTACGCATGTTATCGTAGGCCTCTTCATGTTCTTTTGACCAATTAGAAACAAATCGATCTGCTTCTGGATTTACAGTCTCGAATGATACTGTTTTTTGGATTTCAAAATATCTTTGTTGTTGTTCAATTGCTTCTGCAGCTACGATAATCTCTACTTTTTCTTTTAATAATGCACATTTTTTCTTTAATGGTTCTACAGTTGCCATTGATAATTCTTTAATATACTCTGCTTTTTCAAATTTCCAATCGTCTGTATTTTGCTTGTACCATCTTTTAGTTGCATCAGCTACTCGTTTTGCAAAGTTTAATAATGCATCACCTTTAATACCAGAGTCTAACCTTACTTGCTCCTCTATTAAACTCATTGGTGGTGTCAATGCTAGTTCATCAATTTCTAGAGAAGTTTCATCGGATAACGCATTCACAACTTTCAAGGAGTTCTTCATCAATGCTCGCAAATGGCCTGAAATTTGAGAAGCAGTAATAGAACAATATAATTCGTAAAGGCTTTCTTTACGCGCTAATTTTTCTGCTTGTGTTTTCTTTCCTGCAAAAAAAGTACCTACTTTGAAGTTAGGTTGAATACTCTCTAAATATAATTCTAGTTTTTCACGTAACTCGAATGGTACGATTGCAGCT
The DNA here is from genome assembly GCF_003844195.1 of Rummeliibacillus sp. TYF005. Lineage (NCBI taxonomy): Bacteria > Bacillati > Bacillota > Bacilli > Caryophanales > Caryophanaceae > Rummeliibacillus > Rummeliibacillus sp. TYF005. The sequence goes on from NZ_ML122554.1 coordinate 6,347, forward strand.
TCAGCATTATCTAAAAGTTCATCACGTTTTAGATCAAAACTATGTTGCCAATTTGTAGATGAATAAAGTTTTAACTGATTCAAAACAGTGTCGTATTCTTCTCTGATTTCTTTATGATTTTTCCATTCTTCATTTGAAAGCTTATCTATATTGTTTTCTAATAATTCTTGTTTGTTTGTTTTCAAATAACTTTCATGCTCTATGTGGAGCTGTTGCAACGTTTTTCCAGCTACGTTCAACAAATTTTCTTGCCAACCATTCATACTATTCATCACAATTTCTTTTACTTGTTTGAAATCATTATGAATATTTGATGGATCTCGCAGTGAAGTAAAGAAGATACCTTTTGGATTTACGCCCCAATTTGCAAAAGAAGTGTAAACAGATTGTGAAAAGTCATCAAAGGATAGCTCATTTTCTTTGTGTTTATCGATTTGGTTTACGATTAGGAAAACATTTGGATTATATTTCATTAGATTTTTTGTGAATTGGAAATTCAACTCAGATTGCACATGATTGTAATCCATTACATAAAAGACAATATCAGCCAAGTGTAAAGCTGATTCAGTTGACATCCTGTGTGCATCATCAGTTGAATCGACTCCAGGTGTGTCCATTACAGTAATTCCTTCAGGTAAAACTGAATCTTCGTGTCCAATCTCTATTTGAGAAACAAGTGCTCCATTTTTCGCAAATTCCTTTACTGTCCGAATATCATAATTTTCATCGAACAATACAGGATCTTGGTCCGTTAAATACGCAATGGCATAATCTTTATCAGATTTATGTACTTTTACAACATTGGCGCTTGTAGGGATTGGACTTGATGGTAAAAGTTCTTCTCCTGTTAATGCATTAATCATACTTGATTTACCAGCAGAAAAATGTCCAGCAAATGCAATCATATATTCCTTATTTAAAAGCTTCTCAGCAAATAATTTTGTCTTTAGTAATCGCTCTTGATCTTCATTTTTTTGATAAATTAAGTATTGAACTGCTGTCTGTTTTAAAAGTTTTTGTAATTGCTGTTCGAAATCTTTCATAACGTTCATTTACCCCTTTAATAAGTGATAAATTCATTCTACCATGCAAATGCAAAAAAAATCCCCCTATTTAATAGAAGGATTAGAGAAATTATTTTAAATGTGCGGTTGTTTGATTAAAAACATGTTTTCCAATAGCCCCATAGATCAATAATGTAGCACCAATAAATGCATAAACCACTTTCACCGCTCCTTTTTATAATTATTCTTATTTTAAATTCATTGTTGAATATGAAAATCATTCTCAATTGATTGATTTAATCATAATAAATATTTTAAAATTCGTCAAGGTTTGCTATTAAATTTTTTGTTAGCATGATAATATAATTAAAAGGTCACATTAAAAAGGAGATAACAATGAGCACATCGGAGCAAATAAAAGCTATTTTGAATAGTACAATTCTTTCACTAAAAGCTGTACTACCTAAAGAAGTTCATGTTTCATCTCCCGCCATTACTTCTGACCCTTATCAACAATCCGAAATCGGTGTATTAATAGGAATGGTTGGAGATATTAAGGGACGCATTATCATTGACTCTACAACAACTACATTTAGTGCAATTGGCGAAGCGATGTTTGGCATGCAACTTGATGGAGAAATGTTAGAATCATTTACTGGTGAATTTGGAAATATGGTTGCCGGAAATCTTTGTACATATGTTGCTGAACAAAATTTAGAACTAGATATTACACCGCCTACAGTAATGGTGGGCAATACAAAACTTGTCGGCTTTAAACACGCTTTTAAACTTCCTGTAAATGCTGATGGTATAGGCGATTTAACTGTTTTATTGACAGTCGATCCTATTGAATAGCATATGCAGTCCAAAATTATTCATAACATGATCTATATATATTTCAAAAGAAAGTTGAAATATACGAAATTTAAATCTATTGAAAATGGGAAATTGCTTTCACGATGCAGTTTTCCATTTTTTTATATTGAAACTTGAAAATACAATCGCACAATAACAGAAAATGATAGCTACAATTTAGAAAAAAACAAGCCATGGAAATTTCATTACGTAAAATTCCGGTGGCTTGTTATAGGTATTTTGTTCTAAAACATTCTACTATTGTGCTTTTAATAAAAAATTTTCAAATTATTTTACGCATGAAAATTAGTGCCATCCGTTGTAGCTTTAATAATACCCTTGCGTACTACAAAATCTCCGAAATGTTCTCCGTCTTCCCGTTCTTTTGCAAATTGATTTAATAATGGTTTTAACTCCGTTAAAATTTCTGCCTCACCTATATTCTCACGATACATTTTACTTAAGCGATCACCTGTGAAGGATGCTCCCAAATACATATTATATTTCCCCGGTCCCTTGCCGATAAAACCAATTTCAGCAAGCGCTGCACGTGAGCAACCATTAGGACAGCCTGACATACGAATAACAATTTCCTCATCATGTAACCCTGCTGCATCAATAATTTCTTCGATTTTGGTTATAAGCGATGGTAAATAGCGTTCCGCTTCAGCCATTGCAAGTCCACATGTAGGAAGCGAAGTACATGCTATAGAATTTCTGCGAAGTGCTGAATAATGCTTACCATCCGTTAAATGATAGCGTTCGATCAGTGATTGAATTTTTCGCTTACTTTGAGGCGAAATATTGGAAATCATTACATTTTGGTTTGGCGTCATACGAAATTCACCTTTATGCACTTTAGCAATTTCTCTAAGGCCTGTCATAAGTGGATAATCTTCTGTATCCTTAATACGACCATTTTGGATAAACAACGTATAATGCCATTTTCCATCATTTCCTTTTATCCAGCCATATTCATCACCAGTTCTAGTGAAATGGAATTCTCTCGTTTCTTCTAATTCAAAGCCGGTTCGACGTGTTAACTCTTCTTTAAACCAATCAATTCCTACACGATCGATTGTATATTTGAAGCGCGCGTTTTTTCGGTTTGAGCGGTTCCCATAATCACGTTGAATTGTGACAATTTTTTCTGCTGTTATTAATAACTTTTCCTTAGGAACAAATCCGATTAAACGTCCAAGTTGTGGATACGTGGATTCCTCACCATGTGTCATCCCCATACCGCCGCCTACTGCAATGTTAAACCCAACTAAATGTCCATTTTCTTCAATTGCAATAATTCCAATATCTTGTGAAAAAACATCTACATCATTACTTGGTGGAATTGCTAAGCCTATTTTAAATTTACGAGGTAAATAATGCTCTCCATAGATTGGCTCTACATCCTCCGTTTGAGGTGTATCGAGAACTTTTTCACCATCTAACCAAATTTCATGATATGCCTTCGTGTGTGGAAGTAAATGTTCACTAAGTTTCACTGACCATTCATATACTTCTTGATGAAAAGCAGATTGATGTGGATTCACATTACTCATTACATTTCTATTTACGTCTCCACATGCAGCTAGAGAATCTAGTAAAACAGAATTCATTTTTTGCATATAGGCTTTAACATTCCATTTCAAAATGCCATGAATTTGAAATGTCTGGCGAGTTGTCACTTTTAACGTATTATTACCATAAGTATTGGCCATTTCATCCATCATTAACCATTGTTCGGGTGTAGCAACTCCTCCAGGTACTCGAACTCGAACCATAAATTGATAAGATGGCTCAAGCTTTTTACGCTGACGTATTAACCGTTCATCACGGTTATCTTGCATATAGCTACCATGGAACTTTATAAGCTGCTGATCAGATTCTGGAATCTTCCCCGATAAAGGCTCTTTGAAAGATTGGGCTATTGTACCTCTTAAGTAATTACTATCTTCTTTATATTTTTCATTTACACTTGGTGTGCCCTTTGATGCTTCAATTTTTCCAGTCATGAATCTGCCCCCTTTAGTAAACATCACGTTGGTATCTTTTTTCTTTTTGTAATTCAGTTAGCTTCTTTTCAGCTTCTTCAAGGGACACCTTTCCTTGTTGCTGAATAATTTGAATAAGTGTGTTGTGTACATCTTTAGCCATCGATTTTTCATCGCCACATATATAAATAACTGCTCCATTTTCTATCCATGCGTAAACTTCTTCTGCATTCTCAAGTAAACGGTGCTGAACATATATTTTTTCTTCATGATCTCGAGAAAAAGCTACATCCATTTTCGTCAATGTTCCCTCTTCTAAATAGCGAAGCCATTCAACTTGATAAAGAAAATCTGTAAGGAAGTGCTGTTCACCAAAGAACAACCACGAATCTCCCGCATCCTGCTCTGCTCTTTCTTCAATAAATGATCGGAAAGGCGCAACACCTGTACCTGCTCCAATCATGATAATCGGTGTTTTGGCATCTGGAAGCTTAAAGTTTGGATTTTCTTGGACAAAAATTGAAACTGTATCTCCAATTTCTAGTTGATCTGCAATCTCACCTGAGGCAACTCCAATTCGCTTGTGATCATGTGCAGTATAAGAAACTTTACCTATTAACAATGAAACTTCATCTGGATTTGCTGTATAACTAGATGCAATACTATAAAGTCTAGCTGGAATTGGACGTAGTATATCAACAAGATCCTGTGGTGATCCTGTAAAATTATAATCTTTGAATAAGTCAGCTAAGTAGCGCCCTTCCTTGTACTCCTTCCATTTCCCATTTAAAAGATCCTCCGCACCGTTCGTATAAGGTGCAAGCTTTTCAATCAATGGTTTTGTAAGAACTGTAATTTCAACGGAATTTTTTAACACTTCTTTAATTGGCAATGTTTCTTTTTTGTATTGAACAAATTCATCGCCACTCAAACCTGCTGTTTCGATCAACTCATCGACAACTGACTGATGATTATGTGGGAAAATTCCTATGCTATCACCCGGTTGCCATTTGATATCTGACTCTTCTAATGAGAGCTCTAGATGATACGTTTCTTTGTTGGAACCATCCATGTTTAAGTTGATTTTTTCTATTATTTCTGCCTGATAAGGATGTTTTTTTGAATAATTAGATTCATTCGTATTTTGTGTAGCTGATGGAGTTATGTCTCTTACAGGTACAAGCTTCTGTGACAATGATTTAAACCACTGCTCAGCTGATTCTTCATAATCTAAATCACAATCTACGCGCTCTATAATTTGCTGTGCGCCAAGTTCCTTAAGTCTCAGATCGAAGTCTGCACCTGTTTTACAGAACCATTCATAAGAACTATCTCCAAGTGCAAGAACAGCGTAATGCAAATCTGGAAGCTTCGGAGCCCGTTTACTATGTAAAAATTCATAAAAGGCTATTGCATTATCTGGTGCATCTCCCTCACCATGAGTGCTCGTAATGATCAATAAATTATCCAGTTTCTTTAAATTTCTCACTTTAAAATCAAGCATCGAAGAAACTTCAACTTCAACAGACTGTTCTTCTAGTAAAGCACCGAGTTTCTCAGCTAGTTTTTGGCAATTCCCTGTTTGCGAACCATATAAAATTGTTGCTGTTACTGTTTGCTGTGAAACTGGAATCTCTAACTCTTCTTTAATATTTACCTCAACTTGTTGTGCCGCACTTAAATAGCCATTTAGCCAAATCTTCTGCTTTTCCGTTAAATTTGGTAACAATTCATTTAATAATTGAACTTGCTTTTCTGTAAATGGACTATTAATCACTTGTAATGTCATTTCTTCACCTCTTCTATATTAACTTGCACAGGATGTATGTAATCCTTTTATAGCCTCTCTTGTACGTTCTACTAAAACATCAAGTACTAAATCACCATAACCAAGACTATTACATACCGTCACAACCTCTATTCCCTCTAATTCTTTTTCTATATGCTTTCTAAGGAGTCCCTGGAATAATAGATATGGGACGATAAACAACGGTTTATCTGGTGAATTGGTCATTTTTTCTACAACATTACTAAATGAAGGTCCATTTCCATATAAAAAAGCAATGTTGACATGACGAAAACCATATCTTAGTTTAAAGCGTGTAGCAATTTCCAAAAAATCTCGAACAACTGATGGATCACTGCTACCCCTACCAATGAGCAGTATCTCTGCATCAGAAGTTATTTCAGTTGTTTGTTCTTCTATACGCTCATAAATTTGGGCAATTAATTTTTGATGGATTCCGAAAGGTTTACCATAAGAAAAAACAATATGTGGATATTTTATTTGTAATGGTTTAACTATTTCTGGAATATCCTTTTTTGCATGATTTGCAGTAAGTAACAAAATAGGAATAAGCGCAATTTGAGTTGCACCTTTGTTAATACAGTACTCGATTGTTTGCTCAATCGATGGTTTTACTAATTCTAAAAAACAAATTTCTTGTAATGGTATTGCAATATGTTTTTTAGCCCGTTCAACAAAAGCCTTAGCCTCTTCAATGCCTTCCTGAACACGAGTACCATGTGCAATATAAATAACTGCCTGCATATAGTTCCCTCCTAGAGAGCTATTGATTCAGAGAAATTTTTACTATTGTCCTTTTGTTCCTGAATCCATTGTATTTTTTCATGTAGTTTGACAACGTCACCTACAACAATCATTGAAGGGTTCGCAATATTGGATTCTTGTACTATAGTTTCAATGGATTCTAGAGTTCCCGTTACTGTTTGCTGTTTGTCATAGGTACCCCAATGTATTAGTGCAACAGGAGTCTCTTTTGCACGTCCAAACTTTAGAAGTTGTGATACGATATATGGCAAATTTTTCACCCCCATATAAATAGCAAGTGTTTCGATATGAACGAGCGCTTCCCATTTTAAATTGTCATCCTTATCTTTTTGCCGATGACCGGTTACAATAGCAAAACTTGAACTTAGTTCACGATGCGTTACTGGAATACCTGCATAGGCTGGTGCAGCAATACCTGATGTAATACCAGGTACAATTTCAAATGGAATTTCCTTATTGGCAAGTACTTCAGCTTCCTCTGCACCTCTTCCGAAAACGAAAGGATCACCACCCTTTAAGCGAGTAACTGTCTTCCCTTCCATTGCAAATCGTACTAGAGACTCATTTATACTTTCCTGAATCATTGCATGACGGTTCGGAAGCTTACCGCAAAATATAAGCTCTGCTCCAGATTTTGCATAATTTAATAACTCCTGATTTACTAATCGATCATATAGAATAACGTCTGCCTCTTTTATGCAGCGAAGGCCTTTCACCGTGATAAGCTCGATATCGCCTGGCCCTGCGCCAACAATGTATACTTTCCCCATGTCATCACCTCTATGATGTAGAATTTTAGTTTTAAAAAAAGGCACCCAGCTATAAAAACCTCCACAGCAATTCTGTGAAAGATTCATATAGCTGAATGCCTCTAGTTGTCTAGTCGGCTATCCTAGTCTCTTATTTTATGTTTTGTATTCTTATGAAATCGTTGTTTTTCAACTCGATTGATCTGTACAATCACACCATCTTGAATCGTAATTTGTACTTCTCCGAATTGAATACCTTCAATAGCTTTCTCAATGGCTTTTAACTTTTCCTGCTTAGTTAATGGCATTTGCTTCCCCCTCGCCCAAATACTTAGTAAACTAATAGGTTTTATGAATTTTATATTAATCTTGTAATTATTCATTGTCAATGTTTTTTACAAAATTTTTTCAATTTTGAAAGTAAAGCCACCTAGCTTATAGCTAGGTGGCTCAGATGTTCGACTAATCCACTAGTTGATGTTTAGTTCTTTTAATAACTGCTGTACACATTCCTCTAAAGAGTATTTTTCTGTATCTAGTATAATTTCTGGATCAATAGGTGCTTCATAAGGTGCTGAAATACCTGTAAAGTTTTGTATTTCTCCTGCTTTAGCTTTTTTATACAAGCCCTTTGGATCACGCTTTTCACATTCCTCTACCGATGCCTTTACATATACCTCGATAAATTCGCCATCTTCTACTAATTGTCGAACGACTTCTCTGTCTTGTCGATAAGGAGAAATAAAGGCTGTACAGACGATTTGTCCTGCATCTATAAATAATTTTGCAACCTCTCCAATTCTACGAATATTTTCCTTACGACTTTCTTCATCAAATCCTAGATCCTTATTTAAACCATGCCTAATATTATCACCATCGAGTACATAAATCTCTTTACCACGATTGAAGACCTGACGAGCAAAAGCATTAGCAATGGTTGATTTGCCCGATGCCGAAAGACCTGTAAACCATAGAATCACACTTTTTTGGCCACTCTTCTTCTGACGTTCTTCTTTTGTAACTGATGCCTCATGCCACACAATATTTTTTGTCATCTAGCACTCCCCCTATGCTTTCGCCTTTTCTTTCATACCTTTAATAAGCACTTCGACAACTTCTTTACGACTAAAGGTTGCTGGTGGTACCTCTCCATTTCGAAGCATTTCACGGACTTTAGTGCCAGATAGAATAATATGATGTGCATGATCATGAGGACATGTCTTAGTTGTGGCCATTCCTTCACATGCTGTGCAATAGAAACTATGTTCAAATTTAAGAGGCTGAATGCCTAACTCCTCTGTTGTAAATTGATCAAAGATTTTTTGCGCATCATAAGTTCCATAATAATCACCTACACCTGCATGATCGCGGCCAACGATGAAATGTGTGCATCCATAGTTTTTACGAACAAGAGCATGGAATATTGCCTCCCTTGGCCCTGCATATCGCATAGCTGCTGGGAAAATACCTAAATGAACACGATTTTGAGGATAATAATTTTCAAGTAATACTTGATAACTTTCCATCCGCACTTCTGCAGAGATATCGTCAGATTTTGTTTCCCCTACTAATGGATTTAAAAATAGACCATCAATGGTTTCTAACGCAGCCTTTTGGATATATTCATGTGCACGATGAACAGGATTTCTAGTTTGGAAACCAACGATTGTATTCCAACCTTTTTCATCAAAAATAGCCCTTGTTTCAGCGGGTGTAAATGTATATTCTTCAAACTCAGGTTTTTGTCTATGAACTAAAGTAACTTCTCCTCCAACATAAGTATTTGGTCGTGAGTAAAGTTTTGCGACACCTGGATGCGCTGCATCATTTGTACCATAGACATTCTTTGCTTCTAATTGTTTATCTGGTATATAAATAGAAGATACCTTAATGACTCCATAAGTAACTCCATCTTTTTCTAGTTTTACCTTATCGCCTATTTCTATATTAACCAGTTCTTTATCTATAACAGGTAAAGTAATGGGTATACTCCAAACCGTTCCATCAGCAAGTCGTAAACGTTCAACAACAGAAGTATAATCCTCCTCATTAAAGAACCCCGTAATTGGACTATATCCCCCAATACCTATAAGCTCCAAATCACTCAAAGCAATTGCATCAAGTGTAATCGATTTACTAATCGAAGAAGTTTTTAATGATGGATTGTAACGTGATATCAAAGTACCTCCATGTGGTGCATTTGTCATATTTAGTTCCTCCTCCAGTTAGCTGTGTAGGCCACATTCTGTTTTTCCTGTATTTTGCCAACGACCTGACCGTAAATCTTCAGCTGTCCAAGCGGGCTTCGTACATTTTTCACACCCTATACTTGGATAACCCTGATCATGTAAAACGTTGTATGGTAAATTATGTTTAGCCACATATCTCCAAACATCTTTCCATGTCCAATAAATAAGTGGGCAAATTTTAACTGCCTTAAATTTTGAATCTTTATTAAAATACTCAGTATTTGCTCGTGTTGGACTTTGTTCTCTTCGTAGTCCAGATATCCAAGCTGTTGCATGCGATAATTCCTCGAATAATGGATCAATCTTTCGAATTCTGCAGCACTCATTTGGATTGGTTTCCCAAAGTTTTTCGCCAAATTGAGAAGCTTGTTCTTCGAGTGAAAGACTTGGCTGCTTCAGTTCAATTCGAAGATTTGGATGTTTTTCTTTCACCTTTTTAATCGTGTCGTATGTTTCCTGAAAATGAAGATTCGTATCTAAAAAAACAATACGTGCATCGGGTTTTACTTTTGTAATGAGATCAATAAGTACAATCCCCTCAATCCCAAAGCTACATCCATATACAAGTTTGTCATTATAAGTGTCAAAGCTCCATTTTAACACTTCAAGTGCTCCTTTATATTGTGGATCTAGTTCTATTGATGGAATCTTTGATTCTTCAAATGTTTCAAAAGTAAGCATTTATTGTCCTCCTTCCATAAAAAAAGACGCTCTAATGGCTAAAACCATTAAAAGCGCCTCCAGTTGTCTGGTCAGCTTCATATGTAGTTAATTCACAAATAAGTGAATTGGTTCGAAGTATAAATCATATATAACCAACCTGTCAACTAGTATTCTAAGAATGCAGAAAATAATAATTATTTTTTAATTCATAGTTGACTAATTGGAAATACGTGTTTTAATATTACATAAAGTGAAACTTCCATCAGTGAGAGGTGCTTCATCCCTCACTGATGGTTAGTTGAACCAATCGGGCTTTTACGGGCAGTTATCCCCCACCTATCTTTCTCATTTATCTCTCAATCTTGAGGTGGGGGGACTTACTGCCCGTTAATGCGGGATAAAGCAAAGTGAGCTGATCAGACAAACTGAAGGCTACATTCAATGACAAGGTAAAAATCATTGAATGTAGCCTTTTTATTTTTTCAGCTGCTCATCAAAATCTGATGCTGTAAAAACATTAAATCTTAAAGGAGTGAAAAAATTATGAAGAAAACAAAAAAATTAGCTGCATTTTTAGCTGCAAGTTCATTAGCAATGGTGATTAGTGGATGCTCTAGTTCGGAACAAAACAGTTCAGGTAGTACAACAAACAAATCTATAAATCTACTTAATGTTTCATATGATCCAACAAGAGAATTATATGAAGAGTTCAACAAATCCTTTATTAAAGAGTGGAAAGATGAAACTGGACAGACAGTGAAAATTCAGCAATCACATGGTGGTTCAGGAAAACAAGGAAGAGCTGTAATAGATGGATTAAAAGCAGATGTTGTAACACTAGCACTTGCTTACGATATCGATGAAATTGCAGCAAATCGAAATCTGATCAACAAGGACTGGCAAGAAGAATTACCGGATCATTCCTCTCCTTACACATCAACGATTGTATTTCTTGTTCGGAAAGGAAATCCCAAAAGTATTCATGACTGGAATGATCTTGTAAAGAAAGGTGTATCAGTTATTACACCAAATCCAAAAACATCTGGTGGAGCTCGTTGGAATTATTTAGCTGCATGGGGCTATGCTGATCGTAAATATCAAGGTGATCAGGCGAAAATAAAAGACTTCATGAAAAAGCTTTATAACAACGTTGAGGTACTTGACTCAGGTGCGCGTGGTTCAACTACAACATTTACCGAGCGACAAATTGGAGATGTATTAATCGCATGGGAAAATGAGGCCTATCTATCTCTTAAAGAACTAGGTGAAGATAAATTTGAAATTATTACTCCATCATTAAGTATTCTAGCAGAACCACCTGTAGCAGTTGTTGATAAAAATGCAAAAGCAAAAGGCACTGAAAAAGTAGCGAAAGCTTATTTAGAATATTTGTATACAGATGAAGGACAAGAAATTGCTGCCAAAAATTATTATCGACCACGTAATGAGAAAATCCTTGAAAAATATAAAGATCATTTTCCAAATCTCGACCTAATTAAAATTGATGATTTTGGAGGCTGGCAAAAGGCACAAAAAGAACATTTCAGCGATGGTGGTACTTTTGATTCCATTTATACACCTAAGAATTAGTAAGGAGGGATTTGATGACGACTACTTTTTTTCATAAAAAGAGATTGACCGTTCTTCCAGGTTTTAAACTTTCTATTGGTTTTACTTTACTATACTTAAGTATTTTAATACTATTGCCACTTTCAATGCTTTTTTGGAATACCATGCAACTTAGTTGGCATGATTTTATTAAAATTATAAGTGATTCTCGTGTTGTTGCATCATATAAATTAACATTTGGAACGTCCTTTTTAGCGGCAATTATTAATGTATTTTTTGGTACTATAATTGCTTGGGTACTTGTTCGCTATGATTTTGTTGGCAAAAAGCTTATGGATGGTCTTGTAGACCTTCCATTTGCTCTTCCAACTGCTGTCGCAGGTATTGCGCTAACAGCCCTCTATGCACCAAACGGCTGGATTGGAAACCTGTTTCCTTTTAAAATCGCATTTACTCCAATCGGAATTATTATTGCCCTAACATTTATTGGGTTACCATTTGTTGTTCGAACAGTACAACCGGTATTACAAAACTTTTCAACTGAATCAGAAGAAGCATCTGCGAGTCTTGGCGCGAATCGTTGGAAAACTTTCATAAAAGTTATTTTTCCAGAACTAATTCCTGCCATTCTAACTGGTTTTACTCTTGCTTTTTCCCGAGCTCTTGGTGAATATGGATCAGTTGTTTTTATCGCTGGTAATATGCCGATGAAAACAGAAATAACACCCTTACTGATAATGACGAAATTAGAACAATATGATTATCCAGGTGCAACAGCAATAGCTATCGTTCTACTTATATCTTCGTTCATGATCTTACTGATTATGAATATTATTCAATGGCTTGCCAATCGGAAATATAGCGTATAGGAGGAGGAAACATGGAAAAATTGACGATTGAACAAACTGTGGTTACCTCTAAGCAAAAGATAGGAAATACAACTTTAAAAGAGCCCTGGCTTATACGCTTGATACTCACGACTATTTCACTTTTATTTCTTTTAATTTTCTTAGTACTACCTCTAGTAACAATTTTCATTACTGCTTTTAAAAAAGGACTAGATGTGTATATAGCGTCTATTACTGAACCAGATGCACTTTCCGCAATAAAATTAACATTACTAGTAGCAGTTATTGCTGTACCTATTAACACGCTATTTGGTATAGCTGCTGCTTGGGCAATTACTAAATTCAATTTTCGTGGAAAAAATTTATTAACGACATTAATCGATCTCCCATTTGCTGTATCTCCCGTTATTGCAGGTTTAGTATTTATTTTACTTTTCGGTGCGGAAGGGCTATTTGGGGACCTTTTATCGAATTATAATGTTCAAATTATTTTTTCACTTCCAGGTATTATTTTAGCCTCACTTTTTGTCACTGTTCCGTTTGTTGCTCGAGAGCTTATTCCACTTATGCAAACACAGGGAACTCAGGAAGAAGAGGCCTCAATTAGTTTGGGCGCTGGTGCATTAACAACTTTCTTAAAGGTTACTCTTCCCAATATAAAATGGGGACTATTATATGGAGTTATTTTATGTAATGCACGCGTAATGGGCGAATTTGGTGCTGTTTCAGTCGTTTCAGGCCATATTCGGGGATTAACAAATACTATGCCTCTACATATAGAAGTCTTATACAATGAATATCAATTTTCGGCAGCATTCGCGGTCGCTTCATTGATGTCTTTATTAGCACTATTTACGATCATTATTAAGAACATAATTGAATGGAGAACAAAGCAATAGGAGGGTTGAAAATGAGTATTACTATTCAAAATATAAAAAAGAAATTTGGAAACTTTCAAGCATTGGATGATATCTCCTTAAACATTGAAACTGGTGAACTTATAGCTTTGCTTGGCCCATCTGGGTCTGGGAAAACCTCTTTACTACGCATCATTGCCGGCCTTGAAAATTTAGATGAAGGTGCTATTTTATTTGATGGTGAAAATATAACAGAAATTAATGCAAAGGAACGTAATATTGGATTTGTTTTTCAACATTATGCGCTCTTTAAACATATGACAGTATTCGAAAATGTCGCATACGGGCTAAAGGTTCGGCCACGAAAAACCCGCCCATCAAAAAAAGAAATTGCCGATAAGGTCCATACACTTTTATCACTTGTAAAGCTTGAACATTTTGCTGACCGCTATCCCAGTCAACTATCAGGTGGCCAAAGACAGCGCGTTGCTCTTGCACGGGCTCTTGCTGTCGAACCGAAAGTTCTTCTTTTAGATGAGCCTTTCGGAGCTCTTGATGCAAAAGTACGTAAGGATTTAAGACGTTGGCTCCGTAAAATGCATAATGAGTTTCATGTTACAAGTATTTTTGTTACACATGATCAGGAGGAAGCTTTAGATGTAGCTGACAGAATCGTTGTTATGAACAAAGGGAAAATTGAACAGGTTGGTACACCAGAAGATGTATATGATCATCCAAACAGTCCATTTGTTTATGACTTTCTAGGAAACGTTAACCTTTTTAAAGGACGTTTAAAAAACGGTCAGCTTGTTCACGGTAGTTATACAGGTCCAATTGATGAAACTTTGGCAAAGCATGATACAGAAGCAATCGGTTACGTTCGTCCTCATGATATTCAAATTGAACGCACAGCTAATTTAGAGGGTATGGTGCCTGCTAAAATTATTTTTATCCATGCCATCGGTCCAATTGTGCAAATCGAGTTACATCGTCAAGATATAGACGAATACTTAGAAGCCGAGATTTCAAAAGAACTATTTCACTCTTTGAAGTTACAACGTGGCGAGCAAGTTTATATACGTCCAAAACAATTGAAGGTGTTTATTCCTGATGATTTTTCAATTTAATAAATAATTATAGGCATATAAATCACTAAATCTAAGAAGAGGCACCCTCAGTTTATCTTAAAACTGAAAGTGCCTCTATTTCATTTTATAGAATTTACTGATTCAAAATAGTAAATCCGAATACTAAAACTCCTGAGTGGAAAATAGAGAAAAAAAGAAAACCACTGTTTAAATAATACAGAGTTCTCCTTTTTTCCATTGAATTTCATTTATACAACTAAAATGTACTCAGCTTTTATTCCTAATCTTAGGCTGTTACATCTCGTTTTATAAAAGTGATAAAACTTGCTACTAAGAAAATAATTGCATAAATCACTAATATTGTTAAAGAGAATGGCATTGTTAATCCATCAACAATAGAGAATCCGCCTGGTTCAAATTGCGTTAAGTCAGTATTTGTGATCCACAAATATTTAACAAATTCATATTTACTTAAGAGCATGACCAGACTTGCGCCCATAAAATTGATAAACAGTGTAAGTCCAATTGCTAAAGAGCTAGAACGGAAAATACTACCAATCATAAATGCAAAAATTACAGACATAAAAATATCCCCAAAATTTAATACATACATATATAAGGTATGACCAATTGATGATGCTTCTACTATTTTATTACCTTCAATTACTAAATCAGTTCCGTCTGAAGATCCAAACAAGATGGAACCACAGATGAAAGTTAAAACCAAAGATAAGGCTGCCAAAGTAATTACAAAAATGAAAACTGTTAAAAGCTTAGAAGTTAATATTTTTGCTCTACTAATTGGACGAGTTAGTAGCATTTTTATCGTACCGGTTGAAAATTCGCTTGATACTATGCCCGCTGCAATAATTGTTCCAAATAAACTAATAAAAGATAATAAAATTGTACCTTCTTCCATATACGATTCTGTACTTTTTGTTTCTACTGGAGGTACATTATTCTTTAATCGATATTCAGAAATTTTGATAGAATCTTTTGCTTCTTGTAGTTCATCTTTTGATAAATCTCCAGCACTAATCATTGACTGTTGTTCTTTAATTGATTGTTCTTCCGCCGCTTTCCAATTCTCTTTTTCTAAATTACCTGTCCATTTATAAAGACCAGCAAATGCAAATACTCCTAATATTAATAGGATCAACATTACCCATGTACCTTTTTTATGCCATAATTTCATCCACTCATTTTGCAGAAGCTTTAACAATTTGGCCACCTCCAGTGATTTCTAAGAATTGATCTTCTAATGATTGATGGTGAGGTTGTATTGCGAAGATATCTATTCCCTCACTTGATAATTTTGATATCAATTTTGGAACTGCATCTCTATCAATTGAAACTAAATAACCATTTCCGAACTTTTCAAACACATAATTTTGTGTTGTTAAAAGTTGTTCACTATCTGGTCCTGCTTCAAGATAGTAAATTGGTTGTTGTTCTGTAGTCATTTCACGAATTTCAATTAATTGACCACTTTTTATGACAGCAATTCGGTCACATATCAATTCAATTTCAGCTAGTAAATGACTAGAGACAAAAATAGATACTTGTTCCTTTTGGGCAATGGTTCTAAGATGCTCTCTAAATTCACGAATACCAGCTGGATCTAATCCATTGGTTGGTTCATCTAATATTAAAAATTTTGGATGGTGTAACAATGCCTGGGCTAGTCCTAATCTTTGGCGCATTCCAAGCGAATATGTTGATACTTTCTCATGTATTCGGTTTTCAAGACCAACGAGACTAACTACTTCTCCTATTCTTTCTTTCGTTACATTATCATGCATTCTAGCAAAGTGAAGTAAATTCTTGTAGCCAGACATAAACTTATACATCTCTGGATTTTCAACAATTACTCCTACTTTACTTATCGCCTTTTCAAAATCTTTAGCTAATGAAATACCATCGATTAATACCTCTCCACCTGTTGGTTTCATTAGTCCAGTCATTAATCGAATAGTTGTTGTTTTACCAGCTCCATTAGGACCTAAAAAACCCGTTATCTGACCAGGGAAAAGCTCAATGTTTAAATCTTTAACAATTTCTTTACCTTTAATATTTTTCGATAAATGTTTTAACTCTACGATTGGTTTCATCATATCACCCTTTACTATATTGTTTTTTCATCCATTGTGTAGCATCTTGCTGCCAATCCTCTCGAAGTACTTCTAAGTTTTCAAAAGAAGCAACTTTGCCATCTTTTAATAGAAGTAATCCATCTAGAATTGGTTCCACTTCATGTAGTTCATGTGTTGACAGAAGAATGGTTTGATTGTTACCATCTAAAAACTTTATCAATCCCTTTATTAAAACTTCCCTTACCATCGGATCAAGTCCAGAAAAAGGTTCATCCATCAAATAAACGGAAACATTTCGGCCTAGTGTAGCTGCCATTTTAATGCGTCCTCTTTGCCCTTTAGACATCTTCTTCATTTTCTTGTCGATTTCAACCTGTAAGAATAACGCAATTTCCTCAGCTTTTTGTTTTGAAAAGTCATTAAATTGGGATTGATAGAAAGAAAAAATATCATCACCAGTTAAATGAGGATAGAATTCATCGATATCTGGCAAATAGGCTATTTCTTTAGCACTTTGATGTGTTATTACCTGTCCACCTAACTCTATTTTTCCTTTAGTAGGGTTTTTAACACCTGCTAACAAACGTAGTAAAGTAGATTTACCACACCCATTTTCACCGATTAGGCCAATAATCTTACCTTCGGGCAACGTAAACGTAACATCTTCAAGTACAACTTTTTTGCCATATTGATACTTCACTTGTTGGACAGAAATCATTTATTTTCCTCTCCTTGTTTTTGAAGTTGTTCCATTATTTCTTTTTTCGTAAATCCAAATTCCTCAATACTATGAAAAAATTGCTCAACTATTTTTTCTTTCATCTGCTCTCTTAAATGATCCACCTTGTTCCTGTCATTAGTTATATACGTTCCTTGCCCTCGTTTAGTTTCAGTTAATTCCATTTGTTCCAGCTCCTTGTATACTCTTTGAACTGTATTAACATTCACACCAACTTCTAACGCATACTCACGTACAGATGGCATTTTATCTCCTAATCTCCTATTTCCACGTATTATATCTCCACAAATTTTTTCTACAAGTTGTGTGTAAATAGGTTTGTCTCTTGAAAAATCCACTGTCATTCTGTAACCACCTTTTTACACCATTTAACGCTGACAATAATCATTAAAACAGATATGAATATATTTAATAGATCCTCACGCCAATATAAGTCATCAACCAATAAAGTAGCATCGTATACCTGAACAATGGGATCAATAAAGTTGTCAATATATCCTCCTGATTTCTTACCAGTTAAAAATAATTTGCTATATAATGCTGAACTTGTTATTTTGACCAAGCCATAAACAATCCCAAAAAGTATTATCAACACTGTAAAAATGGAAAGTTTCCCTATCCATTTTTTCATCTTTACATAACACGAAAACATTAATAGCGTTAAAGGTAAGAGACTGAATAAGAAACTTATAGAAAAGAAAATCATTCCAATAATAAATTCCAATTGCGCTAGTAACGAGAAATCACTTTCGGTAGAAGCAACAATAACTGCCTCAATAGACATAATCAGTGTCAAAATTATACTTGTTAAAAGACTAAAGAAACCCTTTGCCCCTATTAACTCATAAAATGGTGCTGGGGTATGTAACCAAATATCAACACGTTGAAGTTCATGTTTGAGATTTGTGAAAAATTGGAAACATACGATAAGAAAAGAAAGAATGCATACTATTATCGCCATTATAAAAATGGTACTGTCTTGATTTATAGATGCATCTATATATTTTTTTATTAAAACAGGAATGCCTACAGTTACTCCTATACAAATAATACATGTGGATAATAACCACTTATAATATGTTTGCCACTCCCGAATGAATAATCCCCAAAATCTTCTCATACTCTAGCCTCTTCCGTTATAGTGTACTATTTAGATAGTACACTAAGACAACTGTAATTTCAACCAATAATTAGAAATTATTTTCAAACCTAATTATTTTGTACTGAAAAGGGCATGACAACTGGTTAAAAAACAACTTACCACATCTCTTCACTAATTCATCATTTCTTTTTCACACTTCATTCACAAATGCAGCTTTAAGGTGTGACTTTTATCACATCGAAAGCGCTTTATATTTTATATCATGAATTCGAGCAATAAAAGAAAGCCTTAAATAAAGGAGAGGATATTATGGCTAACAAACACGAACCAGAAGAAAACTTAAAAGGCACTCTTTACCTAGTCACTGGTGTAGGTATAATAATCGTTGCCATTTGGGCTGCATGCTTTGGTCTATTTCTTGATCGCTTTTAAACTGAAAGAAAGAAGGGAAAACTATGCATCTTCATAAGTATGAAAAATATTGGTTAACATTCGGTGTTGGATCCCTAATCGTTTTTTTATTGATTACTGGTATTATGGCATTTCATAATGGGAGCCATCCACCGAGTGCAAAGAATACGATTAATCACGAAAAGGTTGATGAAATCGCACCATTCAACAAACCAGGTGTACATAAAGTATCTGGAAAGGATTGGGATTACGAAGTAGTAGTTGTGGCCTCTGCTTTCTATTACAATCCACCTGAATTAGAAGTACCTGTAGGATCCAAAGTAAAGTTTATTGCTACCTCTAAAGACGTTGTTCACGGTTTTGAGATTTCAGGAACAAACGTTAACATGATGCTAGAACCTGGTTACATTTCAGAATACACCACAACAGTAGATAAAACTGGTGAGTACTTAATCGTATGTAATGAGTATTGTGGTGTTGGTCATGCTCAAATGCACTCTATGCTTAAGGTGGTGGATAAAAAATGAGTCAAACAACAATCGATCAATCTAAAGTAATTAAAGAAAATGTAACAGTTTCAAGAAAAATGGCAAATAAAACTGCGGAAATTTTAAAAGTAGATCCTAAAGATGCTAAACTTTCAATGGCTCATATTTTTGTAGCTTTTATCGCTCTGTTATTAGGTGGTACAGCTGGTCTCTTACAAGTTTTAGTACGTTCAGGCCATTTCGAATTACCTTGGGGCATTGGTTATTATCAAGTATTAACCGTTCATGGTGTTTTACTAGGGTTGATCTTAACGACATTCTTTATCTATGGTTTCCAAATTGCAGGAGTTAGTCGTACTTCTGGTACATTAACGCCAAAACAAAGATTAATATGTTGGATAGGCTTCTGGACAATGACAATTGGTACTGCAATGTCAGCTACTATGGTCCTTTTAAATGAAGCATCTGTTCTTTATACATTTTATGCTCCACTTCAAGCACACTGGATTTTCTATTTAGGTTTAGCACTTGTTGTAGTAGGGTCTTGGATTGGTGGTCTAGGTCAAGCGCTTCGATGGATGCAATGGCGTAAAGAAAATCCAAACCAAACATCTCCACTTCTATCATTTATGGTTGTTTGTAATAATTTAATGTGGTTTGTAGCTACAATTGGCGTTGCCGTTGAAGTTTTATTCCAATTATTACCTTGGTCACTCGGCCTAGTTGAACGTATTGATATATTGTTATCACGTACACTATTCTGGTCATTTGGTCATGCATTAGTATACTTCTGGTTGTTACCTGCATACATGGTTTGGTATGTTGTCGTTCCTAAAGTTATCGGTGGTAAAATCTTCTCCGATGCATTAGCTCGTTTATCATTTATCATGTTTGTTATTTTCTCAATTCCAGTTGGTCTACATCACCAATTAACTGAACCAGGTGTTGACGGATCATGGAAGTTCTTACAAGTTGTTTTAACAATGATGGTTGTTATACCATCACTTTTAACTGCATTCTCTTTATTTGCCTCTTTTGAATTAAGAGGTCGTGAACTTGGCGGTAAAGGTTTATTTAGTTGGTTTAAAAAATTACCTTGGGGCGATGCTCGATTCTTCGCACCGTTTATGGGTATGTTAATCTTCATCCCTGGTGGTGCTGGTGGTATTGTTAATGCTTCTCACCAAATGAACCAACTGATTCATAACACAATCTGGGTAACAGGGCATTTCCATTTAACAGTTGCAACTGCAGTAGTTTTAACTTTCTTTGGCGCAACTTATTGGTTAGTCCCTCACCTAACAGGACGTACATTAACAAAACAATTAAATCAACTTGGTATTATTCAAGCCATTATTTGGGCTTTAGGTATGACAATAATGTCTAGTTCTATGCATATTGAAGGTTTACTAGGCGCACCTCGTCGTTCAGCATTCTCTGATTACGGCGGTGCTGAAATTGCTAAAACTTGGGCTTCCTATCAAGTGGCACAAGCTGTTGGTGGTACATTATTATTCATCGGGATTATCATCTTCTTATTCATCTTTGTAAAACTTTGCTGGTTTGCACCTAAAGGTGAAGAAGAATTCCCTATCGGAACAGTAGCAGAAAATGCTGAAAAAACACCAGCGATTTTAGAAAACTTTAAAATTTGGATTGTTATTTTAGTAGCATTAATCTTAATCGCTTATACTTTCCCAATCTACGATATAATTCAAAATTCTCCTTTAGGTTCTAAAGGTTATAAGCTTTGGTAATTTAAAAATTCCCCCAAAAAAGATCCGCTTCTCAAATGAGAATGCGGATCTTTTTATAATTATTATAGTTATTTATATTCTTGTGCTGGGACAGCAAATATAGGCTCTATTTGATCTTTATATTGTGCTTCGTTTTCATTTAATAATATGTGAATATCGCCAAAATCATTTGATGTACGAATAAGTCTTCCCATACCTTGCTGTATTCGTAATAACATAAACGGAAGATCTACATCTCGGAAAGAATCTTCTGCAAATGCGCGTTTAGCATCAAATAATGGATCATTTGGTGGGAATGGCAAATCAAAAATAATCACACGAGTTAGCGCTTCTTCTGGCAAATCTAAACCTTCCCATAAATGGTAGGAACAAAGCACTTGTAATTTACCTTCTTGGAAATCTCGGACAATCGATGATAATTCTCGATCTCCTTCAAAGCCCATTTTAGATTTAAAGGATTCATGGACATGCTCTTTAAAGCTTAGCATGGCTTGTTTTGATTTAAATAAGATTAAGGTTTGCTTTTCTTCTTCTAGCAATTTCTCAACTCTTTGTATCTTTTCCGATTGTTTTAAATAATGTAAGAATATCTGCATGGCTTCTTCATAATCAAATGGAGATGAAACAGAGAAGGATTGATATTCTTTAATTCCTAAGCTGCCTGCGATATAACTGAAATCTTTATTGATTGATAAAGTTGCTGATGAGAATATATATGGAATTTTTTTAGAAAATACTTTTTCCTCTAATACTTCTGTAATAAGGCGTGGCATAATTACTAAAGTTTCTTCTCCATCCGTTTCTTCTAACCAATCAATAGCGTCACCTTGTGCTACAAAAATTCGTAAAGCAGCTTCATATTGTTCTAAAAATTCTTCGGCCATACGTAATTCGTATTCTGGAATTACGTATAATTCGGATTCAAACACAAATTCTTCTAGTAAAGTTTCAACTGTTTCAATTATCTTTTTGCCTAATTTAATAAGCATTGGTGATTTTTTTATACGTTTTCTATCTTCATCTGATTCAATCACATCATCTCGTAACTGATCAAAGAACAATTCGTGTCCATCTTGTAATTGTTCCATTGTAATGAGGGTCTTTTCACGTAAACCATCCACCATTAAGTGATCAAGTAATTGTACAATTGTGTAGTCTTGTACTTTATAAGTCATAGCTTTTTGCGCAGCATATTCCAATAAGTGTCCTTCATCTAAAACAATCATAGATACTTCTGGAAGTAATGCTAATTGACCTTCACGCTCACGTGACTCTTTTGTTGCAATGTGTTCCATTAAGAAGTCTTGAGAACAAATGATTAAGTCTGTAGATTTACGATAATGCGCTCGGTGAAGAGTTTGTCCACAACGATTTCGAAGATCGCAGACAGAACATTGTTGAATCGCATTATAATTTACTAGGTTCCATTCTTCATCACTAATATTAGGATAATCACTATGTTGACCATACAACCCTAAAGTACCTTGTCCAAATACACCATCTGGAATTGTTTCTGCAATATCATCTAAATATTCACCATCAGAAAATTTTTCAGCTTCTTCATAACGTTTTAAACATAAATATTGATCTCTAGATTTTGCTAATCGAACGTCAATATTTAAATCTAATAATTCTTGCAATTTATTTATATCGCCGCCCTCTTTTACGAGCTGGTCGATTAATGTTTCATCTGCACAGGCAACTAACGCTGGTTTCCCTGTATAACGCGCATATGCTATTGCCGGTAAGAGATATGCAATTGTCTTTCCAGTCCCTACGCCTGCTTCAGCAAACAGTACAGATTTTTCTTTTAATACTTTTTCAATTTGAAATGCCATGAAAATTTGCTCATCACGACATTCTAAACCTTTTTCAGGTAGTTCATCGTACAAAATATCGCCAATCCAGTCTCCTAGTGAATCAAAGAAAGACTTATCTTTGGATAAGGCAAATGGTATTGATTGTCTCATTCAAATTCCCCTCTCATACAGACAACGAAACGGAAGGGGTTCCCCCCTCCCGTCTAATACATATTCAAAAATGATTCTATAATATTATAGACAAGTTTATGTCAATATAAAATATGTTTTTTAAGTACTAAATAGTAATATATTTTATATTTTTTGATTAATCGTGTTTTGGAGTACGTTTTCCCCAAAATTGATAATAATCAGTTTTGATAAATCCATTAAAGAGCTTACGTTTTTTCGTAGCTTTTTTACCATATAAAGCTTCAAAATTTTCCATTGATGATAGCATATATACGGACCAAGAAGGATATTTGCTCATCATCATGCCCATATCACGAATCATTTTCTCTAGTACTTCTTTATCACCAATACGTTCACCATAAGGTGGGTTACCTACCATAACACCATCACTAAGATTAGTGGTAAAATCCGTCACCTGCATTTGCTTCCATGATATCAAATCAGCAAATCCTGCTTCACGCGCATTTTCTTTTGCAATTTCAACCATTCGATGATCAATGTCTGAACCGAAAATTTGAAGAGGCTGATCGTAATTTGCTAAATCTTCTACTTCCATACGTACTTCGTCCCAAATTTTTTGTTTCATCCATGGCCAGTCTTCACTTATAAAATCACGATTATAGCCTGGTGCCATATTTTGCCCAATCATAGCAGCTTCTAATGCAATTGTACCTGAACCACAGAATGGATCCACAAATGGACGGTTAGGATGCCATTTTGAGATGAGTACGAGGGCAGCAGCCAACGTTTCTTTTAATGGTGCCTCACCTTGGTTCAAACGATAACCACGTTTATGAAGGCCGGCTCCACTCGTATCAATTGTTAAAGTTGCTACATCTTTTAAAATAGATACTTCAATTTTATATTTTGGACCTGTTTCTTCTAAGAACCCAAGTCGTTTATAGTAATATTTCATACGTTCCACAATTGCCTTTTTGGTTATTGCTTGACAGTCTGGTACGCTAAATAATTTTGACTTAACTGATTTACCTGTAACGGGAAATTCAGCGTCTACTGGTAAATACTTTTCCCATTCGATTGCTCGAACACCTTCAAATAGCTGTTCAAATGTTTTGGCGGGAAATTTGCCTGCAACAATTTTTACACGGTCTGCTACTCGTAACCATAAATTTGTTTTAGCAATATCTTTTTCATCACCTTCGAAATAGACTTTGCCATTTTCAGTATGTGTTGTATAGCCTAAAGATTTTAACTCATCCGCTACAATAGATTCTAAGCCCATTGCTGCTGTCGCTACTAATTGATATTTTGTCATACTTATTTCCCTTCTAACTCTAATTCCCAAAATTCAAGAAACTCCATAAACTCTTTCAATGGAAGAGGTCTTGAATAATAATATCCTTGAATCATATCACAATCTAATTTCCCGAGCAATTTTACTTGCTCGCGTTGTTCTACACCTTCTGCAATTACTTTCATTTTTAGACGATGAGCCATTTGAATAATCGCATCTACAACTGCTTGTTTATCGTTTAATGAACAAATTTGCTGAATAAAGCTTCTATCGATTTTCAAATAGTCCAACGGGAATTGTACTAAATAACTAAGTGATGAATAGCCAGTGCCAAAATCATCTACCGATAGTTTAAATCCCATTTGCTTTAATGTTATCAGCTTTAGAATCGTTTCTCTTTCATTTTCCATAATAGTTCGCTCTGTTAGTTCTAGCTCAAACTTTCTAGCTGGTAGGTTATTTTTCTCTAAGATTTTTTCTATTGAATGAATAAAATTCTGTTGATGAAAATGAATACTTGAAATATTAATTGCTATTGGTAAATTCCTGAAACCTTTTCTTTCAAGCGTATGAGCATCAGTACAAGCACATTCTAAAATACACTCACTGATTGGGATTATTAGCCCTGTCTCTTCAGCATAAGAAATGAATTCTGATGGAGGTACATTGCCAAGTCTTTCATTCTTCCATCTTACAAGAGCTTCAACTCCGATAATACGATGCTCCCTTATATCTATTTTAGGCTGATAGTAGAGCTCAAAACAATTATCTTTAATAGCCATTCTTAACTCTTGGTCTAACAATAAAGCACGTTTTACATCTGTCTTTAACTCATCAAAATAAAATACAAATTGATTTTTACCATTATCTTTAGCATAATACATTGCTTTATCAGCTTTATTTACTAAGATCTCCGTTTCCAATCCATCATGTGGATAAATACTAATACCTATACTTGCAGAAATATATATTTTTTGACCTTCAATTAAAAAAGGCTTTTCTAATAATTCAACTAGCTTTTTCCCATAATAAACAGCTTCACGAGAATCATGTATATCTGTAAATGTAATAACGAATTCGTCTCCACCATACCGAGCTAAAATATCTTTATTTTTAAGTAATGTTTGGATTCGCTTCGTCACTTCTATTAATAACTGATCACCAATTACATGGCCTAATGTATCATTCACTTGTTTAAATCTATCTAAATCAATGAAAAAGACTGCATGTTGATAATTATGGTTTTTAGAAGAATTCAATAAAACATTCATACGTTCACTATAGGCAAAACGATTTGAAACACCAGTCAGAGAATCTGTCATTGCACGTTTTTTCAGTTCACTTTCTATCTCTTTTTCATCTGATAGATCTGAAAATACACCACAATAACCTATTATTCTATCAGTTTCATCGTGAATGCTCATAATTTTTAGCCATTCAGGATAAATATCACCTGTTTTTCTTCGGTTCCAAATTTCCCCTTGCCATTCACCATTATGAGTTATTTCACTCCACATATTCTTATAAAATTCTATTTCTTGAACACCTGATCTTAATACATCTGGTTTTTTACCAACAACCTCTTCCTTTTTGTAACCCGTTACAAATTCAAAAGCAGGATTCACATCGATAATTTTGCTATTTATATCTGTAATCATTACGCCTTCGGAAATAGCCTCGAGAATTTTTGGTGTTATGTATTCGCAATTGTTAATTGTACTTGACATCTTACGAGTTTCTTGAAAATCTTTACTAATATTCATAGATTTATCACCATATCCTAAAAGAAAAGCTCTCCAAAAAAATGGAGAGCCTGTCTATTCGAGTTTAACATCATTAAAAGAACGTAAGCCATGTTTTGTGCCCTAGTACTATAACGGCTCTCGCCTCGTACTACTGGGTAGTAATCATCTATCTACAAAAGCGTTAAAACACTTTTGTCTCTCCATCCATTCATTTCCTTCAGGAGAACGCCCCTACCATAATTTGGGTTGCTCACTCGCGGGGTTTACCTCGTTCCACTTATTACGTTTCCGTAATAACTTCGTCACTGTGGCACTTTCATAGAGTTTCAACCATATCCCAAATGAGACTTAGGTTTTCCTCTCGCCGTCAGCCATTAGACTGCCTTAGCTTATTTATTCACTAAGCACGAACACTACGGTCATCTCAGAACCGTGCGAGCATGGACTTTCCTCAACAACGTCAAGCGTTGCAGCGATTACTTGTTCTTTTATGATGACTTGATTATTATATGCCTATTATTCATTAATTTCAAGGGGTTAATAGTTATTAAATGAATTTTAATAAAAAATTTCTTGACATACGTAACAAATCACTTCAAAACTTTGCTTCTATTTACTATTAATCGTAAAGTTTGTCGCCAAATACATGCTTCTCTAAATTGGCAATTCGTTTTAGAATATCAAAGTTTGTATTATTTGTATACGCTGAAGATGTTGATTGGCGTCTTGGTTCAGTCGTTGTTGCTTGTAGTTGAACTTGTTTCAATTCATTTTTCAATGCATCAACCTCTTGTTGTTTTTTCGCTAATGCTTTCTCAAAAGATTCATAATCTTGGATAATAATATCTAGAAATTGATCTACTTCATCCTGACTATAACCTCTAATTCCTGTTTTAAAATCTTTATCTAATATCGTCTTTGCAGATAATTTAATGTCCATTTCCATCTTCCTTCCATATATATATAGGTCTTAAAATTATAGCACATTTCGCTCTAGTCTATCTCTGTTACTTCCATTGTTAGCAAAGTTATTCATTTCCCAGGTGATGATATTTTTCTTTCGTTTCTAACTATTCTTTTTTCTATCTCACGTAACTTCTTGAATTTTATTTCATCGTTCCATATTATGCTATTTTCCACAAGTTTATAAGCATGTTGGCTATAATAAATTGCCTGTTCATAATTTTTATTTCGATGCTCATCAATTTTAGCTAGTTCAATCAAAGCAATAATTTTTTGTCTTTCTTTAATGAATGGAATAGCGCTTTTAAATGATAAATAGGCTTGTTCAAAAAGCTGTTGCTTTTTTTGTTGAAATGCAAGATGGTAATATGCATATCCTGCTTCATCACTCTTATATAGCTTTGTAACATTTTTTAATAATTCACTACTTTTTTCAGTTTCAGCTAAATCCCCATACCATTTTCCAATATTCGTATAAGTGGTAGCGGATTCTTTTTTAATATCTTCACACAATAGTTTTGTAGTTTGTATATAAAGTGTTATTAATGACAACAAATCGTATTCATTATGTTCAAGTACCTTTAATAATGTAGAAGGATTTCCATTCTTAACAGCATCTAAATAGATAATAGGCGCAAGATAACCCGGTATATCACCTATTCTATGAAAGCCTAATTTTTCTTCCTCTACTTGAGAAAGTTTCATACGAGATAGATCATCTTTCCATATCCGCTTAGAACCATGTAGTAGGTCGATTTGCTTTTGTTCAGGCAATTTAGGCAAATCTTTTCTATGCAAAGTAAAACGAGTTTGTAATTGTGGCCAATCAAAGCTTTTGCCATTGTATGTAACAATTGTCTTATTGGCTTGCCATAATTTTGACTCCCATAAGAAAGCTACTTCATGGCTGGGATCTGCTAGAACATATTGTTTTAATACAAAACCACCTGGCTCTGCTTCTAATATACCATTCAAAAAAATCTGTGTGCCTACACCTTTTAATCCCGTCGTTTCCGTATCGTAAAAAACTAAGTTGTTATCATTCTCTAGTGCTAACGGATGTTTTTGCTCTGTATTATTCCATAATTGAAATGCATTATATAGTTCACCTAAATAAAAATCACCATGCTTATAATTAGTTGAATAATGCTTTTCAAGCAAAAATACAATTCCAAATTTATTATCAATTCTTTTTAACCCTGCATCTTCCCATTGTTTCGCATATGTCGGTACATCAGGTTTTTTGAATACTTTTTCAGCATTTTGTTCTGATTCTGGCTTTTTTTTTCGCATTTTCTTCATTTGAAGAATTTTATTTTCATATGACATTTAATCATCCAACTCTGCTAATAATATTGTCTTTAAGAAAGTTAAAACCTGTTTTTTTCCTTCAGCACTAATATCTTGAGCTCCAATACAAGAAGGACATCCATTTTGACATGGACAACTTTTAACATGTTCATAAACATGGTGTAAAAGCTCATCCCATAGATCATAAATGCGTTCGCTCAATCCTATTCCGCCTGGATAACGATCATAAACAAAAAAAGTAGGTTTTTCAGAATGTGTTGCTTTTACTTGAGGAACTACATGAACATCACTACGATCACTTTGTAATAATAGTGGAATAAAGCTATTCATAGCATATGCTACCCCTGTCATAGCTCCTGTCAAATCATCTTCTTTCCAATTTTCAGGCTGGTCAAAAGATAACCATGTACCACTTGTATGTAGTTCTTCAGGAGGTAAATGTATAGGTCCACTTCCGATATTATCATGCGTTCCAAAACGTATTTTTTTGAAAATAGTGGCAGTAGCTAGTGTCATTAAATCTCCAAACGCAACTTCAGCATGCCCAATTTGTCTACTCTTATCTTCACTGATTACTTTCAACTCTACAGCTAAATTGGCATCTGTAAAATAGTCCACATCCACTTCACGTACATATGCTTTTTTTTCATCCCAGTCTAATTTTTCTACCTGAAATTGCGTTCCTTGATGTAAATAGATAGCTTCTTCATGGAGCAATGTCAATGCACTGTAACGATCCATTTCACCAATAACTTTCGTTTGTGCAGGGATAGATTGATCAATAATCACAACGTTTTCTTGCGAAGCTGATCTAAGGCTTATATCGTGTGCTGGAAAACTATCACTCATCCAATGCCACTTTTCTGAAGTCTTTATAAGAATACCCTCTTCTTGTAGATATTCTAACAAATCTTGCACTTCAAATTCTCCATAAGTGTCATTTACAGAAAACGGTAATTCAAAAGCAGCACATTTTAAATGATCCATCAGTATTAACATATTGTCTGGATATACCCTTGCTTCTTCAGGGGTACTTTCAAATAAATAATATGGATGTTTAATAATATATTGGTCCAAAGCCGTAGATTGGGCAACATAAATGATTAATGCGTCATCTTGTCTTCTTCCCGCGCGTCCCGCTTGCTGCCATGCACTTGCAATATTACCAGGATACCCTGTCATAATACATGCTTGCAATTGACCAATGTCTACCCCCAATTCTAGCGCATTGGTCGAAACAACACATTGTATAGTACCATCTCTTAATCCTTTTTCAATTTTCCGTCTCTCAGATGGTAGATATCCTCCTCGATACCCTCGGATTGTCTCATCTTGAATTTTCTTTGCAGTCAAAGATTTCATATAAGTAACTAGCATTTCAACACGAACCCGACTTTTCGCGAAAATAATCGTTTGGATATTAGAGTTATACAAATCTCTCGCTAAATCCCGCACTTCTAAAATGGCACTTCTACGAACGCCAAAAGTTGGATGGATAATCGGAGGATTATAAAACAAAAATGTTTTCTTGCCAGTTGGTGCTCCATTTTGTGAAATCAATTGATGCTGCGCATTGGTCAAGGTCTCTGCTAATTCCTTAGGGTTTTTAATCGTAGCAGATGTACAAATAAAAATTGGATGACTCCCATAAAAATGACAAATTCGAAGAAGACGTCTAAGTACATGTGCTACATGTGAACCAAATACTCCCTTATACGTATGCAATTCATCTATCACAATATACTGTAAATTTTCAAATAGTGAGACCCATTTTGTATGATGCGGTAATATGCCTGAATGCAACATATCTGGATTAGTCATCACAATATGACCTGCTTTGCGGACCTTTTGTCGAATTCCAGGTGCAGTATCTCCATCATATGTATAACTTAAAATTTCTTCACCACTATCTTCGATTAAATTATTTAAATCGCTTTTTTGATCTTGAGCAAGCGCTTTCGTTGGAAATAAATATAAAGCTCTCGATGCTTTATTTTCCAAAATGGCTTGAAGTACCGGTAAATGATAACAAAGTGATTTTCCTGACGCAGTAGGTGTTACAGCAGTAAAAGATTGGCCATTAATAGCATATTCAAAAGCTTCTCTCTGATGGGAATATAATTGATCTATCCCTCTCTTATGCAATGCTTTTACTAATGAAGGATGTAATTTACTAGGAAAGTCAACTAATTTAGCTGGTTTAGGTGGTATAGTATGAACATATTCAACTCTATCTTGCATTTCGGGATTGGCTTGCCATTCTTGTAAAAGTTCTTCGATGGTTTTCTTTTTACTAATCATCTAAATCATCCTTTTGTAAAATACGTTGCAAACTTTCTAATGTATATGTAACTGATTGAATCGATTGATATAATCTTTTTTTACTTGTTTTCTGATAAAAAGATTGCACAACAAACTGATCCATTGCATCGACAGCATTTCGAATTTGTGTTTTATGCATATACTTTGGCTTTTCTTGATCAATCCAAGTTTCTATTTCCTTTTGCCAGGTGATCAATTTTTGATGATACAAATCTGCATGTGGCTTTACATCTATAAAAAAATCTGGAGATGTGTCAGTTTCTCTCATTTTCAAAAATCGTTGCCAACATTCTTTACATTCATCTAATAACTCGTCTGTTAATGTTTGTAACATTATACACACCTCCAAAATATATTTTCCTCTACTATTTTAAGTGTATCAAAAAAGTTGTTATTTCACTACTTTAAAGCGAACAAATATTCTTTTTGTTCTTCAATCAATTCAAGGCGGTTTGCAACGTATCTCATATTTCTTTCAAGTGTTTTATTATACATTTCTTCCTCATGGTTTACTCTGTTTTCTAATAGTTTATCCACCATATCAATTAAAGTAATAAGCTTATCTATTCTTTGCATCTTCATCGCCTCCCTGCTGTTAACTTTCAAGATATAAAAAACAAATCCTTTATAGTGGACAAAACAAGTGGAGATTCGACGATAATAGTAATTTTTTTTAACATTTTCTAATGGAATTCTCATCATATAACCTATAAGGTTTATGGTATTATAGAATGCAGATGAGGTGTTTTTATGACTATTCGTTATCCAAATGGGAAGAAATATTCGCCAACCCAAAAACTAGAGGTAAAACTTCCGAAAAAGAAGGATTTATCTTATAGTAATCGTGGGAGAACTCTTGAAGAAGAAATAGATGAAACCAATGATTTCTATCGACAAAGGAATATTGCTGTAATTCATAAGAAACCTGTTCCTATTCAAATCGTCAAAGTAGAGTACCCATCGAGAAGCGCCGCTGTCATTCGTGAAGCATATTTTCGAACACCATCCACTACCGACTACAATGGTGTTTATAATGGCTACTACATTGACTTTGATGCAAAGGAAACAGAAAATAAAACATCTTTTCCTTTAAAAAATGTCCATCCCCATCAAGTCTCTCATATGGAGTCTTCTGCAAAGCAGAAGGGAATATGCTTCTTATTAGTACGTTTTTCTTCCTTAGAGCGCTATTTTGTAGTACCTTTGGAAATGCTATTAAAAGCATGGAATCGAATGCTTGAAGGTGGTAGAAAATCAATTCCTTTGAGTGAATTCGAGGAACAAGCTATAGAAATAAAACTAGGACTTGTTCCAAAATTAGATTATTTAAAAGCAATCACACAATTGCTACCATAACTTGATCGTAGTTATGAGAAAGTGAGGAGAATGTTGTGGATCAACAAATAAATTCTCGTAGGCAACGAAAGCAACTAGAAGAACAACAGAGAAAGCGACATACAAAGAAGAAAGGACCAAAAGGCCCCAAAGGACCTAATCGTTCATGGATTAAGAAAATTATCATTGCTATCTTAGCAATTGGTATAGCAATGTTTGCAATAGGTGGTGGAGTGTTTGCATTCTATGCAGCGCAAGCACCTAAATTAGATGAAGAATTATTAAAAGACCCAGTATCATCAAAATTCTTTGATAATAATGGCAAAGTATTTTATACAATGGGCGATCAAGAACGTGAACATGTAGCATACGAAGATATACCAACTAGTATGCGTGATGCAATTATCGCAACTGAAGATTCACGTTTTTTCCAACATCATGGTATCGACTTTGTCCGTTTAGGTGGTGCAGTGTTAGCTAATTTCCGTTTTGGATTTGGCTCACAAGGTGGTAGTACTTTAACACAACAAGTTATTAAAAACTCATTTTTAAATAATGGGAAAACATTAAAACGTAAGGCTCAAGAAGCATATTTAGCCGTACAACTAGAACGAGAATATTCAAAAGAAGAGATTTTCGAAATGTACTTTAACAAAGTATTAATGTCCGGTCGTATCTATGGTTTTGGAACAGCTGCTAAATTCTTTTATGGTAAAAATTTAAAAGACTTAACTTTAGCTCAACAAGCACTTTTAGCAGGGATGCCACAAGCACCTAATGCTTATAATCCATTTAAAAATCCAGATCGTGCAGAAAAACGTCGTAATATCGTTTTAGGTTTAATGTATCAACATAAAAAAATTACAAAAGAGCAAATGGAAGCTGCTAAAAAAGTTGATGTAGCAGAAGGTCTACTTCCTGAAAACAAAAGAAAAACTGCCTCTTCTTCTAAGTACGATGCATTTATCGACGTTGTCTTAAAAGAATTAGAAGAAAATGGGGATGAAAAAGCATTAGCGGATGGTGTGAATGTATATACAACATTAGATACATCAGCACAAAAAATTGTTGAAAAAACGATGAATAATGATGCTAATTTCCCTACAAAAGATATTCAAGCAGGCTTATCTGTTATTGATACAGAAACAGGCGCTATTGTAGCTGTCGGTGGCGGACGTGATTACGGCCCTGAACGTGGATTTAACTATGCAGAAGCGTTAACAAATCGTCAACCAGGTTCTACGATGAAACCGTTAATGGATTATGGTCCTGCAATTGAAAATCTAAAATGGTCTACAGGCCAAACAATCGTTGATGAGCCAATGACTTACACAGGAACAAACCAACAAATTAATAACTTTGACCATCAATACAAAGGAACAATTACAATTCGACAAGCATTATATAACTCACGTAATATTCCTGCTGTTAAAACATTTAAAGAAGTTGGTGCTGATAAAGCTAAATCTTTTGTTAAGAACCTTGGTATTAACGCAAGTAACGTCACTGAATCTGATGCAATTGGTGGAGGTAAAATCAACCTTTCTCCTATTGAAATGGCTGGTGCTTATGCTGCATTTGGTAATAATGGTATTTATACTAAACCTCATGCGATTAAGAAAATTGTCTATCGTGATGGTAAAACAGCTAAATCGTATACACCAGATCCAGTACCTGCAATGAGTGATTACACAGCATATATGGTAACAGATATGTTGCGAGATGTAGTAAGCTCTAAATTCGGGGCTTCTGGTACTGCGGCAGGTATCGCTGGATTAGATGTTGCTGGTAAAACCGGTACAACCAACTATAGTTCAGATGATTTTAGTAAGTGGGGTCTCCCTGAGTCATCTGTACCAGATTCTTGGTTTGCAGGATACACATCTAAATATTCAATCGCTGTATGGAGTGGATACACTAATTATAAAAATCCAATTACAACAAGTGCCGAACGTGTTCTACCACAACAACTATTCAGAACCGTTATGTCCCAAATTTCAGCAAATACAGAAACACCTGATTTCACTCAACCAAACTCAGTTGTAAGAGTTGGAAGTGAATTGTATGTAAAAGGTCAACAACCGGTTACAACAAAACCAGAAGAAACAACAGATGAAGAACAAAAAGTAAATGCTCCATCTGGATTAAAGGCAACATATGATGCTAATTCAAATGCCATTAATCTAACT
Organism: Rummeliibacillus sp. TYF005; assembly: GCF_003844195.1. Classification (NCBI taxonomy): domain Bacteria; kingdom Bacillati; phylum Bacillota; class Bacilli; order Caryophanales; family Caryophanaceae; genus Rummeliibacillus; species Rummeliibacillus sp. TYF005. The sequence goes on from NZ_ML122554.1 coordinate 40,490, forward strand.
TGGTCACATGAAGCGACTAACGACGAAAAAGCTAATTTTAAAATTTCAGTCTCAGTTGATGGTGGAGGTTCACAAGCTTTAACTGAAACATCTTCAAATTCTTACACGTATAGTGGTGCCGAAAGCGGAAAGACATATGTATTCTCCGTTGTAGCAATTGCTGGTGGTAAGACAAGTAGCGCGGCAACAACGTCGATTCAGATCCAAGCATCTGAGCCTGAACCTGAACCTGACGTAACAGAACCTGATCAAACGGAGACACCAACTACACCAGATCAATCAGAAACGCCAACTACACCTTCTGAAGGTAATGACCAAGATAATACGAATACAGATCAAAATGATCAAACAACAGAAAATTCAAATCAACAAAATAATCAATCGAATAACGGGAATGGGAATGGAAAAAATAAAGCAAATCTAAATAGCATAAAAAGAAATTCCTCTCCCGAAGAACTAGAAAGTCAACAATAGCTTCTTAAGATAATATTAGGCTGTCAACAAGTATAGGTAAAACTTGTTGACAGCCTTTTTAATTATTGCAATTACATCATATGATGAAAAAAAGGCAGAATCATGAGGAAATGATTCTGCCTTAACATATATCATATTGGTTAATGTTTTAAACGCAATCTTGCACATCTTTTTTTCGTTTCTATAAATAATTCATCCAACTGTCTATAACATGCATATTGACTCGGACGGGACTTGATAAACGATAATCTTTCTATTGCATTGATCGGTAAGATTTCGTAATCCTCATTTTCTACTAAATAATCTTGTCCATTAGATGCTTTTATAATAAAAGATTCATAAAGTTGTATTCCTTTATTCATCATATCTCCAGCTTTACCATCTCGAGCTGTATGTGAATGATGAATCTCTTGTTTTAATGATTCCCATTTAATAATCCACTCATCAACGAGCTCTTTTAATATGGCTTCTTTTTTGCACTCAATCATCTATTTCACAAGACCTTTCTTCGCTCTCTTTTGTCCTTCCCTACATATTTCAAATAAAGGACATTCACTACAGTTTGGATTTTGTGCTTTACAATGATAACGACCAAAGAAAATTAATTGGTGGTGAGTTTTAGACCACTTTTCTTTTGGCGTTTTTCTCATCACAGTATTTTCAACTTCTAATACACTATCTTTCCATTTGCAAAGCCCTAATCGTTTCGTAACACGTTCTACATGTGTATCAACTGCTAATGCAGGATGTCCAAATGCAACAGATAAAACGACATTAGCTGTTTTACGGCCTACACCAGGTAAAGTTACTAATTCCTCACGTGAATCTGGAATAATACCGTTATATTCGTCTAATAAACGTTGGCAAAGTTTTTGTATATTTTTCGCTTTACTACGATATAAACCAATTGAGCGAATATCTTGTTCGAGTTCTTCTAAAGAGACAGCTAAATAATCTTCAGGCGTTTTATATTTTTTAAACAATGTAGCGGTAACTTTATTGACAAGTACATCGGTACACTGTGCCGACAGCAAAGTCGCAATTGTTAATTCGAACGGATTTTCATGGACTAATTCACAATGAGCATCCGGAAACATTTCTTCCATTTTTTCTAGACAATATTCCCACTGCTTAATTGTTAACATTTAAATCCACCTCTCACTTATGACGATCTAGCCAGTTATAAAAAGGGACATTACTTGCTGGTGGCTTTTGTTCTGTCTCTTTTTTTGCGGACTTCTGTTCAACAGTTTTAGGAATAATATTTTTTCGGAAATTCTTGCTTTGTTTTTCAACATCTTCTAAAGTTTTTACATTATTCTTCTTCCATTCAAAAAGAATACGGTCGATATACCTTAAACTTAGCTTCTGAGACAAAACGGCTTCTTTTAATGCATGACGAATAATTTCAGGAGAATGACCATCTTGATCAAGCCACATGGAAATCATTTCAGTTTCCATAGGAGATAGGAACCTTCCGAATTCTTGTTCAAATAATTGAAATAACTGTCCTTCTTTTAACTTTGTTACTTCATTTTGATCAGTATCTCTTTTTACAAGAACAATATCCAGAAGTCTACTCCATAAAGGCATTAGGGTAATCACTTCATAAAGTACACCATTGTCATCTAACTTTTGATGAATTTCCATGAAACCCTTTTGCATAAGTCTTTGCATACTTGTAGAGATCATATCTTCAGTCATATTCATACGTTGAGCTATATTAGCAGGTGTAGGGAATTCATTTCCTTCTTCATGAAATGCATACAAATGCATAATTAGCATCGCTTCTACATCTGAGATTTGCAATTCCTTATAAAACTGAAAAAAAAGCTGAGAAATATTAACACTTCCCCGCTCTATCCAAGTTTGGAGACGCTCTGCTTCTTTCATATCATCGAACTCTCCTTTATTTTAAAATTGAACAAGAAGAATCGCCTAAGCGGTTCTTCTTGTGATTTACAACATAATAATATAAGCTAACCTACTACTTATGGATAAATACGGTTTAATAAACGAGGGAATGGAATAGTTTCACGAACATGTTCTGCACCTGTAATCCATGCAACTGTACGTTCCAAACCTAAACCAAATCCTGAATGAGGTACTGAACCATATTTACGTAAGTCTAAATACCATGCATAAGCTTCTTCGTCTAAGCCATAATCTGCAATACGTTTTTTCATCAAATCATAATCCCAGATACGTTCTGAACCACCGATAATTTCACCATAACCTTCTGGAGCGATTAAATCTGCACAAAGCACAACATCATCACGATCAGGATGTGGTTGCATATAGAATGGTTTAATACCAACTGGATAACATGTGATGAATACAGGTTTGTCGAAATGTTCAGCGATTGCAGTTTCGTGCGGTGCACCGAAGTCGTCTCCCCATTGAATATCATCAAAGCCTTTTTCGTGTAATAAATCGATCGCATCATCATATGAAATGCGTGGGAATGGAGCTTGTACTTTTTCAAGTTTAGATGTATCACGGCCTAGAATTTCTAATTCTAGTTTACAATTTTTTAGTACAGATTGGACAATATATGAAACATATTGTTCTTGAATTTCAAGAGATTCATCATGTTCTACAAATGCCATCTCTGGTTCAATCATCCAGAACTCGATTAAATGGCGACGGGTTTTAGATTTTTCTGCTCGGAATGTTGGACCAAAAGAAAATACCTTTCCAAGTGCCATTGCTGCAGCTTCCATATAAAGTTGTCCAGATTGAGAAAGATATGCATCTTGATCAAAATATTTTGTATGGAAAAGCTCAGAAGTACCTTCTGGAGCTGATCCAGTTAGAATTGGAGGATCAACTTTTGCAAATCCATTATTGTTGAAAAATTCATAGGTTGCACGAATAATTTCATTACGAACTTTCATATTTGCATGTTGTTTTTTAGAACGTAACCATAGGTGTCTATGATCCATTAAGAATTCAACACCATGTTCTTTTGGTGTAATTGGATAATCATGAGATTCAGCAATTACTTCGATTTCTTTCACTTGAAGTTCGTAACCAAATGATGAACGAGTATCCTCTGTTACTTCCCCAGTGATATAAAGTGAAGTTTCTTGGTGAATAGATTTCGCTGTAGCAAATGTTTCTTCTGATACGTTTGCTTTTACAACTACTCCTTGAACAAATCCTGAACCATCGCGTAATTGTAAAAATGCAATTTTACCGCTAGATCTTTTGTTTGCTAACCAAGCTCCAATTTTTACTGTTTCACCAACATGTTTTGGCATGTCTTGAATTGTGATTTTTTCCATATTAACCTCCGCATTTCAAGCATTCATTAAGCTAATAATTATTTATGCCTAATATCTGCGTATTCAAGTTGTTTTGACAATGAAATTCTATACTTATTTTTTAGAATTGACACGAGGTAATTTATATTACTTACTTGTCTTTCCATTGTGCTATGGGTCTTGATATAGATCCATTTAATTCTTCAAAAGTATCAGCATAAATATTATGTAAATACAATGCAGAATTACTTATCTTTATTATATACGAGTTTCACGTAAATTTCTTTTGAAATGATCTTTTTCATGTTAGATTTAAGGATCTGGTAGTATTGTTATTATTATAAATTCAATATTCTCTTCCACCATTGTCCATTTTCGAACATGATATATACATAGTTAAGCTTATCTTGTTTGTTTAGATAAGTTATTTCCCATACGATTCCTGGTTTTTCCACACCTAATTTTGTGTGTAGAATCTCTTTTACATCACCTTTTTTAGTCGCTTCCGATATAGCTTCTTTTTTTGAAATTCCATCTTTTAGATAGACTTCTATTGGCTTTTCTTTACTATTATTTTGAGAAACAAAAATAGCCTTTTTCTTTCCTTTATCATCTTTTCCTATTACAGTCACATATGATTTTTTACCATGGTAGACATAGGTATCAGTGACTGTAGTTAGTTGTTGGTTATGTAAAACTGCCGCTTTAGCAGTTTTTTCTACACTATGAAAAGGAGCATTTGATTTCCATCCAACTATGATAACTAGCGATAACGCTAGAATTAGTAAAAAAATTGAGAAGAACTTAATCCAGTTTTTCATGACATCACCTTATGTTTCATTTATTCCTTATTTAATGACAGCTCATTAACGTACTGACTTTACCTTAATTATTATACCAATCTTCTAATTCATAGACCATATGTTCTAGCGACACTTTTTTGATTGGAATATCTGGTAATGATTTAATAAATTCTTCTCCGTATGATTTCGTTTCAATACGTCGATCAAGGACGATGAACACACCCTTGTCATGTGATGAACGAATAAGCCTTCCGAATCCTTGTTTAAATCTTAGTATCGCTTCTGGTAAAGATAATCTATAGAACGAATTCAAGCCTTTACTTGACAATTTCTCAGCTTTTGCCTTAAAAAATGGTTCTTCTGGAGAAGAGAATGGTAGACGCACTACAATAACTGCAGAAAGTGCATCCCCTGGAACGTCAACACCTTCCCAGAAACTATTCGTTCCAAAAAGGACAGAGTGTTCAAAACGCTGGAACATTTTTAAAAGTCTCATCCGACTTCCAGAAGACATTCCTTGTGCAAATAACATATAGTCATCAAGAATGCCCGTCTCTTGGATTAGCTCCACTGTTTTTCTAAGCATATCTTGAGCAGTAAATAAAACAAAACATCTTCCATGTGTAGCTAATACTGTTTGCACAATTGCATCTGCTACTGCTTCGATATAGGCTGATTGAGTTACTGTTTTTATATCAGGCATATCTTCAACAATGTAGACACTTGCCCCATCATAATAAGATTTTGGTGCCTGCAATTGATATAAAGGAATATCGTCTGAAAGGCCCAATTGTTGTGCGATAAACCGTTCATCATTTGGAACTGTCAATGTCCCAGACGTCCAAACAATTCCAGAGTGACCACGGAATCGTTGCAATACGTTTGTAATCTCATCTTCAACTCTTATTGGTCTTTTAAATAGATACAGACTTCCTGGTAGACTTCTTGTATCAATTTCAATCCAAGCAGTATCTTCTTCTAGATGACTTAAAAAAACAGCATCCCATTCTGCAGCTCTTACTTTTAGTTCTTTCAGTTGAAACTCCCAATCTGCAATATTTGCCTGTTGTTTTATCGATAAATCGTCAGGGTAACGTAAATAGATAGATGTTATGGTTTCAGCGAGATGAATCCATTCCATAAGTTTACGACTAAATTGCTCTCCAAAAGGTTGCTCTAATTGAATACTTGATAACAAGTAACTATTTTTATGCTGGCGATTTTTTGTCTTTTGCAATGGTAGTTTTCGTATTAGACGATGGATTTCTTGATCAAAAAGCGTAACAATCTCACTAAATAAGAATTCTAACTTTTGCAATTTTCGACGTGGTATTTTATCTTCTTGTAACAACTCTAAGTAAAAAGGATGTTCCAACGATTTTGTTTCAGTTGATCCAAGCTGACCAAAGTCATACTTCCACTGTGTATAGGAGAAAATTTTTTCATCTCTTAATGTAGCTGCTTGCAAAAATTGATGTCCCTCATCCAATATGATTCCTTCTAAATCTTTTAGAACAGGTTCTTCTCTTGCTAAATCTGCTAATATCATCGAATGGTTTGTAATGACTAAATCAGCTTTTTTACAATTTGAAAGTGCTTGGATATAAAAGTCATAGGCGCCCTTTTGATGTGTTTCAGCAGTTGAATGAGTTCGACGTATTTTGTCTATAAGGTATTTTCCTCCACCAGACAAGGTGATTTCTCCTAAATCGCCTGTTTCGGTACCTTGTAACCAGACAAGAATTTGCATCTTCGTGAAATTCTCATCATATGAGTCATCTTCTACTCGTAAGAGATCACAAAAACGATCAATATCGATATAATGCTCCATTCCTTTAACAATTGCTGTAGAAACAGTAGTATTTAAAATTGTTTCCGCCTTAGGTAATTCTTCTAGCAAGAGTTGATCCAACAGATGCGATGTATATGAACTAATACCGACCGTACAGGCATTCCTTTTAGCATAAATAATTGCTGGAATAAGGTATGCAAGAGTCTTACCTATTCCTGTTGAAGCTTCAGTCAATATTTCTCGTTTTGTAACAAGCGCTTGCCAAACGATGTCCATCATTTTAAATTGGTCAGGACGTACCTCAAAAGAATCAAATGCTTCCTCAAAAAGTTTTTCCTTTTCCTTAAAAGAAGATGGATAATACAGCTGTTTATCATAAGATTTAACAATTTCCACAGGCTGTTTTATCGCAACATCACGGTAATAATTATGCTTATCTGAATCATGAGTTAATCTTCTTTTCCTATGGATAGCATCTAAAAAAAGTTGAGATAAATCCGATTTTAGTCGAAAAGATCTCAAATGAAGTTGTTCAATAGTTATTAGCGGCAACGTTAATAACCTTTCCCAACAACTCTTTAGTAAATAGGCGGTAGCCAATGCATCATCATCAGCACGGTGAGCATGTATTAAACTAATTCCTAACTCCATCGTAATATCTTGTAACTTAAAGCTATACGCTGTTGGAAAAAGAATTTTTGATAATTCTACAGTATCCATATGTTTTCCTAGCCATTTTGGTAAGCCTGCTCTTTTAAACTCCGCTTGTAAGAATGGCAAGTCAAAATCTGTATTGTGTGCAACAAAAATGGTGTCTTGCAAAATTTCAAAAATCTCTTCAGCTTGTTCTTCAAAAGTGGGTGCTTTTTCAACATCTTGATCTGATATATGTGTTAGATCTTGTATAAAAAAAGGAATATCCTTACCTGGATTTACAAACGATGAATAAGTTGATACAACTTTCCAATCCTTCATTAATACAATAGCGATTTGAATGATTCGGTCTCCTTGTTGTGAGGAATGACCAGTTGTTTCTAAATCGACAATGGCATAAGTTTGACTTTCCATGTATTCTTCACAACTTTCCGTTCATGTTATATTGATGATTTTATCATATTTCAAAGAGAATAGCTGAATTGATACCATGTGTTTTTATTTATTTTAGGAACCGGCAATATCTATATTGAAAAATATTATAAATGGAAAATATATTCTGAAGGATTTTCAATTAATGTAAATAATATGATTTTTCTTTATTTTACAAAAATATAATCTTTAAGGATATGAACATCAAAAAGGCTGTTTAGTTAGTGATTTTCACACTAATTAAACAGCCCTTGCTAGCTAGTTATACAATTAATTCATAACGGTTGCTTCTGGTTCATAGTGAATTAATTGTTTTACTTTATTATTTTCATCTAGTATGGCAACTTTAGGTTCATTTTTTTGTGCCTCTTCCAGCGTCAAATAACTGTAGCCTATGATTATAACAATATCTCCTGGCTGAACTAACCTAGCCGCTGCGCCATTTAAACAAATCACTCCAGAACCTCGTTCACCAGCAATTGTATAAGTTTCAAAGCGAGCTCCGTTATTATTGTTTACAATTTGAACTTTTTCGTTTGGGAGAATTCCAACCGTATCAAGTAAATCAGCATCTATTGTAATACTACCCACATAGTTTAAATCGGCTTGAGTAACTGTTGCACGGTGAATTTTCGAAGTCATCATCATTTTTAACATTATTTAGTCTCCTCAATCGAAAAAAGAATATTGTCTATTAATCTAACGTTTGAAAAATTAACTGCTGTCGCAAGTAAAAAGTGACATGTATCAGGATGTACTTCTTGTAAATCCGGATAACTACGTAATTCTAAATAGTCAATTTTCCCTGATGTTTCACTTTCAATCATCTTTTCAGCTATTTGTATTGCTTTTTCTTTATCGTGTGATTTTACAAATTCTGCTTTTGCCTGTTGCAAAGCTTTTTGTATATTCGGTGCCTGTTCTCTTTCTTCCTCTGTTAAAAAAACATTTCTTGAGCTTTTCGCAAGGCCATCTTCTTCCCGAACAATTGGCACACTGCAAATCGTAACTGGAAAATTATAATCTCTCACCATCATTTTAATAAGTGCTAATTGTTGAGCATCCTTTTGCCCAAAATAAGCATTTGTTGGTTGAACAATATGGAATAGTTTTGAAACAACTTGTAAAACCCCATTAAAATGGATGGGTCTTGTTGCCCCACAAAGAATTTTAGATGCAGGACCTGCTTCAAATCGAATTCCTCCATCTGTTGGATACATTTCTTCTACTGTCGGAGCAAACAAATAATCTACACCAGCTTCTGTAGCCAATTTCATATCATGCTCTAAATCTCTTGGATAACTATCATAGTCTTCATTTGGTCCAAATTGTGTAGGATTGACAAAATCACTCATTACAACTAGATCATTTTCTTCTCTTGCTGCTTTCGCTAAAGTTAAATGACCATCATGTAAAAAGCCCATAGTTGGAACTAATGCAATTTTTTTCTTTGTTTCTCTATGCTTTTCTAATTCTTGTTGTAATTCAAGGATGGTTGTGACAACTTTCATCTTTTAATTCCTCCATATAGATGACCTAGAGCTTCTGCTGACATTGAAAATTGATGTTCAGGTGCTGGAAATTCCCCTTTTTTAACAGCATCTTTATAAGCAGTGACACCATGTCTTATTTCGAAACCTACATCTGCGAATTTTTTCACAAATTTTGGAACGTGATGACCACCATATGATAATGTGTCATGGAATACTAATACCTGTCCATCAACCTCTTTACCTGCTCCAATACCAATAACAGGAATGTCTAATCTTTCAGTTACAATTCCTGCTAATTGGTGTGGTACACATTCTAGTACGATAGCACAGACACCTGCTTCTTGAAGTTCAAGCGCATCTTGAATCAGTTTTTCTGCTGCTTCAGTTGTTTTCCCTTGTACTTTATATCCCCCTAACACAGCAGCTGATTGTGGCTGCAACCCTAGATGTCCAACTATTGGAATACCGGCTGATATTAGTGTCTTAATAGAATTCACTAGATTGCCAGCACCTTCTAATTTCAAAGCATTTGCGCCTGTTTGTTGAAATAGCTTGACTGCATTTTTTAATGTATCGCCTACATCGCCATGATAACTGCCAAATGGCATATCTACTACGATAAACGTATCTTTTGCGCCTCTTCTTGTTGCTTTACCATGATGAATCATATCATCTAAAGTTACATTTACTGTTGAATCATAGCCTAGAACGACCATTCCTAGTGAATCTCCAACTAAAATCATGTCAATGTCAGCGCTTTCAGCGAGCATAGCTGAAGGGTAATCATAAGCAGTTAACATGACGATTTTCTCTTTTCGTTCTTTCATCTTTAGAAATTCAGTTGTACTTTTCATACACTCTCTCCTCCTTTTTGGGGAAGAAAACAAAAACCCCTCTGTCTAAAAATGGACAGAAGGGTAGTGTAATCACATTGAATCGTTTTCTTCCGTCCCTGTCTTCAAAGATCAAGGCAGATTTTTTTGTTATAGTGAAACTCAAATCTAAGGTACAGTTCTATAAAGATACTGTCCTGTGATTCCACTATAACAATTATTAAAACGATTGCCAATATTTATTTTTCAAGTTCGATATCTGCTGAATAAATTTCTTTTATTGTTCCATCATCAAGTTGCAACTTTAGAATACCTTCATTGGTTATACCAATGGCTTTTCCAACAAAAACATCACGTAAAGTTGTTGCTTTGATGCGACTACCGATTGTGCAGGAATATTCTTCCCACAATGCTTTAATATTTGTAAATCCTTCTGCAATATACTGGTTGCTAAATTTTTCTAAATAATAAAGTATCTTCGCAACAAGTTCCGCACGATCAATCTGCTTACCAATAGTTATTTTTAATGACGTTGCAATATTTGCAATATCTACATCAAAATCTTGAGAATCGTGGTTTACATTAATACCAATCCCCATAATTATTGCATTAACTCTATCTGGATCGGCTTGCATTTCTGTTAAAATCCCCGTACATTTCAAACCATTAATCAATAAATCGTTAGGCCACTTAATATCCGGACGAATTCCAGCTACATCCCGAATAGCACATGTGACTGCAACTGCACCAACTAATGTAAATTGTGGAGCTTCATACGGTGGAACATTCGGACGCAAAATAATACTCATTGCAATTCCTTTACCACTTTGTGATTTCCAAGGACGCGTTAAACGACCTCTGCCTTCTGTTTGTTCCTCACAAATGACCACTGTTCCATTAGGTGCTCCATCTTGAGCCTGTTGATGGGCTGTAGTTTGAGTGGAAGATAGGGTTTTTTCATAGATAATTTTCTTTCCGAATTGTTCTGTCTCAAGTGCTGCTGTAATTTTAGCCGGATCTAATGTATCAGGTGCCGATAGCATCATATATCCTTTTTTTCGGATAGACTCAAATTTATAGCCTTCTTCCTCTAATTGTTTCATATGCTTCCAGATTGCTGTTCTTGAGATGTTTAGGTCATCTGCTAATTGTTGTCCTGAAATTGGATCACCATTTGCAGCACTTAAACGTTTGATAAGCTCATATTTAATGGGTAAGCTCATTTAGATACCATTCCTTTATCTGTTGTCTCTCATTCAGTAAACGATTTTCTAAAATTTCTATAAGGATTTGGTCAAGTGTTTCCTTTAACCATGGTCCACTTTTTTTACTACTCCATTTAAGCAAATCATGTCCTGTGATGACTAAATCCGATTTATGCTGTATTGCTAGATTTGATTTTATATGTTCGATTTCTAATTTAGATTTTGGTTCAAAAACTATTTTTCCTAAAACCCTTGAAAATTCATAAGCAATTGTTAATACTTCTATATCAAATGTAAAGTAATCTTTTTTTGTCCATCCCGTTGAAGTTAACAATTGATAAGCTATAAGAATATTTTCCACCTGTTTTTTTTCATAGTTGGAGCATTTATATGCTCGCAAAACTTCTATATCCTGTGAGGGCTGTAGAAGACAAAAAAGTGCCCATCCTTTCCAAGACTCTTTACTTGCTCTAAACTTTTCCCATATAGCTGATTGTTGATCAAAATCGCCAGGCAAAAATTTAGCTAAACCAGATTGTTGAATATTTTGGATGGCCTTTTCTGGATGTTCACTTGTAAAGATTTTATCAAATTCTGCTTTTATCCTTTCAATTGCGATAAAATGGATATCCTGAGCTTGCTTTGATATTGCTTGGAATGTTGCTTTCTCGATTTTAAATCCTAATTGAGAACTAAAACGAATGGCACGAAGCATTCTTAATGCGTCTTCTTTAAACCGTTCCACTGGTTCACCAACAGCTCTTATAACACCATTTTGAATATCCTCTTTACCACCAAATAAGTCGATAATTTCTTGATGTCCGGTCATTGCCATTGCATTAATCGTGAAATCACGTCTTTTTAAATCTTCCGCTAAAGAAGACACAAAGTTGACTTGATCTGGTCGACGATGGTCTTGATAGGTACCTTCTGTACGATATGTGGTCACTTCTACAGGACTAAGTGGATGGATAACTAGAACTGTTCCATGGGCGATTCCTACATCAGCAGTACGCTTAAAAACAGTTTTCACTTCTTCAGGAACGGCATTCGTCGCAACATCTACATCGTTTGCCTGATGACCTCTTAAAGAATCACGTACTGCACCACCTACAATAACTGCCTCATAGCCATGCTCTTCAAGTGATGCAATTACGTCAAAAGCTGCTTTCCAAGCGGTTTGTTCAATCATGTTTTCGTGCCACCTTTTCATAGAGCGCTTCATACTGTTCCACAATATTAGAAGAATGGAATTGATTATTCGCTGTAAAAATTGCAGTCTCTCTAAATTGTCGAAGCTTTTCTTCATCCAATAATAGACCTATTGCATATTCTGCTGCCTTTTCACAATCACCAAGTTCTACAATATAGCCATTTTCCCCATGCTGTATAACTTCAGGTATTCCTCCAATATTCGTTCCAATCCCTGGTACCCCACATGCCATTGCTTCCAATAACACTAGACCAAACGCTTCTTTTTCAGACATCAATAACTTCAAATCACTCATTGCATATAGCTCAGATAAATTTTCTTGTTTTCCTAAAAATAAAATATCTGATGCAAATGGACATTTTTTTACTTCTTGCATAATTTGGTTTTTCTCAGGTCCATCACCGACCAACAATAATTTAGCCGGTATTTTTTCTCTTACTTTTATAAATGTTCGAATGACATCCGGTACATGTTTTACTTTTCTAAAATTCGAAACATGTATTAAAACTTTTTCATATTCTTGTATACCGAATTCTTCCTTCAACAAAGTTCCATCTTTTGGATAATACTCGCGTTCATCCACAAAATTATAAATGGTTTCAATTGGTTTATCGGTTTCAATCAAATCATAAGTTTGCTGTTTTAAAGAGTTTGACACAGCAGTTACAATATCTGATTTCTCAATGCCATATCGAATAGCACTTGTTAAAGATGAATCATATCCTAAAACCGTTATATCTGTACCATGTAGGGTAGTTACTATACCTACATCCTTGCCTGACATATCACGTGCTAATGCTGCACAAACAGCATGTGGAATAGCATAATGGACATGCAGTAAATCTAAATCTTCACTTTGAATAACATCTGCCATTTTACTTGCTAAAGCAATATCATATGGCGGATATTGAAAAACGGAATAATTGTTTACTTGGACTTCATGATAAAAAATTGTTGGATAAATTTTATTTAGTCTAAATGGCATACTAGAGGTAATAAAGTGTACTTCATGCCCTCTTTCTGCCATCATTTTACCAAGCTCTGTAGCCATTACACCAGAGCCTCCAACGGTCGGATAGCATGTGATACCGATTTTAAGTTTTTTCATCCGACCACTACCTTTCTATTTTCTTCTTTCTTGTATTAATCGCCAATCGATAAAACCTTTTTCTAATCCTTTTAGCAAAACTTCTGCAGTTCCCATATTTGTTGCCAATGGAATTTGGTATACATCACTTAAACGGATTAATGCTGACACATCTGGTTCATGTGGTTGTGCTGTTAATGGATCACGGAAGAAAACTACCATATCCATGTCGTTATTTGCAATCATTGCGCCTATTTGTTGATCTCCACCTAATGGACCAGAGCGGAAGCGATGTACACTTAACCCTGTAGCATCTATAACTCTTTGCCCTGTTGTTCCTGTTGCATATAATTCATGTTGTGCCAAGATATCGCGATATGCAGTTACAAATTGCACCATATCACTTTTTTTCTTATCATGTGCAATTAAAGCAATCTTCATAGCATTCTGCCCCTCTACTATAAAATATTTTCAAGTCCATAGACTAATTCTTTTAATCCCATAACTTTTTCAATCGATAATTTCACACCTGTCATAAAAGATTTACGATCAAATGAATCATGACGGATAGTTAATAACTCCCCTGTTCCTCCGAAGAGAACTTGTTGATGTGCTACAAGACCTGGTAATCGAACACTGTGAATACGCATTCCTTCTATATCAGCGCCTCTCGCACCTGCAATATTTTCGTGTTCTTCTGGATGGCCTTGTTTATGTTTCACACGACTTTGGGCAATTAATTGGGCTGTTTTCACCCCGGTACCAGATGGTGCATCTAATTTTCGATTATGGTGCATTTCAATAATTTCAACATCTGAAAAATAATTTGCCGCCATTTGAGCAAACTTCATCATTAAAACAGCACCAATCGCAAAATTAGGAGCAATTATACAACCAACCTCAGAAGTTTTAGATAGAGACACAAGTTCTTCTAATTGAGCATCTGAAAAACCAGTTGTTCCAATTACAGGTCGTACCCCAGCAAATAGCGCTGTTTTTGTATGTTCATACCCTACTTTAGGGGTTGTTAAATCGACAAAAACATCTGCTTGGATAACATCAAACAACGTATGTAACTCTGTGTATACCGGTACATCGTATTCATCTGGAAACATTTCATATTGTGCTAAGTTCGGGGCTAATTCTTTATGGTCTAGTACTGCTACTAATTCCATATTATCATCATTCATAACCGTATGTACCGCTTCTTGTCCCATTTTCCCTCTTGGTCCAGCAATTACAACTCGAATCGTCATTATATCTCATCCTTTCATATTGAACAATGTCTGATTAAACGTTACGTTTAAATGAATAGTTTTTAGTCATTAAATTAACCTATTTTTAAGTTTAAATTACTGTTTACTCCTATTCCTATCCTAAATAACTATCAACGTTGTTGTCAAAATACCAAAAATGCATGATAATATAGTCTTGTGAAGCTATTTAAACGGAACATATCTAACTAAACACGAAACATTCCCAATTAGCACAAAAATTATTGATAACTTCAAACTAGAATATTTTTCTACACATTAACGTTATTATACTCTACAACTAAAAATTGAGGTGAAACTAAATGCCAAATATTAAAATAAAAAATACTTTATTCATTATACTAGGGGCAGCTATTTTCAGTTTTGGTTTTGTACATTTTAATATACAAAATCATCTTGGTGAAGGTGGATTCAACGGTATTACATTAATCCTATACAATGTATTCAAACTAGACCCTGCTATTATGAACTTAGTATTAAATATACCAATGTTTATCATTGGATGGCGAATACTCGGAAAAAAAACTTTTGCTTATACAATTATCGGAACCGTTTCTGTATCTGTCTTCTTAAAAGTTTTTCAAATTTATCAATTTCCTATCGATTTGCATGACGACATGTTCCTTGTTTCATTATTTGCGGGTATCTTCCTTGGAGTTGGACTTGGAATTATCTTTCGCGTTGGTGGAACAACGGGTGGAGTAGATATTATCGCTCGACTTGTAAATAAATTCTTCGGTTGGCCAATGGGAAAAACGATGTTTATCTTCGATGCAGTTGTCATTATTTTATCTTGGGCAACTTATTTAGATGCTCGTTCTGTTATGTATACATTAGTTTGTGTTTTTGTAACAGCCAAAGTAATTGACTTTGTACAAGAAGGGGCTTATGCCGCAAAAGGAGCAATTATCATCTCTAATCATAATCACGAAATTGCAGAGCGAATAGCGAAGCAAATGGATCGTGGTGTTACTTTTTTAAAAGGCTATGGATATTATACAAAAGAAGATCGAGAAGTCATTTATTGTGTCGTTGCAAAAAATGAGATGTTTAGATTAAAAAGTATTGTACTATCAATAGACCCACATGCATTCATATCTGTTTCTGAAGTTCATGATGTCAGTGGTGAAGGGTTTACTTTAGACGATCAAAAAAGACCCATTGAATAAAATAATATTTTTATCAGATTATTAGAAAAAGCAGCGTGATTGGTTATCCAATCACGCTGCTTTTTAAATTAACTACTAATCTTCATTATTATTCAAGCCGGTGTATATTAACAACAAACGTGCTAATTCCATAACAGCTGTTGCCGCTGCTGCAACATATGTTAATGCAGCTGCACTTAATACTTTTCTGGCATGTGATTCTTCTTCGTTTCTAATAATCCCTAGGCTAACAACCTGATTGAGAGCACGTTTAGATGCATCAAATTCGACTGGTAAAGTCACTATTTGGAACAACACACCGATTGCTAATAGGATTATACCTATAAGCATTAATGAGCGCATTGATGAACTAAGCATACCAATCATGATGAAAATCCAAGATAAATTAGAAGAAATATTCGCTGCAGGCACTAATTTTGAACGAAGCGTTAAGAATGCATAAGCTTCTTTATGTTGAATAGCGTGTCCGCATTCATGAGCTGCTACAGAAGTACCAGCAACTGAAGCATTGTGATAGTTTTGAGATGATAAGGCAACTGTTTTACTCCTAGGATCATAATGATCAGATAATACACCAGGAGTTTCTACAACTCTTACATTACTTAACCCATTACTATCTAAAATTGTTCTAGCTACCTCCGCCCCTGTCATACCAGAAGTAGATCTTACCTCTGCATACCGCTTATAGGTTTTCATTACCTTTCGTTGAGCATAAAGCGGTAATAACAATAGTACAGCAAAATACACGATATACATCGCTATTGACAATTAAACCATCCTCCTATTACTTACTTACTCTCATTTTAAAGGGAAACTTTTTTAGCCGCAAATGATATCCTTTTTCGTGAAACATAATAAGCTAATGCTATGCAAGCAATAGACAACCAAAATGTAAAATAGCCAATTTCAGACATATAGGCAGAAAGCATACTATAGATTGGCATTTGGCCAAAAACATAATCTATAACATCATTATGTAGTGTCCAGATTGCTGCAATACTAACTTGAGTTAGTTTAATATCGTACATAGGTATATATAAAATTCCTTGTATAGCCATTGCCAAATGAGAAACAACAAGCATCCAACCAAGAAAACCAATAGAACCTATTTCTATGATTGCTAATAAGTTCATAACGACAGCCCATAATCCATATTTCACTAAAGTAATAAGTGCAAGTGCTTCTATAACGCGCCAATTTTTTCCTAAAAGCCATCCAATTACAGCTATCGAAAAAAATAAAGTAGCGGTTGGACTATCTGGAACAAATATATAAAAAAGAGGTCTTGTTATAGATAATTGTCCACCATACCAGATATATCCGCCAATTGTTCCTAAAATATTGACAGTTAATAGTAGCCACAGAAAAGCCCTATGGGATAGTATCTGCCACACTTGAGAAAATAAGTTATTCATTGGTACCCCCTCGATAAAATATTCTAATTATGTTATAACCTTTTTTGCTAGGGTTCGTCTATGTATATAGAAAAAAAGAGTCAGTTTCCTGACTCTTCTTTCTAGCTATTATTCAGCTTTTAAACCAGATATAAATTCAGCTAATTTTTGAAGATCTTCATCAGATCCCTTATATTGGCCTGCTGGCATACCGCCCTTACCTTCATGAGCGATTTTAGTAATCTCTTCAGGTGATAAGCCTGTATCTGTTAATGCAGGACCTGCACCACCTTGAAGTTTATCTCCATGGCAGTTAATACATGATTGTTTAGCGTATACTTTATAACCTGGATCTTCTTGGTCAATTTCAACAGCTTTAACAATTTCACCTTGTTTCTTAGCTGCAGCCCAGTCATGGTTAACAACTGATTCCCAAGTTAAGAATACCATTGAGGCAAGTGCTAATAGCATAAATGCTACTGGCAATGGTCGTTTTAAAGGTTTACGTTCAGGACCTCTATCTAAGAATGGCGCTAACATTAAAGCACCAATCGCAATTGCTGGAACAACGATTGCACCAATAGTATTGTAAGGACCTGAAGCATATTCGTATTTAAGCAATTGATATAAGAATAAGAAATACCAGTCCGGCATTGGAATATAGCTTGTGTTTGTTGGATCTGCTTGTCCTTCTAATGGAGATGGATGAGCAACTGTTAAAATTAGATAACCAACTAAAAATACAGCACCAACCATCCATTCTTTTAATAAGAAGTCTGGCCAGAATGGTTCTGTTTTACCAGGATATTCGGAATAATCTGGTGGATATACGTTTTTGTTATCTTTTTTAGGTACTCGCGTATCTCCTACGAATTTCATTCCTTTTCCTTTATGCATTTTGTCCCCTCCTTAAGGAAATATTAATGGCTAAATATGTAGTAAATACTACAATGGGCCAGATATCCCTTGTCTACGAATCATGATAAAGTGAGCAGCAAGCAATGCAAGTAAGCATGCTGGTAAGAAGAATACATGAATCGCAAAGAATCTAGTTAATGTTTGTGCACCGATGATTGTTGAATCACCAGCTAAAAGGATTTTGATTGCTTCACCGATAAAAGGAACTGATGCTGCAATTTGAATACCTACTTTTGTTGCAAACAATGCTTTCATGTCCCATGGTAGTAGGTAACCTGTAAAGCCAAGGCCTAACATTACACAGAAAATTAGTACCCCAACAATCCAGTTTAACTCACGAGGTTTTTTATAAGAACCTGTGAAGAATACACGTAATGTATGAAGGAACATCATGACAATTACGAGGGAAGCGCCCCAGTGGTGCATACCACGCACGATTTCACCGTATGCTACCTCATTTTGAAGGTAGTAAACAGACTTCCATGCATTTTCAATATCTGGTACATAGTACATTGTTAAGAACATACCTGATAAAATTTGAATAACAGTAACGAAGAACGTTAACCCGCCGAAACAATATACGAATGCAGAGAAATGGTGTGCAGGGTTTACGTGCTCTGGAACTTCATGGTCGGCTATATCACGCCAAATCGGTGTAATATCTAAGCGTTCATCGACCCAATCATAGATTTTATTAAGCACTGATGTCGTACCCCCTTACAATTATACTAAAGTATTTGCTCTTGTTTTTCCGATCAATAATAGACCGTCTTTTTCTTTTACTTCAAACTCGTCTAACGGACCAAGTGGTGGTGTACCTGCCACGTTTTTACCGTTTTTCTCATAACGGCCACCGTGACATGGGCAGTAGAATTGGTTTTTGTGTGCTGTATCACCAGCCCAGTTTACTGTACAGCCTAAATGTTTACATACAGGTGAAAGTGCGACAATTTTATCGCCATCTTTATAAACCCACGCTGTGTTTGTAACATCAGATTTGTACCAAGCGTCAACTTGTTCGAATGTGAAATCTACTTTTACAGGAGTTTCTGAAAGTTCTGAGACTTTTTTGTCAGTAGGTACAAAGTCTCCGCCTGCTTTCTTTTGAAGAATTGGATCAACTGCAAAGCGAGCCATCGGCATTAACATACCAGCTGCCATGAAGCCACCAACACCTGTAAGTGTGTAGTTTAAAAATTGACGTCTTGTGACACGATTGTTACTCATTCTTTTCCCCCCTCTAACTTAAGGTCAGTCCAACGGACAAACTTATACAAAATAGTAATACTAGGACATATCTATGATATATCAAGTAAAATGTAAGGTCAATAACGCATTCAAGTGTTTTATACACATTTGTGAACATTTATTGAATCTGCATTCAATCTAGATTTATTGTTTTGCCCACTTTTGAGATAGCATTGGTATAACTTGTCTTAACTGATCACTAAGTACTGATTGTTTAACTTTTTGATCCATATCACCCAATGGAATAGAAGGAAGCCAAATAATGTCGTAATTTATCACAAATTGGGTCCAATCATGATCAGACGTGATGAAGAAAATATATTTAAAACCAGCTTCCAATAGTTCCTCTTGAATTGAGCTGATTAAAGATTCTTTCGACATTACTTTTGTGTATGTAATCGGTGAAGTTAAAACAATACGCCCTTTAAATTGTTGTTCAATAAAGTTAGTCAATGACATTAAGAATTCTGCCCCAGAAGCACTCTGTTTTATACCTAAATCTTTTCCTTCTAATAAAACTAATGGAACTAATGCTGTATCGATAAACTCTTTTTGTTTTAAAAATTCTTCAATGTCTTTGCTTGTCCAAAACATATCTATTCCTCCAAAAGTAAAACTTCATCCAATGATGGATGAAGTTTTTTATTTTTCCACATTTTTTATAACATTAAGTAATGCAGATAACTTGTAAAACTTCTCTTTGTCATTTTGATCTAACGCTTCATCAATCTGTTTTAATATTGCTTCTTCTTGGAATGTTTTCATACTATCTTTTAAAATTTCCTCTGCAAGCTGTCGATCCGACTCACTAATTTGCAAATAATTAGGCATGTATGGATTTTCCTCTAATACGGTTAAATACTCTCTACTTGGCGGAACCTTTGGGAAATTCAATTGAATATACATAGCTTCATCTGGATGAAGCCTTAAATCATGGAAGGATTTTTCCGCATCTGCTGTCATTATATTACCTCTATAGAAGCGAAACGGTATGCCAGATGAATCAGTAGTTGACATAACCATTGCTCGTGGGCAGTAATGTGCTTCTTCTACAAAATGAATATGCTCTAATAATTCATCATGACCAAGCAGATAATTCAAAATCCATACGCACTCACGACGTTTCATTTGGTACTTTTTTAAAAACCAACGGACAAATTCTTTTTTGTCCAAGACAGAAACGGATGCGGTCATTTTGTATGAGCCTCCTCTCATTCAAAAGTTTGTAAAAGATCTTGCCAAGTAGGTTCATCTGGTTGAATAGCAATTAATTGATTTACCACTTCTTTTGCTTCATTTCGTTTACCATCTTCAATTAGGAAGTAAGCATATTTTTCAAGGAATAATGGATCTTCCTTATGGTCATTATATGCTAATTGATAAAAATCATATGCACGTTCATAATTTTCTAATCGATCGAAAGAGATGGCTGCGAACATAGATAATGTAGGCCAATCGAAACTTTCCTTCTCTAAATTTTCAATGAGCTCAACCACTTCTTCATCTCTTTCTTCTTTAGAAAGAATAGAAACTAGGGTAATTATCGCTTCCATATATTCACTATCTAATGCAATTGCTTGTCGTAAATACTGTTCAGCTTCTTTTGGTAAACTGTTTTTAAGCGCCATCTTCCCTGCAAATAAATACAACTCTTTATCATATTCATCACGAGATATACCTTCTGTAATTACTTCTAATGCTTTTTTATTGTTTTCAAGCATTGCATAACTTTGAGCTAATAATAAATATGCAGAGAAATAATCTGGGTCAAGTGTTTTCAAATCTTCCGCATAACGTATTGCAGTTTCATACATTTGTGATTGGAATGCAGAATAAGCTGCTCCAAATAATAAATCAGGAGAAGTATTATCTTCCAATGCTTTTATATAAAACGTTAGAGCCTCTTCAAATGCTGCGCCTGCACGATGTACTTCAGCTAATCGCTCAACTAATCTTACTCCTGCAATTTCGCTTTGTTCCTCATACAATTCATGATATATACGAGCTGCTTCAGTAAAGCGTCCCATTTCCATTAGTAACTCTGCTTTTGCAAAATGCAATAATGGTTCATTTGGCAATAAATCTAATGCTTCATTTATACGCTGCTCTGATGCTTCATATAACCCCTGCATTTGATAGTAATCTGCTAATGCAAGTAAAGCTTGTGGATATTCTTCTGCCTCTGGGCTAATTTCCATCAGAATGTTTAATGCTGCATCCCCTTGTTCTCGTTCCATTAATAATGTGGCACGATCAATTTTCAGTTGAGCCTCATCTGGAAATAAGTATTGCAAGTGCTCTAATAATTCATCAGCTTCATCTAAAAAGCCAAAATTCATCAGAAAACCTACTACTTCATATTGCATGTCTGGATCTACTTGAACTTTAAAATCTTCAAGCAAATTATGGATTCCCTCTAGGTCTCCTTTTTGAATTGCATCAATCATTTTTTTTTGAATTTCCATTTTGTCACCTAATCCTACTTTTAATACCTTCATATATCGGCTACATCAACTTTTACGAGTAGCTAAAAAAACTGTAATAGTTTCCATACTTTAGGCTAACTCCATAATGGTCAACTTTGCTTTTAACATTATGCTACATGACTACTGCTTTGTATACAAGGAAAAACTCTCCTAATATAGGAGAGCTTTTTGGGAATTTTACTATTTTATAAGCTTATTTATATCGTCAAAGAATGTAGGATAAGATACCGCAATACAGTCAGCATCATCTAATGTCACTTCATCATCTATTAATAATGACGCAATTGCACCCATCATGCCAATTCGATGATCGCCATACGTTTTTAGTGATCCACCATGTAGTTCTTTAGAGCCGTGAATAATCATGCCATCTTCTGTAGCCTCAATATCAGCGCCTAATTTTTTCAATTCAGTAACAACAGCTGTAATTCGATCCGTCTCTTTTACTTTTAGCTCAGCTGCATCTCGAATAATTGTCGTTCCTTTTGCTTTTGTTGCAAGCAGAGCGATAATCGGAATCTCATCGATTAATCGAGGAATAATATTTCCATCTATAGTGACACCTACTAAATCTGATGTTCTGATTGTAATAGTCGCTATAGGTTCCGCAGCATCTTCGTCATCTACAATGATTTCCATATTAGCACCCATAGCAGCTAGTACATCTATAATTCCTGTTCTTGAAGGATTAAAACCGACATTGCGCAAAATTATTTCACTATTTTCAGCCATTGCACCCGCAACTAAAAAGAATGCTGCAGACGATATATCACCTGGTACCTCTACATGAGTTGCTTGTAAAGTTTGACCACCTTTAAAGAAAATCGTTCCTTCTTCGACAGAAACGTCTGCGCCAAACTGGCGAAGCATTCTTTCAGTGTGATCTCTTGATATGTCTTTTTCATGGATAATTGTCGTTCCTTTTGCCTGTATGCCTGCAAGTAAGATAGCTGATTTTACTTGAGCGCTAGCTACTGGCATCGTGTATTCAATAGCGTGTAACGGACTACCTTTTATCGCTAATGGTGTATATTGACCGTCCATTCTTCCTGTAATTTGAGCACCCATTTCTCGAAGTGGTGTAATCACACGTTTCATCGGTCTTTTAGCGATTGAAGCATCTCCATTTAGAATAGAATGTATATTAGAGCCTGATAGTAGACCAAGCATTAAACGAGTAGTTGTGCCGGAATTACCTGTATACAATATATCTGTAGGTTCTTCCCAATTAATAATCCCTCTACTATTAATCTCTACATCTGTGCCATCTAGCTCAATATTGACACCTAATTTTCTAAAGCACTCTATCGTACTTAAACAATCATCACCCAATAAGAAGCCACTCACAGTTGTTTTGCCCTCTGCAATACTTCCGAACATAATAGCCCTATGTGAAATGGATTTATCTCCTGGAACTTTTATATTGCCTTTAAGCACAGGCTTTTTAAAATTCAGTCTTGCTTCTACCATGATTTGCTACCTCCTTTAGGATATATATACCTCATAGGGGCTACGTTTTTCAATACAAGCTGCCGCCTTTTCCCTATCATCTGCATTTTGGAAACTAACAACCAATATTCCGAAAACATCCTCACGCGTTTCTACAATTCGTATATTCGTAATACTAATTCGCTCATCAGCTAAATAAGCAGTGATTTCAGCAATACTACCTGGGTAATCCGGGACATCTATATATAAATCATAGGTAGAATAAAGTGCCCCCTGCGATGTGCTCGGAAGATCGTCCCTAAAATGCTTTGCCTTTGCGAAAAATGTTTCAATTTGCTGATTATCACCATTTTCAAGCAATGTTTGAACTCTAGACATTTCTTGCTGCCAATTTGCAAGTTGGTTTGCGATTTGTTTACGATTTTGCAATGTAATGTCACGCCATAATATCGGATTGGATGATGCAACCCTTGTAATATCTCTAAACCCACCTGCTGCTAAAAGCTTTGTCAACGAATTTTCTTTACTCTCATTAGCCAACATATGTACTAACGATGCTGCTACAATATGTGGAAAATGACTTACAACAGACGTCATTTGATCATGAGTATCCGCTAATACTGTTGTTAGTTTTGCACGTGTATATTGTAAAACATCTTTTAATTGTTGGACATTACTTTCTTCTTCATCAGCTAGTGGTGTCAACATATAATAAGCATTTTCAAAAAGATATGGTTTTGCAGCAAGTACTCCACTTTTATGAGAACCTGCCATCGGATGACCTCCGATAAATGTAATACCTAAGTCTTTTAACTCAAGTGCTTTTTCCATTATTAATGATTTTGTACTTCCTGTATCTGTAATAATTAGCTTCTCAGGTAAATCCCAATTTTTTAGTTTTTCCATCCATTCAATTGTTGCATTCACAGGTGTGGCAAAAAGCAATATATCAACATTTTTCACAGCCACTTCTGGTTGTTTCGTTACATCTTGCACAACGCCTAACACTTTAGCACTTTGAAGAGTATTTTCATTTACATCAAATCCAATCACGCGAATATTCGGCGATTTTTGGAGAGCTAGAGCAATTGAACCACCTATTAAGCCTAGCCCTACGACAAGGACTGTTTGCTTCAAGCAAAGACGCCTTCTTCTTCTAATACTGCTGTTAACTGTGCTAGTAAACCTGCGTTTTGTGCTTGTGTTCCAATTGTGACACGAATATACCCTGGTGTTCCAAGTGCATTACCACTACGAATTATAAACCCACGTTGCATTAATTTTTGGAATACAACATCACTATCCATTTTCACTTCCATTAAAATAAAATTCGTATCAGTTGGATAATATTGTAAGTGACGCTCATCACAATATGCCTCAATCTGTTCTTTTCCTTTAGTATTTTCAACACGACATTTTTCAATATATTCTTGGTCTTTTAACGCAACTTGAATAACAGCTTGACTTAAAACTGTGTTATTAAATGGTCCTCTTACTGGATCAAGTTTTGCGATTAAATCTTTATTAGCAATACCATATCCTACTCGGAATGCAGCTAGACCATATGCCTTTGAGAAAGTGCGTAAAATAATAACATTTGAATAATCCTTTATATATGGAATTGTATCCTTGTGTTTATCGTTTGTAACATATTCGAAATAAGCTTCGTCTAATACTACTAAAACATCTTTTGGTACTTGATCTAAAAATGCTTTTAAAGGTGCATCTTCAACTACCACTCCTGTAGGATTATTTGGGCTACATACCCATACAACAGCGGTATTTTCATCAATCTCTTGAAGCATCGCATCTAAATCATGATTACCATCTTTTAATGGGACTTCTCGTATTTCTGCACCTTCGATTCGTGCATTTAGAGCATATTGAGAAAAGGTTGGTTTGCCCATTACAGTATTTACACCTGGGTGTAAAAGCGCTCGTGTAATAATACTAATTAGTTCATCTGAACCGTTACCGAAAATAAGTTCATCCCCTGAAACACCGAGATGTTTTGCAACAGTTTCACGCATATCTGTAGCATAACCATCTGGATATAAAGCAAAGTTAAAAGATTCGTTGGCTAAAAATTCATGTACTTTTGGGGAACAGCCAAATGGATTTTCATTTGAAGCTAATTTTACAATTTCATTTAATCCAAATTCTCTTTTTACAGCATCAATTGATTTACCTGGTTGGTAAGCTTTCATGCCGTTAATCTGTTCTTTCCATTTCATAAAAAATCTCCTCTTTTCGGTAACATTTATTTCGCTAAATCTGGTCGTAACTTAACTGCATCATTTAAATATATATGCTGTATTTTTTCTTGTTCAACTTCCGTATTGACATGTACCAATACACGAATACACAGCGGTAATGCCTCTGGAACATTCATCTCATGCATACACATAACAGGGACATAATTCCAGTTTTCTATCGTACGAACTGCTTTCGCTGGAAAGGCTGATACAATATCTGGTGTTGTTGAAACAATTACTGAAGCAACATTTTCTGGCTTAATATTATTAGCTATAATTATTTCACGCATTAAATGAGCAGTTTCCTGCAAAACCAGTTGGGCATCGTCATACTCAATTGTTACTGCACCTCTTACGCCTCTAATCATAAGCAACCTCCTCTAGCAATCCTCTTAAAACGTGATCTATTTCACGACATTCTTGTTGAGATATTTTTTGAACAAATGGTTGGCCTACTTTTTGTAATAAGACAAATTGCAATTCACCATATTCTGCCTTTTTATCTTTCATCAAATAACCTAATAATTCATCAAAGGTAAAGTTTGCTACAGCCTCAAACGGATAGCCGTTACGTAAAGCGAATTGTAAAAATTCGATCGTGAATGCACGTGAAATTTCTCCATATCGCTCGCTAAGAAGAAGCGCATATACCATACCAATCATAACCGCTTCTCCATGTGCAACCCTTCCAAACCCTGAAGCAGCTTCTATTGCATGACCATATGTATGACCAAAGTTCAAAAACTTTCGAACTGAATGTTCTTCCTCATCTTGTTCTACAATGGATGCCTTAACACGTATTCCTTGCTCTAGATTGTTCTCTAATTGATCCTTAGATAATGACAAAATAGAAGTTGTTTCCATCAATTGTTGCAACCATTTTTCATCAGAAATTAATGCATGTTTAATCACTTCTGCCATACCAGAACGAATTTCACGCTTCGGTAAACTTTCTAGAAAGTCAATATCAAAAATGACTCCTTTAGGTTGATAGAAAGCGCCAATCATATTCTTTCCTAATGGATGGTTTATGGCTGTTTTACCACCGACTGCACTATCGTGAGCTAGAATAGTTGTTGGTAATTGGATGAACGGAATTCCTCTCATAAAGGTAGCTGCAACAAATCCTGTTAAATCGCCTACCGCTCCTCCACCAAATGCAAATAGAAATGATTTTCGCGTACACTTTTGTTCGAGTAAAAAGGTTTGGGCAGCAAAATAATTTTCAAATGTTTTACATGCTTCTCCACCTGGTAAAACAAAAACTTTGAATGTATATGGAAATTCTCGTGTGAATTTCTCTTCGTAGATTTTCCAAATATGTTCATCCGTAAAAACAATCAATTGATCTGCTTTAGCTATGTCCCCTTCAAATGACTGAACAGCTTTTGTAAAATTACCGCTACCAATTTGTACTTCATAAGCATGTGATTGTGCTTTAACAGGAATATTCATTCTTAAAACTCCTTCGTATATAATTTCATAGCATCAATTTGTGCTTTTAGTTGTTCAATTTGATCACTATGGAATTGTTCTACAATGGCTTTTGCGATTTCAAAAGCAATAACATGTTCTGCTACAACAGAAGCCGCTGGTACTGCGCAACTATCAGAACGCTCAACACTAGCTTTAAACGGTTCTTTTGTATCAATATCAACACTTTGTAACGGCTTATATAAAGTCGGGATTGGTTTCATAACACCTCGAACAATAATTGGCATACCTGTTGACATACCGCCTTCTAGACCACCTAAACGATTAGTACGTCTTGTATATCCATTCTCTTCTGACCATAAAATCTCATCATGCACTTCACTGCCTTTTAAATGTGCCATTTCAAAGCCTAATCCAAATTCAACACCTTTAAACGCATTAATACTTAACATAGCTGCAGCTAATTTTGCATCTAATTTTCGATCATATTGTACATAAGAGCCGATTCCTGCTGGTAATCCTTCTACAATGACTTCGACAACTCCACCAATAGAATCGCCAGCTTTCTTTGCTTCATCAATCGCTTCTACCATTTTTGTAGAAGCAATTTTGTCTGCACAATAACATGGATCCTCTTCAATTATTGCTCTAATCTCATCTACAGACTTTTGGGCAATCTTATTGGGGTCTGCAATGACGCCACCAATTTCCGTAACATGTGAAACGATGTGAATTCCTAACTCACTTAACAAAGCTTTTGCTACTGCACCAACTGCAACCCTAACGGTTGTTTCTCTAGCAGAAGAACGTTCAAGAACATTCCGCAAATCACGATGTCCATATTTCATACCACCTACTAAATCAGCGTGTCCTGGACGAGGTCTTGTAATTTTTCTTTTTATATCATCTGGATTCACATCATCTGGCAGAGGTTCAGCCCCCATGATTTTTGTCCAGTGTTTCCAATCATCATTTTTTACAACTAGAGCAATTGGAGATCCTAATGTTTTGCCGTGTCGAACACCAGAAGTAATTTCGACCGTATCTGTCTCAATTTGCATACGGCGGCCTCTTCCATGACCACCTTGGCGACGTTTTAATTCTTTATTGATCATCTCAGCCGTTAGCGGTAATTGCGCTGGTAATCCTTCTATAATCGTTGTTAGTTGTGGACCATGTGATTCTCCTGCTGTTAAATATCGCATAGCACTTTCTCCCTTCAACTCGCTAAAGTATATGTATTTCACTATAACATATTTTAACTTAAAAAAGCAGTTTGTAACGGGAATTTTTAAATAATCATACAATTAATTTTTCATTTAATTCTATAAATAACTTAAATCTCTTCTTTTTATATGATAGATTGTCAAATTAACTGCACCACCTGATATTCAAATGCTTCCTGCGTGGTGTTCCAGTTGAGGCACTTTCTTGGTCGATTGTTGATCAATGAAAGTGCTTTTTCTATTTTTGATGGTGTTAGTTGTCCCAAATC